>CAMYJX010000014.1:0-11185 GCA_947258825.1 uncultured Pseudomonadales bacterium
GGCTCTTCCGGATAATCCGGGAGGTCATACCCCTGGGATTGCAGCTCGGCAATCGCCTCGATGAGCTGGGGGACGGATGCGCTGATATTGGGCAGCTTGATGATATTGGCGCCTTCCTGTTTGGTCAGCGCGCCCAGTTCCGCCAGGGCGTCCGGAACGCGTTGATCTGCCTTCAGTTTTTCCGGAAAGGCTGCGAGAATGCGGGCCGCAAGCGAGATGTCGCTCAGCTCGACTTCGACATCGGCGGCTTCGGTGTACTTCTTGATGAACGGCAGTAGTGAATAGGTGGCGAGTGCCGGTGCTTCGTCGGTGAGGGTATAGACGATCTTCAGTTTGCGGTCTGTCATTTCTTACCTGATTACATTGATTATCAGAGCGGGGATTATCAGAGCGGGTTGTTAGCTAACTGGCTCAAATTTTTGGGCCGCATTATAGCCATAATTGGCACGAGCGTCCCGAATCGAGGCGGCTCCGCGGGGCCAGGGCGCTCGGCGCTGCGCGCCGGATCCCTGTGAGCCGATATTTTGAGGTCCCTTGCTATGAATGACCTGGCTATGGAGAAAAAGAACTCGGCAGGCGTGATCATCCTCGTTGCGTTGCTCTTGGCCATCGGGTACGCGGTGCTGCGCTATCACATTGCGGGCCCCGTGCCCTGGAAAGACTTCCCGATGTTCATCCTGAACAAGGGTCTGTGTCTTGCCGGCTTCATTCTGCTGACTCTCAATTTCACGCTGGGGCCGCTGAACAACCTCGGTGTGCCGGTATCATGGGGCTGGCTGAATGCGCGCAAGGCCCTCGGCATGACGGGCTTTCTGCTGGTTCTGATTCACGCGTTGATGAGCTTCATGCTGTTCAGCCCCGCCGTTTATGCTCAGTTCTTTGTCGAAGACGGAACGCTGACCCTGCTCGGCGGCCTCGCGATGCTGTTTGGCGTGCTGGGCTTCGTTTTTCTCTGGGGATACAACCTCAGCTTTCAGACGTTTCTTCGGGAAGACACCGCGTTCATCCAATTCATCACGTCGCGAAAAGTGCTTTTATTCGCCCTGGTTCTGGGTGGGCTGCACTTGTTCTTCATGGGCTTTGAAGGCTGGCTGGAGCCCGCAGGCTGGCACGGAGGGCTGCCGCCCATCAGCCTCGTTGCTTTTTCCTTCTTTGCCATCGGTTATCTGATTAATCTGGTCGGCAGGGAATGAACGGTCCGACGGGATGCGCCTGACGACGGCCACCCGCTGCCAAAGAGGGCCTCGAGCAGAAAATAGTGTTGGACAGCGACAGGGCATTCGCGCTAAGAAACGGAACCGAGTCGGAACCGAGTCGGAACCGAGTCGGAACCGAGTCGCGAACGAGCCGCAGATCCCCGCTGAAGGAGGTAAGCCATGTCCAGAGTCCTGTACACCAATGCAAATCTGCTCGACGGGGAACACGCAGCCCAATCCGGCGCCTGCGTGGCGGTGCAGAATGGCCGAATCGCCGCCGTTGGAGCCTCGGATTCGGTGACATCCGGCCCTTCGGACGAAGTGATCGATCTGCAGGGGCGTACGCTCATGCCCGGGCTCGTGATGGGCCACTACCACGCCGCCTACCGCGGCTACGGCGAGGAGGGTGGTTCCCAGACAGCCACCGGGGTGGAGCAGGCGTTCCTTGCCCTCGGCAACGTGCAGACTGCTCTCAAGTGCGGCTATACCAGCCTGATCAGCGCGGGCACTCACTACAACATCGACGTCGAGCTCGCCGAGGCAATCAATACGGGTGAGGTGGTGGGGCCAAGGCTGGTTTCCTGCAGCCGTAACTACATGCCGGCCATGGATGCGGCGAGCGTCATGGAAGACGAAGAGCTTTGCATGAGCCAGGGCCCGGATGGATTCAGAAAGGGTGTGTTATTCGATCTGGAACGCGGAGTAAAGATCATCAAGATCTTCGCCAGCGGCGGTCACGGGGCGCCGGAGGGCCTGTGTATGAGCGCTGAGGAAATCCAGGCCGTGGTAGGAGTAGCGCGCGAGCATGGTGCCAGAGTGCGCGCCCACGTTGCCGGTAAGCAGCAGATTCTCGACTGCGTGCGCTCGGGCGTATCCATCATCGACCACGGTGACGAAACCGACGACGAATGCATCGAAGCCTACCTCGAGCACAACGTCTTCGTGCTGCCCAGCGCGTACGTCCTGCTGAAGGCCGCCGAGCTGGGTGGCAATATGTTCGGCTTTCACAGCGACCTGAAAGACTTTCACAACATCTGCGGGCTGCTCCCCAAGCTGGTGGATGCCGGTGTCAAGCTCGTGCCAGGTGACGACTTCGGAATCTGGCAGATTCCGCATGGTGATTACGCGCAAGAGCTCGTTTGTTACGCGGAGCACGCCAACATCGCGCCCCTGGAGCTCATCAAATGGTCCACGCTGTACGGCGGTGAGATGACGGGCTTTTCCGATCTTGGCACGATCGCGCCAGGTAAACTCGCCGATCTGTTGATTGTCAACAGCGATCCATCCACTGATATCGGCGTGCTGGCTCAACCGGAGAACATGCAGGCGGTGATCAAAGGTGGAGAGCTGGTCAGCGGCGCCATGCCGGAAGGCCTGGCCGCCGCGTCGGCCGGGTAGGCCGCCTCCGAATAGCCAGACAGCCAGGGGCCTCCTCTAAATACAAAGCGTCTGCAGGTTCAGCGCGCATTCCTGGAAGTGTTCGAGTCAGTCTTTCAGACCCGCCAGACCCGCTTGTTGGTGGAGCCGAACATTTCCGACAGCTCGACCCGGGTGGGGGTGATCTTCACGGGCAGAAAATTCGGGTCTTCCGGACCGGTCGAGCCGAACTGGGTCAAATCGTAGTCAATGGCGTCCCAGGCGTGGTTCTTTGCAGCCTGATCGGAGACCAGCTCGGCGGTGCCTCGTACCATCACGTGAACGAAGTCGGGTGGGGCAACCTGATACTGAATATCAACCTTGGGGTTGGCACGTAGGTGCCTGGCCTTGGGCGAGTCTGGACCAGTAGCAAACCAGAGGGTGTCACCGTCCCAGGTGGGATGTACGATTCTGACCCGAGGTTCGCTGCCATCAACGGTTGCTATGGCGCACCAGACCGCCTTCTTGCAGGCCTCGTCAACGTCGCTGAAGAACTGGTCTTTTTCTGAATCGTCGACTTGGGGCATTGTTTTTCTCTGGATTGAACGGCCCGTAACCATATCACGTCCCGGCGAGGTCGCAACGCGCACTAGGGGGTGGTTTCAGGTTCGTCCTTACCGAAGAGCGAGCCCGTCTTCGGTTCGTTGTTTGGCCCGCTCCCATGCTGTGATATGGTCTTTGGAAATTCCAACTCAGAGCAACGAACATGTCCGAAGCGGTCATTCAGGAGCCCAAGAACCCACACCTGCAGGGAAACAACGCGCCTGTCTATGAAGAGGTAACGATCACCGATATGGAAGTAATCGGCGAGATCCCATCGGACATCAGTGGCAACTTCCTCAGGGTTGGTCCCAATCCCTACTATGTGCCGGACCCGGACCGCTATCACATTTTCGATGGTGACGGCATGATCCACGGAGTGCACATCTCTGGTGGCACTGCGACCTATCGAAACCGGTTCATCGACTCAGCCGGCTTGCGGGAAGAGCGTCGAGAAGGGCATTGGATTTACCCCGGTCTCAATATGTTCGGAGACTATCTGGCCAAGGGCGAGATGCCGGGTACCAAGAATACTGGCAATACCGCCATGGTATTCCACAACAATCAGCTGTTCGCGATGATGGAAGGGGGCACGCCCTACCGGGTATCTCTGCCTGAGCTGGAAACCGAGGGCGAGCACGATTTCCATGGCACGCTGACCCACAACTTCACTGCCCACCCTAAAGTGGATGTGCAGTCCGGTGAGATGATGACGTTCGGGTACGGAATCTCCCCACCTTTTCTGACCTATTCTGTGGTCGGAACCGATGACCGCGCGTCTCATACCACAGAGATCAGCATTCCCAAGCCGATCATGATGCATGACTGTGGCATTACCGAGCACTACACCATCTTCCCCGACCTGCCTCTGGTCTTCGACCTGGAGAAAATGATGGCTGGCGGGGGCCTGGTCGACTGGGATCCGGGCAACGGCTGTCGGATCGGTATTGTTCCGCGGATGGGCGACGACACATCAATCCGTTGGTTCGACATCGAAGAAAGCTTTCTGTTTCACGTCGCCAACGCGTGGGAGGAAGGGGACGAGATTGTCTTCCAGGCCTGCCGATCGAATCGTGGGGGGATCGTAACTGCGGAAGGCAGCGACGTCCGCGAGCAGCTCGGGCAACTTCACGAATGGCGGTTCAACCTCAGCACGGGAGAGGTTGCCTCGAAAGCGCTGGACGGGGACTACTACTGCGACTTCCCGAGGATTCACGACGACCTGGTCGGACGGAAGAATCGCTTCACCTACGCGGCAAGATTCCGGCTCGGAACCATGCCCACTTTTGATGGCGAGATGAAGTACGACAACGAGACGGGCGAGATCCAGGTCCACCAGTTTGGCGACGGTTGTGAATCCGGAGAAGCGGTGTTCGCGCCACGCCGGAATGCGAAAGCCGAAGACGATGGGTACGTTATCTGCTTTGTCTACGACAGAAACAGTGGCAACAGCGAATGTCAGATTCTCGACGCGCAGCGCTTTGAGGAAGAGCCCGTTGCAAGGATAAAGATCCCGCAGCGTGTCCCCCACGGGTTTCATGCAGCCTGGGTTGCAGACCGGTAGTTACTATGCAGGTGCCGTTCGTTAACGTTTTAACCTTTGCAAAGCAAAGGTTAAAACGTTAACGAACGGCACCTGGGAGCTAGGGAGTCCTAAACATGACTACCCCTGTCTACATGATCGCGATGATCGACGTTAAGGACTATCAGGCGTACGCTGAGCAGTACGGCATGCCCGTTGGGGCGATGTTTGCCGAGGTGGGCGCGGAAATAATCGTCGCCTCCCCGGAAGCCGAAGTTCTGGAGGGGAATTGGCCTGGGAACTGGACCGTAGTGGTGAAGGTTCCCAGCGCCGAGATTGCACGTGATCTGTACAACTCTGAGAAATATGCACCGTTCAAGAAAGCCAGAATCGAACGGCTTGCCAACGAAACCACGTTTGCGATCTTCCCGGAATTCAACCCTGGCGGCTAAGCACCCGTCTTCATCAGGAATTTGCCATGGCTCTCAAGCTGTCTTGCGCATTTGCTACGTCTAACCAATCTCACGAGCACGCGGTTGTTGCTGAGCGTCTGGGGTACGAAAGGGCCTGGTTTTATGATTCGCCCGCGCTATATCCCGACGTGTGGGTGCAGATGTGCAGAGCGGCGGAGCGCACCAACCGCATTAGCCTGGGGCCGGCAGTGCTCGTGCCTAATCTGCGTCATCCCATGACCAACGCCGCGGCCATCGCCACGCTGGTCGATCTGGCCGGCGCGGATCGAGTCGCAATCACCGTTGGTTCAGGTTTTACCGGCCGGCTGACGTTGGGGCACCGCCCGCTGCCCTGGTCCTATGTTCGGGAATATGTCAAAGCCCTGCGTGGGCTGCTCAATGGTGAGCGGGTGGAGTGGGAAGGCAAGCTCATCGAGATGATGCATCCGGATGGGTTTGGCGCGCCGCGTCCCATTGACGTGCCCATTTTGATTGCCGCCGCGGGTCCCAAAGGGATCGCCGCGGCTCGGGAGCTGGGAGACGGTATCTTCACTACTCAACCGGTTGAGGCAGATTTTTCCTTAAACCCGGTCCTGATCATGGGCACGGTGCTGGATGAAGGCGAACCCCCAGGTTCCAAGCACGCCATTGCGGCTGCCGGTCACGGCGCAGCGGTTGGATTGCATTTCGCAATGGAATTCGGGCAAACGGATGCGCTTCCCGGCGGCCGTGAATGGGCCGCTGTCTACGAGGCGATTCCAGAGCAAGAGCGGCACCTGGCTCTCCATGATCAACATCTCATCGCGGTGAACGAGCGAGACAAACCGTTTGTCACGGGGGAAGTCCTGCAGGCCCAGGGTCTGGCGCTGGATCACGGAGCCTGGCGTGACCGCCTGGCGGCATTGGAAGCCGGCGGCGCCACGGAGGTAGCCTATCAGCCAGCCGGTAACGACATTCCGCGCGAGTTGGAGGCTTTTGCAGCTCTGCTCGTTTAGAAGCAGCGGTTTCTTGGTGAACGGCGATGAGTGTTCTGGGCGATCTGTCGCCGGATCGGTTTCTTAGCCAATACTGGCAACGTCAGCCATTGCTGGTGCGCGGCGCGTTGCCCGAGTATCGGTCGCCCGTTTCTCCTGATGAGCTTGCAGGATTGGCATTGGATGCTGATGTGGAATCCCGTGTTGTGCTGCAACGTGGCGACGCTGATCTTTGGGAGTTACGACACGGGCCGTTCCAGGAATCTGATTTCACGGCGCTGCCGGGACGCGGCTGGACGCTGCTGGTGCAGGCCGTCGACCTCTGGGTACCGGAGGTCAAGGAGCTGCTTCAGCAGTTCAGCTTTCTGCCGCCCTGGCGTTTCGATGACGTCATGGTCAGCTACGCGGTTCCTGGCGGTAGCGTCGGCCCCCATTTTGACCATTACGACGTGTTTCTGCTGCAGGTGCAGGGTGAGCGACGATGGGACATTACCGAAGTGCTCGACGGGGAAGCAGCGCTTCTGCCGCAAACGGATCTGCGCATCCTGAAGCAGTTTGAAGCGTCCCAGGCGTGGACGCTCGGCCCGGGAGACATGCTCTACCTCCCGCCGCGGGTAGGCCATTGGGGCGTTGCCTTAACCGAGTGTCTCACCTATTCGATAGGTTTTCGTTCGCCCACCGTCAGCGAGTTGCTGGGCGATCTTGCCGTGGAGTTGCTGGCCCAGGATCAGGAGCTGCGCTATTCGGACCCGCCGTTGAGCATCGCCATGGCTTCGGAGGACATTGCTCCCGAGTTTGTTCAGCGGGTGAGAAGCCTGTTGCTGCGCGCGCTGGACGACGATGCGCTGCTGGCCGACTGGTTTGCGCGCTACATGACGGCCCCGAAGTATGCCGGCCTGGAGGACGAAACCGGAGAAAAACGTCGTGCTCGCGTGAACGGCACTGTTTACGAGAACGGCGAACCTCTGAAGTGAAGTCGCCCCTCCGGGGCTAGAGAGGGTGCAGTCGCACCGGCACGTCTTTTATTCCGCGTATGAAATTGTTCGGCAGCCGCGTCACCTCATCTACCAGCTCCACGGTGTGAAATCGCTTCATGATTTCTTCCCACAGCACGCGCAGCTGTAACTCGGCCAGGCGATTGCCCATGCATCGATGGACGCCGAAACCGAAGGCGACGTGCGATCGTGCGTTGGGGCGATCGATGATCAGCTGGTCGGCGTTATCGAATACATCCTCGTCGCGGTTGCCCGACAGGTACCACATGACAACCTTGTCCCCCTTTGTGATTTTCTGCCCGCCGAGCTCGTAGTCTTCGAGGGCGGTCCTGCGCATGTGAATGACGGGGGTCTGCCAGCGAATGATCTCGGATACCATGTTGGGGATGAGCTTCGGATTGTCGCGCAGCTTCTGGTACTCCCCCGGATACTGATTCAGAGCCATCACGCCGCCGCTGATGCTGTTGCGGGTGGTATCGTTTCCGCCGACGATCAGCAGCAGCAGGGTGCCCAGGAAAAGGCCCGGGTCTTCGTTCATCTTTCGCGTGTTCTCACCATGAGCAAGCATGGAGATCAGATCGAACTTCGGCGGCGCGGCAGCGCGCTCCGCCCATATCTGGTAAAAAACACCAGCAGCCTGCATCAGCTCTTCGTATCGTTTGCTCATGTCGATGCTGTCGTCGCCGGTGACCTGTGGGACTGCGGTCGTTATGTCCGACCAGTAAATCAGCTTGTGCCGGTCCTCGTAGGGAAAATCAAACAAGGTGGCCAGCATGCGCCCGGTCAGCTCGATGGACACTTCCTGAACCCAGTTGAAAGTCTCGCCCACTGGCAGGTTCTCGAGGATATCGATTGCGCGTTCCCGGATGAGCGGCTCCAGCTCGGCGAGGTTCTTTGGCGCAACGGCCGGCGCAACGGTTTGCCGCTGTGGGGCATGTCGAGGTTCATCGAGCTGAATGAAGCTTTCCCCCTGCAGTTGCTCGGGATTACCCGCAACAGGGTCTACGATTGCGATGCCACCCGCCTCAGAGGAAAACACCTGGTGATTGCCATCCACTTCCTTGATCAGACGATGGTTGGTGACGGACCAGAAGGCGCCGTTGACGCTGTCGGCGAGATAGTGGACCGGTGCTTCGCGTCGGAGACGCGCGAACCAGGGCTGCCACGTATCGTTTTCGAACAGCTCAGGCCGACTGACATCGATCTCTTCCAAAGGGGCGGCGTCGGCCGCTTCGAGCTGCTCCGGGGACGTACTCATATTGATCTCCAGTGATGTAGGTTGTCTGGACGAGGAATGAACGCCGAGCTGTCTTTGCGTAGAGGCACACCTGAGCTAAGATCGCGGTCTGGCGTCTGAACGCGCAATCCACGGGAGAATACTCATGCCATCAGATTCTGCAACGGCCAAAAGCCTGGCTGAGATGAAGCTCATGGATCCAGAGACGCTCAAGTGCCCCTACCACTTTGACGAGACGCTGCGCCACGAGGCGCCCGTATACCAGGATCCGCAGACCGGCGCGTACATAGTATCAACGTACGCGCTTGTCCGTGAAGCACACAAAGCCAAGGACGTCTTTTCCAACGAGTTCACTCTGGCGCTTGGTGCGGGCCCCCAGATGGACCCGGATGTCGCGGCGGAAATGGGCAAAACCTACAACCTCGGCAAGGGTACGCTGCTGACCATAGATGATCCGGAGCACCGCATCTATCGGGATGCCGTGAAAGATTTCTTTGTCGCGGAGAATTTCAGCCAGTACGCGCCGTGGATACGTGACCTGGCAAACAGCCTGGCCGACAAGCTGGCGCAGAAAGATTCCTGCAATTTCGTCGAGGAGTTTGCTCGTCCGCTGCCGCTGTCGGTGATCATGCACGTGCTGGGCATGCCGCTGGAGGAGTTCGACCGGGCGTTTCAATGGACGCTGGACAACGTCGCCGTGCTTTCGCAGATTGCCGACAAAGATGCTCTGATCGCTGCGCAGAAAGGAATCGCGGCCGAGTATGACTGGTTCGCCAAGGCGCTGAACGAACGCAAAGGCAACTCGCGTGGGGATCTGCTGTCTCTGGTGGCCAATGCAAAGTATGAGGACCGCGACCTCACCATTGAAGAGCAGCTTTCCTACTGCACGCAGTTTCTGGTTGCCGGCAACGAAACCACTACCGCAACGCTCGCCGAGGGCATTCGTCAGCTTTGCCTGCATCCAGAGCAGGAAGCCATGATACGAGCGGATCGATCGCTCATTCCCAATCTTGTGGAAGAATCTCTGCGTCTCGCGTCGCCTACCTCCAACATGTGGCGAGTCACAAAGGCTGACTATGAGCTTGGCGGCGTGATGATTCCTGCGGGGAGCATGGTCCTGTTGAAGTATTTTTCGTCGAATCATGACGAAGACGTGTTTCCGGAGCCAATGGCCTTCGATGTGACTCGCAGCAACGTGCGTCGCCACATTGCTTTTGGCTTTGGTACCCACGTGTGCATTGGCCAGCACCTGTCCAAGCTGGAAATGACCATCGGCTGGGAAGTCCTGTTCGACCGCCTGGAGAACATCCGGCTGGCCGTGCCGGACGAGGAACTGGAGTACATGCCGAATGTCCTGTTACGGGGCCTGGAAGAGGTGCCGATTACCTACACAAAGGCGACGGCCTGAAGCCGCGCAGGGCTCGGGGAGGCCGCCAACTTTCGTCAAACCGGCACTTTGCCCAGCGCTTTGAGACGAAATGAGATCCCGGCGCGATTCCGCGCGGCTGGGAAGAGCACTGATCCCGCCGGCGATCGGAGCTTCGCCTCCCCATGAGTGACGATCTCATCACCTCGGCTTTTCTTCGAGCGGCCAGGCTCAGCGGCCTCGTCGCCCGGGTAGGCGTGTCGGTGGCTGCCCAGCAGGCGCGCAACTTCGTGCTGGCTGATCCTGTTCAGCAGATGCGCCGGCTGGAAAACCAGCTCAAGAACGCCAGCCGCGTCGTGGAAACGCTGGGCGAGATGAAAGGCGCGGCGATGAAGGTCGGGCAGATGCTGAGCCTCCACGAGGGCATGATGCCGCCGGAAGTCGCTGCCGTGCTCGGCACGCTGCAGAAATCAGCACCCCGGGTGTCGTTTCAAACCATGTACCGGCAGATTCAATCCGAGTTGCCGGATTCGGATCAACTGTTCCGCTCCCTCGAACGTGAGCCGTTCGCTGCTGCGTCCATCGGCCAGGTTTACCGCGGTGTTTTCCACGATGGACGCTCGGTTGCCGTGAAGGTGCAATACCCCGACATCGACAACGTCGTGCGCGCAGACTTGAAGAACCTCAAGGCGTTCTTCAGCGCGCTGATCGGCATGTTCGTGCGCATCGATTTCGATCCGCTCTGGGACGAGATGCGTGACCGGCTGCTCGAGGAGCTGGACTACCAGCAAGAAGCAGAGCACATGCGGGAGATGGCGTTCCTGCACTCGGAGATTCCGGAGATCGTCGTTCCGGCCATCGTCAGCGAAGCGAGCACCGCCAGGGTGCTGACCATGGAGTTCGTCGAGTCGATAGATCCAACCGCGGCCTGTTCAAAGCGATATCCCACGACGCTCAAGGACCGCTGGGGAGCCGTGCTGTTCCGGTTTGTGGTGCGCGGGTTGCTCGAGCATCGGTTCCTTCATGCCGATCCCAACTTTGCCAATTTCGGGTTTCGCGAGGACGGTCGGCTGGTGGTCTACGACTACGGTTGCATGAAGCGCGTTCCCCCCGCGCTCGCCGACGCTTACGCGAGGCTGATAAGGTCGGTGCTGGATTCGCGTCGGGCAGAGATACCACAAATTCTCAAGGGGATGGGCGTTTACCACAAGAGCGGCGGCGGACCGTTGGAGCTCGAGCTGGTCGAGCCGATTTTCGATCTCGCTGACGAAATATTCAGCGCGCGTGAACCTTATCGGTTCGGTCACGATCCGGAGCTTTACGCGCGGTTTTTTGATCTGGGCCGCGACCGATGGCAGGACACAACCGACATCCAGATCCCCCGCGACATGATCTTCATCGACCGGACGCTCGGTGGCGTGGTGGCGAATCTCGCGAGCCTGAAGGCTCAGGCTCCCTGGCGGGATTTGCTTGAAGCGTTTCTTCCG
>CAMYJX010000014.1:11261-52512 GCA_947258825.1 uncultured Pseudomonadales bacterium
GGCAGCAGGGTCGCATCGCTGGTGGTATTCAGGAACAGCCCCGGTCGGCCAAGAACGTAAGCAACTGCTCGCTGCAGGGCCTCTGGCTCTCGAATCGGCTTGTACCATGAGAAGCGCTTGTCCGAGTCCGCTTCCTTCCAGCGGCGTCGCGCGATGGCCTTGATAGTTTGCACCGCTACCTGTTTTTCGCTGCAAAGACGAATAAGCGCCTCCAGGTCAGCCAGGTAGTCGGGGTTCTGGCGCATGGAGAAGTTATAGGGCACCAGCACCGAGTCGAAGTCGAACTGCGCCAGGCTTTGAATGTGCATCTCCGGGGCGTAGGTGCCGTGTCCCGTGACCCCGATGAAGCGGACCAGACCTTCTTCCCGCGCGCGGATGAGCGCGGGAAGCGCGCCGTCGTCGGCCATGGCCTGGTGCCAGCCCGGTTTGTCCGTGAGATTGTGCAGCTGTATCAGGTCCACCTGCTGCACGCCCATGCGCTCGAGAGACTCCTCCAGCTCCCGGCGGGCGCCGTCACCGGTTCGCTGGCCGGTCTTGGTGGCAAGAAAGTATTCCGGGCGGTGATCGGCCAGGAAGGGGGCGAGCCGCAGCTCTGCATCAGCGTAGCTGCGCGCCACGTCGATGTGGTTGATGCCCGCGGCGCGCATCATCGCCAGCACGTCGTCCGCTTTCTCCTGTCGCATGGCGCCCAGGGTCGCGGCGCCGAATATCACTCGGGTGGAGTCGTGGCCGGTCCGGCCGAAGGCGAGGCGCTGAATCATAGGATGCTCCTGAAGGGTCCTTTTTCCGTGAACTGCAAGCCTACGCCGGTATGCGCTGGCTTGCACTCTGCAAGGCCGTGCAAGGGGGTGAGACCATCCGGCGCATCCTATCGAGTTGCAACATGCTGCGGGGGAGTGACATGAGCGAAGCTGTCGTGGGGACAGCCAGGGGGCTGCCGGAATGGAGCTACGTACCGGCAGACACATCCGAGCCCATACTCGATACCACCGTGGGTGGCGTGCTGCGGGAGGTCGCAGCCAGATGCCCGGATCGGATGGCCCTGGTCGAGGGCATCTCGCCGTCCGAGGCGCGGAAAACCTGGACCTATGCTGAGCTGCTTGCGGATGCGGAAACCGTGGCTCGTGCCCTGGCGGCCAGATTCGAGTATGGGCCCCGAACATACCGGAGTGGGTGGTGCTGGAGTTCGGCGCCGCGCTGGCCGGGGCCGTGCTGGTCACCGTAAACCCCGCCTATCAGCCGAAAGAGCTGCACTACGTGCTGGCGCAGTCACGGTCTTCCGGCATCTTTTACCTGCCTGCGTTTCGCGGCAATCCCATGGGCAGATACCTTGAAGAAGTGCGCGCCGACCTGCCGGATCTGCGGGAGCTCATTTCCTTCGAGGACTGGGCCGCCTTCCTCGCATCGGCGGACCCGGACCAGGCTCTGCCGGAAGTGAAGGCGGACGACCCGGTGCAGATCCAGTACACCTCGGGCACCACCGGCTTCCCCAAAGGGGCTTATCTGCATCACCGGGGCATCACCAACAACGGCAGGCTGTTCGGCCAACGGTTCGGGGTCACGGACGAAGATGTTTACGTCAATCCCATGCCGCTTTTTCACACCGGCGGCTGCGTGCTGGCGGTACTGTCGGCAATCCAGGCAGGCGCGACGCTGGTCTGCATGGTGCAGTTCGAGCCAGGGCTGATGCTCGAGCTTCTGGAGCACGAACAGGCGACCCACCTGCTGGGCGTGCCCACGATGCTCATCGCCGTCATTGAGCATCCCGACTTCAGCAGGCGCAATCTCGAGCGGGTGCGCGGCGTCTGCTCAGGTGGAGCCACGGTGCCGGCGGATCTGGTGCGCCGCATCGAGTCCACGCTGGGGGTGAAATTTTCCATCATCTACGGGCAGACGGAGTCGTCCCCCGCGATCACGCTGATGAAGCCCGACGACACGCCCGAGGACAAGGCCGGCACCCTGGGCCCCGTGCTGCCGCAAACGGAAGTCAAGGTCATCGACCCGCAGACCGGTGAGATCTTACCAACAGGCGAGTCCGGTGAGCTGTGTGCCCGTGGATACCTGGTGATGCTGGAGTACTTCGAGATGCCCGACAAGACGGCGGAAACCATCGACGAAGACGGCTGGCTGCATACCGGTGACCTGGTGAGCATGGACGAGCGTGGCTACGCCACCATCACCGGCCGGCTGAAGGACATGATCATCCGCGGCGGCGAAAATATCTATCCCCGTGAGATCGAGGAGTTGCTGTTCGAGCACCCCAGCGTGGCGGATGTGGCCGTCGTCGGGCTGCCGGACGCCAAATGGGGAGAGGTGGTGGCTGCCTTCATCCGCGACGCCAACCCGGATGCGCCGGCGGACGACGAAGCGCTGCAGAGCTATCTGCGTGAGCACCTGGCGCCCACCAAGACACCGAAGCTCTGGTATCACGTGGACGAGTTTCCGCTAACCGGCTCCGGCAAGATCCAGAAATTTGCCATTCGCGAGAGGTGGGAACGGGGCGGGTACGAGTCTCACTGATCGACCGCCGTGCTCATCATCAGAAACCCGGTGAAGGCTGCATTGTTGGGTGACAGGGTGGGGTCGAGCTGGGCTTTCATCTCGCCGATGATCGCGCGGTAGCGCTCGTAGAATGCCCAACTCGGGCGTGGCTTATACTCCAGGTCTGTCAGTTCGAACTGGCGGATAACGTTCTTGGTGGTCGTCGGCTTTACGAACACCTCTTCCTGAGGCTTGAAGTGGTGGAGGTGAATCGTCATGAGGCTCCACTTCGCCAGCTTGCCCTCGCTCAGCACGTCCAGAACGTCGTTGAAGCCTTTTTCCTGATTACCGTGCAGCAGGCGCTTGTAGCCGGCCACCAGAATCTCGCGGTCACCTCTGGCGAGCCCGTTCACATAATCACGAAACTTCGGCTTTTCGAACATGGACACCATGGAGGAACGGCTGACGATCTTCACGATGTCGTCCAGCAAAGCGCCCGGTTTTGCAAAGTTCTTCTTTGCCAGCGCGCTAGCGGCGAACTCGGAGAGCTTCCCGACGTTGTGCCGCTTGGCCAGAACCTTCTGCATCTCCTCATTCTGAAACCCGCCCGGATAGCGCTGCAGGAAGAGGGCTTCGGCTTCACGCAGTTTTCTGAGATTCATCGTTGCATGGGTAACGGATGGATGTCCCAGGGTACCCCCGGGCACGCCTGGATGCACGGCTCGAGATCCGTTCATCACGGGCCGATCCGGCGGATGGTTTCAGTCGTCTTTCGTGCCGCGCGCCCAGTCGAGCGCTGTCCGCACCGTCCTGCCGAACAACCAGGCCTTTTCGTCCTGAGTCACGCCATCACTGTCCAGCAGGTAGTGCAGCAGCTGCGCCCAGGTCTCTCCGGACTGGTTGCCGCCATAGTCGGAAGCCCACATGATCCGATCCACACCGAAGGCATCGATAGCGCGCCGCAGGTGGGGGATCAAGCCTGGCGAGGGATAGTCCAGCTCGCCGAACATTCCCTGGGCGTGGCTCCACTTCAGCAGAACGTTCGGATGTTCCGCCAGCTTCAGTACCTGGTCGAAATAGGCGACCTGAGGTCCTGGGTGGGCCGAGGCGCCATCCGGACGATCCGCGTCCGGCATGCCGATACCGGCCTCCATGGGCATGCCGCAGTGATCGACGATGAAAGTCACGCCCCGAAAGGTTTCCAGGTAGCGGGGCATCAGCTCCACATGGCCGGCAACGAACAGGAACACGGGCATTCCGACGTCGTCGGCCGCCGCAAATATGTCGTCGTAGCCTCCGGCCGCGAAGGCGTCCGTTTCCGTCGCCGTCACTGCCGGGATCATGCGGATGGCGCGCGCGTTTGGATCGTCGCCAGCGATCCGGATGAGGCTCAGCACCTCGGGATCCTGACGCTCGACCCTTGCAACGTACGCAAATCGGTCCGGGTGCAGCGCGGCGGCGAGTTCAACCGTGGGTCGGGTGGGTCTGAAGGTCCCGTTGGGTAAGGTGTAGCCCGGCCCCCAGGTTGCCAGGCCCCAGAACTCGTCCACCAGGCATGCCTGGATGCCCAGAGCGTCCATTTGCGCCAGCACGGCGTCTGTGCCGCCGGGCCCGAAGTGTATCTGCGAGTCGACGATGTCCACGCTATCTCCTTGGTAGTCGCGCTTTCACGCTTACCGGGAAAGGGTATCTTCAAGATGGGCTTTCATGAAATCCAGCAGCACGCGCAGGCGAGGCGTCATCATTCGGGCGTCGGTGTAGACGAGGCTCACCGGAGCGGGTGGGGGCTCGAAATCCGTCAATACTTTGCGAAGCCAAGCCCGGCGGCGCACGCCTCCACGGCGGGTATGGATTGGTTGGTGGCAAACGCGCTCTGGATCGCGATCGACGATTGCTTCTTTGAGTTGTTGAAGCGCCAGATATTTCCGGCACCCAGCCCCCTGAACTGAACGCAAGGGTGGCCGGCCAGAGGTCGCCCAAGATCTTGTGGAAAGGGCCCTGCCAGAAGCGCAGATCCACACCGAGAGCGTCGGTCCGCGAGGCTGAAATCTCAGGGCACCGATTGTGTTGCCTTCACCTGAGTCAGGTCGGTCTTGTAGGTCTCGCGCAGGAGAAACACCGACAGCAGGGTCAGGACGCAGGCCAGGCTGATATAGATCGACACGCCCAGCGTGCTGTTGAACGCAGCCAGTAGCGCGGTGGCCACAATAGGTGCAAAACCACCGCCCAGGATCGCCCCCAGCTGATAGCCCAGCGAAGCACCCGAGTAGCGCACGTGGGTGCTGAACAGCTCTGCCAGCATGGCCGCTTGGGGCCCGTACATCATGCCCACCAGCAGCTGACCGACGATGATGGCAAGGGTAATGAGTGCAAACGAACCCGTATCCATTAGCGGAAAGATGAAAAACGACCAGACGCCGAGCAACGCTGCCCCGAGCATGTAGATGCCCCGGCGGCCGTGGCGGTCGGAGTAGGCGGATGCCCAGAACAGCGCCGGCAGCTGCGTAAGCGAGCCGATCAGCACGGCCCACAGCATGGTTTCGCGGGGCAGGCCTAGGCCAACCTCCGCGTTGGTGCCGTAGGCGATGGCGAACGTGATGAGAATGTAGAACGTGACCTGGACCGCGAGGAACGCGCCTGCTGCAAGGGTGATCTGCCGCGGGTAGTTGATCAGCACCTCGATGACAGGTGATTGTCGGGCTGCAGCAACTTTGAGCGCCTCGCCAGCTTCCAGCGACGGCTCTGGTCGGCTCGCCAGCAGCTCCTTGAAAGCGGGCGTGTCTTCCAGACGCAGCTGCACGTACATGCTCAAACCGATCAGCAGGACGCTGAACACGAACGGAATCCGCCAACCCCAATCCATGAAGGCCTGAGGCGATACGCTGGCAGTGACACCGAGAAAGGCGAGATTGGCCAGCACCAGGCCCAACGGCGCGCCGGCCTGGGCGTAGGCGCCATAAAAGCCCCGCTTGTCGGGCGGCGCGTGCTCGGTCACGAGCAGCATGGCTCCGCCCCACTGACCGCCGACGGCAAGCCCCTGCACGAAACGCAGCACAATCAGCAGCAGCGGCGCCCAGAAGCCGAGGGTAGCGTAGCCGGGCAGCAGGCCAATCAGGGTGGTGGCCAGACCCATCATCATCAGCGCGGTGACCAGCGCGCGCTTGCGACCGTGCCGGTCGCCGAAGTGGCCGAACAGCACGCCGCCGACAGGGCGGGCGAGAAAGCCGACGGCGAACGTGCTGAACGACGCGATGAGACTGACGAACGGTGGCATGTCTGCGGCGAAGAACACCGTTGGGAAAACCAGCGCGGCCGCGGTCCCGTAGAGGAAGAAATCGAACCACTCGATGCTGGTGCCGGCCAGCGCCGTCGCCGCGACCCGGCGCATCGAGCGCTCGTGCCCCGGCTGCGAAGTATTCTTCAACCGCTCTCTCCCCGTGATCGGCATGTGAGTATAGCGCGGATGCCCCGGGGGCTATCCGCTAGGTTCCGCCGTCAAGCCCTGGAAGCTGATAGCATCGATTCGGATGAAGATCGTCGACTACGAGCCCCGATTTCAAAGCGCATTCAAACGCCTGAACGTGGAATGGATCGAGACCCATTGGCAGCTCGAAACCGCCGATCGCAAGGTGCTGGATGATCCGCAGAAGCACATCATCGATCCGGGTGGGCATATCTTTATGGCGCTCGACGACCCCGCGGTGATCGGTACCTGCGCGCTGATAAAGGCTACGGATGCCACCTTCGAGCTGGCCAAGATGGCCGTGGATCCGGCGTCTCGTGGAAAGGGTGTCGGTGCCTCTCTCGGTGCGGCCGTCATTGAGAAAGCGCGTTCCCTGGGGGCACACGCGCTCTATCTGGAAAGCAATACCATCCTGGAACCCGCCATCAGTCTGTACCGCAATCTGGGGTTCGAGGAATATCTAGGTGAGCCCTCACCCTACGAGCGTTGCAATATTCAGATGATGCTCGATCTACGCGCATGAGCAAGCGGGTCACGTAGGCGCGTGCTGTCTCGGCACGCCCAGCAATGAGCCGGCCGCGTCAGCGGTTTCGATATTCAGCTGGCCCGCCAGACCAGCAGCGCGATGGATGCCGATTTCCTGCATCTTCGGCGATTGCATCATGGCGAGCATGGCACCCCGCGACGGGTACATGGCGATGGCGATCTTGTCCCACAGCTCTTCCACCTCGCCGAGCATGAGGCGCTCGACGTTCGCGCTGAAGACTGCTGCACCGCCGAATTCGACGAGCAGCCCGGAAACCGCTTCTCCATAAATAGCGTAGGCCTGCTCGCCGGTGAGATCCGACTCGCGCCCGTCGGGGTATTCGGCTTTGGCCTTGAACTTGAGCATGTTGACCATATAGATCGGACCCTCCGGCCCCGGGTCTGCGAAGCCCTGTATTTGAGCCTCGTTCGGGTAGACGCTGTTTTGTACCTGCATTTACATTGTCTCCTGTGGTGGTTACTTGCAGTGAATGGCGTTGGCGATGGCTCGGGTTTCGTCGGACTCGGCGGCGCCCAGCAGGCCGACCAGCGCGTCAATCAGGCTGTTGAAAAAGAGATCGGCCTGAGCGCCGCGAAACCCGCTCTTCTGTCTGGCCTGATGGACCATGGACGCCGAAACGAAACGCAGCGCGCCATCCATGCGACGCTGCAGGGCGGCATCGTCGAGGTGGGGCAGGGCGGCGCGCAGCAGCGCGCTCGTTTGCTGAGCGCTCTGGCCTCCTCTGTTGCTGACGAGGGCGACCGCAGATTGATCGGTAAGGGTGATCTCATGGCCGAACGCTTTCACGTAGCGCCGGAAATCGGCGTTTGATTTCGCCAGCAGATATGCCGGCTCCACCATCAGCTTGCAGATGTCCCGCAGGGATGGATCTGCCGTCCGCTCACCCAGATGCTGCAGCAGTTCAGCCCGTTTCGCCTGTATTTCCGCTGCGCGGGATGCATGTATGGCGCCGATGAGCCCCTTCAGATTCCTGAAGTGATACTGCAGCGCCGATTCGTTCTTCTGCCCCGCAGCGCTGACGATGTCCCGGATGGCAACGTTCTCGATACCTCGGTCGGCTATCAGCTTTACCGCGGCCGCCATGAGCGCGTGTTGCGTGGCTTCGCTGCGCGCCTGGCGGCTGTCCACTACAGCCTTCTCGCGATTTCGTTTTCGACCCGCCAGATGCGGTCCTGGCCCCAGCAGGCGAACGCCGTGTCATCGTTGCCGCCGGTCACCCGGAAGCTCGGCACCCCCCACAGACCTGCCGCGAGCATGTCGCTCAGGTTGTCTTCCAGCACGGCTTCCCAGTCGGTGCCCTGTGCGGCCTGCTGCAGCTCGCTCCAGTTGATGTCCGCGTTCTCCGCAACACGCTGCAGTCCAGCCTCTGACGCGATATCAACCCCCTCTACCCAGGCTGCAGACAGGTAGGCGGTGACGAACGCCATCCCTTTGCCGATGGCCTGAGCGCCCGGAAACAGCGCAAACGCCCGCTTTACCGGCTCGCCAAACGGATCGACGATGCGACCGAATGGAATGTCCCTGGCTCGCGCCTCACGTGCGGCGTCGATGATGATGTACTGTTGCTTCGCGAACGGTGCTGGTATGCCGCGCATCATCATCGGCATGACGGGGCGCAGTTGCAACGTCACGCCGCTGCGGGCCAGCAGGTCCAGTACCCGCCGGTGACCAACCGCGGTGTAGGGGCTGCGCAACGAAGGAAAGTACTCCAGCACGACCGCGCTGCCATTCAGCCCGGACGTGTCGACGGCGGTGGGTTCCGGGACGCACAACTCGACCTCGCCGTCGCGATAGCCTTCTTCGATCAGGCGCCGCTCCAGCAGGCGAATCCGGTCGATCCCCCAGAACCACTCACCGTCAAAATAGAACATCCCGCCCTGGTAGTGTCTAAGCCTGGTGCGCAGCGCGTTGCCCTTCTGAACTGCAGCTTCCCCTGGCTGTCGATCCGCGTCTTTTTCCGATTTGCCGGACCAGAGCGCGGCGCCGACTTCGACGGCTTGCCGCGCAAAATCCGGCTGATTGAGCCGTGACGCGAGCTTGTTGTTGGCGGCTTGAACCTCTGCCGGGCCCGGTTGCCGGACCGCCCGCAGCGAAGCGCCGTAGTCCCCGGCAATACTCAGCGCGTCCCGCAGTGCCCAGTTGTGAAAATGATCGCTGCTGCCTTGAAATTCCGCGGCGGGCCTCGACACCAGATGCACGTTGAACGGAAGGGTGTAAGCGGCCCTCAGCTGATCCAACTTCTGCACCGCCAGATGGCTGTACGGATCGTCGACCTGATGGAAGTAGTGCACGATGGCGCGCTCGCCTGACAGCTTGCGCCTGAGGCGGGCTTTGCCGCGCAGCAAATTCAGGTATCGGGGGGATGCAAAGGTGCTGATCGCGGTGGAGCGGATGCGGGTTTTGAGGTCCATGGCTAAGCGCGCCTGCCTATTTGAAGATCATCGAATCGCAGCCGGTACCCTCCAGGACCGCGTCCAGCTGTTCCCGGGCAATATTGTCCAGCTTTGCGTATTCCTCGTTGATCCACTGTAGACACTTGGCCTGATACGGGAACGTCGGCTGCACCCATGGCTTGCCATCGATGGACGTCTCCATCTGTTCCTGTCCGGCCTGCAGCGCTTGGGCATTGGCCAGCAGCGCCGGGGCGTAAACTCGGCCGATCTCAGCCAGCAGATCCTCCAGCACGCTGCCGATGGATTCCGGCGCCATCCAGCCGTCGTCATTGGTCGGACAGCCGCTGAGATCATCCACCAGATCTGTCCAGGCGTAGACGCGTGGGGCCTGTTCCAGACAGATCGCCGCCGGGGTCGGGTCGAACTTCGCCAGCTGCGTCAGTTGGGCATAGATGCCGAAATCCGCCGAAGCGGGGCGTTCGCCCAGAACGAACGGCTGCCGCTGGATCAGGCTGTCCATGATGGTTAGGAAACGCCGGTAGCTCTGCTCGATGACCGGCGCGGTGGTATCGTTGGACCCGACCACGTACAGGCGCGAAATCTGTCGCTCCGAAATGTACTTGCTCATCTCCTGCAGTTGTTCTTCCGGCGCCTGAATGCCGTTCCAGCGCGGCAGGATCGTGCCCGCCTTCCTGATGTCTGCCTCGTAGTACCAGCGATAGTGAAACATGGCTTTGGTCAGCCATTCATCCGCGTAGTCCTCGATCAGATAGTTGAGAAACGCCAGTACGGGGTGCTCGGGAATGGCGGATCTTTCGGTGAAATCGGCTTCGAATTGTCGGATCAGCGGCGTTGAATCCACCACGGCCTCCAGCTCGTTGTGCGCGTTTGGCAGGTAGAATGTAGGCAGCAGATTCACCTTGGGCTCTGGCAGGTTCAGGGCATCAGTACGGTTGCCGATCAGCAGCTCGTAGCGGATGTGCCGGTAGCGCAGGTAGGCCAGCATCTTTCTGGTATAGGGGGACCCCGGTGCGCCCTTGAACTGAACCGGCTCTCTAATTTTCATTGTTGCTTCCCCGGCCTTGTTTACCGTGCCCATTAATAGCACGAGTAATAACATGGACAACTAATAATGACAAACATTAATATGCGGCGTATGATCGACGCCCTGCCTGTTTTTGAGTCCTTACGATGGGTATTGAAGCGTCATGAAGAAGCTGGTTGGCGGTGGCCTTGTTATCGCGTTGCTGGGCGTCATCGTGTGGCAGTATCGAATTGAGCTCCTCGTCTGGGGCGCGCCGAAGCTCAGGCAGATTATCTCGCCCATTCCCGGGAACGTGCCCATCAGCTGGACCAGAGGCCCCGATGTGCCAGGCGCATCGCCCGGCGAACGGCCGCCCAACATCATCCTCATTCTCACCGATGACATGGGTTTCAACGACGTCTCGCTGTACAACGGCGGTGCCGGAGACGGCTCTGTGATGACGCCGAACATCGATGCGATCGCGCGTCAGGGCGTTACCCTCACCAACGGCTACGCGGCCAACGCCGTCTGCGCGCCGTCCCGCGCCAGCATTCTGACGGGCCGCTACTCCACCCGCTTTGGCTTCGAGTTCACACCTTTTCCCAAAGTCGGCGCCACAATCTTCCGGTGGATGCAGGAGATAAACCAACCCGAGCTGCCGAGCTTCATCGACACGGAAAAAGTCGATGCCTTGCCCGACATGAGGGAGCTGGGCATGCCTGCGGAGGAAATCACCATCGCGGAAGTTCTGCAGGATGCAGGCTACTACACCGCCCACATCGGCAAGTGGCACCTGGGCGCGATCGATGGCATGCGCCCGGAGGACCAGGGGTTTGATGACAGCCTTTACATGTCCGGCGTGTTCTATCTGCCCGAAGACCATCCGGATGTGGTGAACGCAAAGCGCGAGGAAGACGGCATTGAGCGCATGGTGTGGACCTTTGCCGAGTACTCGGCCCAGTTCAACGGTGGCGAGCGGTTCCAGCCCAGGGGGTATCTGACGGATTACTACACGGAAGAAGCGCTCGAGGTGATCGAGAACAATCGTCACCGGCCCTTTTTCCTCTATCTTGCCCACTGGGGCATCCACAACCCGCTGCAGGCGACCCGGTCGGACTATGACGCCTTGTCGCATATTGAGGACCATCATCTGCGCGTCTACTCCGCAATGATCCGGTCGGTGGACCGCAGCGTCGGTCAGATCACTGCGAAGCTGGAAGCCCTCGGGCTGGCGGAAAACACCCTGATCCTGTTCACCAGCGACAATGGCGGGGCCGGCTACATTCAGCTGCCGGACATCAACAAGCCCTATAGAGGATGGAAGCTGACGCATTTCGAGGGCGGGACCCACGTGCCCTTCATGGCCAGGTGGCCGGCACGCATTCAGGCGGATTCGATCCTGGACGCGCCGGCGCATCACGTCGACCTGTTCCACACCATTGCGGCTGCCGCGGGAGCCGCCGTGCCTTCGGACCGGCAACTGGACGGCGTCGACCTGATGCCCTTTATCACCGGTGAGGAGACGGGGCTGCCCCACGACACCCTGTTCTGGCGGGAAGGCCACCATCAATCCGTGCAGCACAGAGGCTGGAAGCTCATCCGTGCCGCGCAGCCGGACAAGCGCTGGCTTTTCGACCTCGCCGATGATCCTACCGAGCAGGTCAATCTCGCCGACGCTGAGCCCGGCAAGGTCGAGGAGCTGGAAGCCCTTCTGGCGGCGCACAATGCGGAGCAGGCAGCCCCCCTGTGGCCTACCGTGCTGAATTCCCCCCAGCTCATCGACAAACACGGTGGCCAGCCCTACGTCGAGGGTGATGAGTACATCTACTGGCCGAACTGACCGGTTGAATCAATTGGCGCCACGCATGGAGCCACGCACGCTGTCAAACATTCAGTCACATATGGAGTCACCCATGGATATCGTCAGAACCCCTGAAGACAGATTCGAGAATCTGCCCGACTATCCGTTTGCCCCGAACTATAGGGATGTCGACGACGGTCAGGGCGGCAAGCTGCGCATGCACTACCTCGACGAAGGGCAGGGCGAGGTGGTCCTGTGCCTTCATGGCCAACCGACCTGGTCCTATCTGTATCGCAAGATGATTCCCCTGCTCACCGGCGCAGGATTCCGGGTCATCGCGCCCGACCTCATTGGTTTCGGGAAATCGGACAAACCCACGGCGCGCGCCGATTACACTTACGCCAACCACGTGTTCTGGGTCAAAGGGTTGATCGAAGCCCTGGACCTGAACGGCATGACGCTTCTGGGGCAGGATTGGGGCGGTCTGATCGGGCTTCGCCTGGTCGCCGAAAACTCAGGCCGATTTGCCCGCGTTGTTGCTGCGAATACGGGCCTGCCGGACGCCCGGGACATCCCCGACGAGATAGCGCCCCGGCTGCATCAGTTGCTGGCGGCAACGCCGGCATTGCCGCTGCCGGAAATGGCCGCCAAGCTGGCGGGCCCCATGGAAGACCGCCCACCGTTCATGTACTGGGTCAAATACTGTGATTGTGCTGAGGATTTTGACCCCGCAATGGTGGTCAGGGCGTCCCTGAGCAGTTGCTCGGACGAGGAATATGCCGCCTACGCGGCGCCCTTTCCCTCGGAGGCTTACCGGCAGGGCGCCCGGCAGTTTCCCTCGCTGGTGCCGATTATCCCCGACAACCCTGCAATCCCGGCCAACCGGGCCGCCTGGGCGTTCTTTGCCCAGTTCGACAAACCGTTTCTTACCGCGTTCAGCGACTCGGATCCTGTCACCCGGGGTGGCGAGAAGCGTTTTATCGAGACCGTTCCAGGCGCCAGGGGGCAGAAGCACACCATCATCAAGGGCGGCGGTCACTTTCTGCAGGACGATGTCGGTGGGGAATTGGCCGCGGTGGTGATTGAGTTTTTGAATGCCAATCCGGCGTGATACCGGGGGTCGTCCCGTGTCCGCATTCCTGAAAAGCCTGACGGTGGCAGCGCTTCTGCTCGTGCTCGCAGCAGGCGTGATTTTCTATTTTCTCTATCTGGAGTCACGACCCGCGGACACGACGGAAGCAAGGGTCTACGCAGAAGACGCCTATGCCGTGGATTACTGCATCCGGCCCCAACTGGACGGCTCAGGTCCGGGCGCTGACGACATCCCCAAGGCGTACACCCCCGATTGTGAGACCGATCGATGGCCGGCGCCCGTGCTGGCCGGATGCACCGAGCCGCTGCCACCCGAAGCGGAGGATTTGCGAGGACTCTGGCGGGCCGAGGACGGTCAGGTTGGTCACATCGAGCGAATCGAGCAGTGCGGCAACCGCGTCGTCATTGCCGGACGACGATTTATCCATGATTTCCGTACCACCGGCCGCCTGGCGGAAGGTGCGAACGATATCAATCCCCGCGGTTGCACCCGTGTACGGGCGGCGATGCGGTGGAACGCTGACAATACCCTGGAATTCAGGCCCTGGGGTCTCGTCAGGCTGGTGACGCGACGGCTGGTAAACGAGAACACGCTGATCTGGGAATACCCCGGGCAGCCGACCTCCCGGTTGAAGCGCATCTGCCGCTTTCCCGCACCGTTGATTTCCGCCGGCTGATCGCCCAGTCGGAAACCGGACCATCACCAATAAGGAGGTCGATCATGAACCATCTAGGAACCTTAGTGCTGACAGCGGCTGGCTGGTGTCATCTGTGTCACTCGCCGCAACGACAATAAGCCCGACGCTGTGGGGCGTGTTCTGCTGAAGGATGTCGTGAGCGATGAGAGTAACACGGGCAGTTGGCGCGGCCAGATCTATGCAGAGCGGCTCCAGGAGTACAGGGACGCCGAGATTACCCTGCCCCGGCCGGATCAGATGCAGATCAAGGTCAAGGTGGGTTTCATGAGCCGCACGGTAAGCTGGACGCGCGCCGAACGGATACCGGGCCAGTAAGCCCGGCCAGAAATGTCTGGCGCGCCGCCCACCAGGCAGCGGATCTTGGGTTGTGCGGACCGCATGTCGCCATGAGCGATCTGTTTGGTGGTATCGTCAATGCCATACGGGACGGGAGTCGATTGATGAAAGAGCTCATCTACCATCGCCAGTTTCTGCCGGCGATGCAGACGTTCGCCGAAAAAACCGCCGTTATCGACGGCTCTTATCGGGCGAGCTTCGAAGTTCATGGTAAGCGCGTGTTGTGTCTGGCTGATGCCATGCGACGCACGCTCGGGCTTGCCCGGGGGGACCGGTTTGCCGTCATGGCCGCCAACTGCCACGAGTATCTGGAGCTTTATCACGCCGCCTATCTGGGCGCGGGCATCATAAACCCGCTGAACCTGCGGCTGGCGGGCAAGGAGCTCGAGTACATCGTGGAAGACTCCGGCACCGGGATCGTTTTCGTCGATGCCCATTTCGCGCAGGTGTTTGATGACGCCATGCGCCTTGGTGAGTCGTCGGGTGCCATCCGGCAGGTGGTGCTGATGGGCCCGGGCGATGGTCCCTGCGATCTGGGTTATGAAGATCTGCTTGCGTCCGGGGAGCCCGTGGTGCCCAAAGAACCCGAGGAAGAAGACCCTGTCGTGCTCATGTATACGGGGGGGACCACGGGCCTGCCGAAAGGCGTGCTGGTCACCCAGCGGGCCGAGATCCTCAACTGCTACCACGCGGGGATGGTACTGGGGCGGTTCAAGCCGTCTGAGGTGAGCCTGCTGCAGACGCCCATTTTTCACGCCGCTTCCATGGTGTCATTGCTGGCCACCACGGGTTGCGGCGGCACCCAGGTTCTCGTCCCGATGTTCGAGCCTGGCGAAGTCATCCGACTCATCGAGGAGCACCGGGTCACGCTGACGATGATGGTGCCCACGATGATTGCCATGATGGTCAATCATCCGGCATTTGCGCCGGAACGCATCGCGAGCCTCGAGTCTCTGACCTACGGTGCCTCGCCGATGCCGGCCGAACTGCTGGATCGTCTGCTGGCCATGCTGCCTGATCTCGAGTTGAATCAGGGATATGGGATGACCGAGAGCGCCTCGGTGCTCACCTTCAACGGGCCGGACCATCATCGGCCGGACGATCCCCGTCTCCGCTCGGTGGGTCGTCCGGTGCCCGGTGTGGAGCTTTCGATACAGAATGAGGGCGGCGAGATCCTGCCCACGGGGGAGACCGGCGAAGTATGTGCCAAAGGCGGCAATCTGATGAGCGAGTACTGGCACAAGCCCGAAGCCACCGCCGAAGCATTCCGCGGTGGCTGGTACCACACGGGTGATGCGGGCTATCTGGATGACGAAGGTTTCCTGTTTCTGGTCGACCGGGTGAAAGACATGATCATCAGCGGCGGCGAGAACGTGTATTCCGTGGAAGTGGAAAACGC
This sequence comes from uncultured Pseudomonadales bacterium, assembly GCA_947258825.1. Classification (GTDB taxonomy): domain Bacteria; phylum Pseudomonadota; class Gammaproteobacteria; order Pseudomonadales; family Azotimanducaceae; genus UBA7803. The sequence continues at coordinate 26,496 of CAMYJX010000014.1, forward strand.
CATCTCGGGTCATCCCGCGGTAGACGAGGTGGCCGTAATCGGTGTTCCCCACGAGCTTTGGGGCGAGCAGGTGCACGCCGTGGTTGTGAGGAAAACCGGTGCGGAGGTGTCCGAGGCAGAGGTCATCGAGTATGCGCGAAGCTCAATTGCCGGTTACAAGGTGCCGAAATCGGTGGAGTTTCGCGACGAGCCGCTGCCCCTGTCCGGGGCAATGAAGGTTCTCAAACGGGCGCTGCGTGATCCGTACTGGAAAGATCACGAAGCCAGCATCTGAGGTGTCTCTGTTCGGGCATTGCTAGCCGGTGGAAGACCAGATGCCCTTCGCCACCAGGCCGAGCAGCAATACGACGATGAATACGGATGGCAGGCCCGGCAGGAACCCGAGGATGCCGAAAATGTCCGACGAACCCAGCGGGTTGTCGCCAATGCTCAGCGCTCGATTTCCCGCCGCGTTGCCAAACCAGTAGAACAGAGTGAATGACCAGGCCACGTAGATGAAGCCATAGGCGGTTACCCGTTGCAGCACGGGGCTCAAACCCATCTTCGGTAGCGACAGACCAACGGCAACCACGAGCAGGCCGTTCATCGTGCCTCCGGAATGCGCCCGGACCCACCCGTCGCTGGTGCCGTAGACGGGAATCTGCAGGATGTTTCCCGGCCATATCTCCATGCCGCCAAGCAGCGAGAACATCAGCATGAATCCCGCCAGCATAGCGACCAGGATCACCAGATAACCGTGGCTCAGGGTGACTCTCTGCAGTCGTTCCATGGGCTATCTCCCTCGGGTTCGTTTCGATGGGTTGAGGTTCAGGTTGCGGGCGCGTAATTGAATGGCACGGGCATCTCAAAGCTATGGGTGTCTATCAGCGGGATAGGCGCGCCCTCCGGTAGCGCAGCGTGACCGGCGATCCAGTCCTGCATCCACTGGGGGTCCGTTTCACCGCGGGGGTTGTGCCACGGCAGCAGCGCGCGAAGCAGATAAGGGCTTACGTTCCAGATCAGGGAGGCGGTCTCACCGACAATTTCGGCCATGGCCCTGGGCTTGAGAAGCACCCTGTCTTTTCTCAGCGCCGCAAACATTCCCACGAAGCCCCAGCCCACCAGATGGAACGAGCCGTGAAACACGCCGACGGCGCGCGGCAGGTATGCGCCGGAGTAAGCCATGTAAGCGTCGAAGGCGACCGTTTTGTGTTCCGTCTCTTCCACCATGTGCATCAGCCAGAACGATGAGATATGCGGGTTGGCATGGGCAAACAGCTTTCGCCGTTTGTTGATGAGCCAGTTGGTGAACCCGTTAGTCATGCACTCAAAGCCGGCGCTGTAGGCCAATCTGGTACGCAGGCTTCTGCGGCCTAGCTTTGCATAGGACCGCGCCAGCCCTTCTTCGACTGTTGCCAATTCCGCATAGCCGTTGGCCTTGAGCAACTCGTTCAGCCGTCGGTGACACTTGTAGTGACTGGCTTCCTGACCGTTGAACTGACGAATGTCTTCCAGCAACTCGGGCGCCTGTATATAGCTGGACGCTTCTCGCATCGTTTTCACGAGGAACGGTTCGAGATAAGGCATGGTCAGCGAAAGACCGTTGAACAGCTGAGAACGAACGAGGTGACAGGGAATCCACTTCGGATCGATGTCGTCTGGAAAATCGAAAGCAAACTGGCGGACGACCATTTCTTCCCCTCTACCGCACAAATCTGCGGGCCGGACCATTGAAGCACAATGCTCCGGGTTGGAACACTGGCCCCCTGCGTGCAGGGAAGGGGGCCTTGGCAGCACAGGCCCGATTGCCTGCTCGCAGCAGGCGCGAGATAGGAGTAACTTATTGGGATCGTCCAGTCGTGGGAGGACGAAGCGGTGGCGGGGTGCCGATACAGAATGCTGCTCTGCGCGGTTGTGCTGATCACAACGAGCGCCCTGCAGCCGCTGTCCGCCCAGGAAGGCGAAGATCTGTTTGCGCTCCCGCTGGAACAGCTGGAACAGATGGTCGTCACCGCGCGGAAGCGGGAGGAAGTGCTGCAGGAGGTTCCCCTGGCGGTAACCCTGCTGACCCAGGAGCTGATCGAACAGCATGCGCTGGACAACCTGGCCGACGTCAGTCGGTACATGCCGAACACCACCCTCGTCGAAGGCCAGTTCACCGCGGCTCACCTGGTGGCTTCCATTCGAGGCACGAGCTTCTCCGAGGTGGAAAAAACCTTTGAGTCATCCGTTGGCGTGAGCATCGACGGCATGTTTCTCGGGACTTCCACCGGCGCCTCGGTGGAGATGCTGGACGTCGAGACGATCGAGGTAATCCGGGGTCCCCAGGGGACGCTCTACGGCCGCAACACCATAGGCGGGACCATCAATATCCGGCGCACCCTGCCTACCGGGGAGTTGGGCTACCGGCTCAACGCTCTGTTCGGCGAGCACGATCGGCAGGAGTTCGGCGTCGTGCTCAACCTTCCGAAAGCCGCCGGTTTCTCGACCAAGCTCTACGCTTTCTCGAAGCAGGCGGATCTGGCTGCCAGGCTGGAGAACGTCGGCGACGAGGATGGCCAGGACTGGCGTTCAGCGGGCGTCTCGGTGCTCTGGGACGCCAGTGATACGTTCAGCGCTCAGCTCACCTTCGACTGGGTAGACGACCAGTCTGAATACGAACGGCAGTACGACCTGACGCTGTCGGAGGCGGAAAGCACGGCCGCTGGTGTGATACCGGAGGAGATTCCAGAGGTAACCACCTGTGACACCTTTGGCGATACCCATCCCAGCGCCTGCTATTCCGGCAATTTTGTCGTCCAGAGGGCGGACGACTTCGAAACCAGCTTCGGTGATCCGCGCTTCCCGTTCGAGAGCTCGATGAAATACTGGAACGGCATCCTCGAGATGAATGCCGAGCTCTCCGACGAGCTGGCGTTGACGTCCATCACCGCCTATCTCTCGTTGGACGACAAGCTGATAGAACCCAATGTGGGTGCGCGGCCGCTCGAGGATCGCGTATGGGATGTGTTCTGGGCCGAGCGGGATCAGGACTACTATCAATTCAGCCAGGAGCTGCGTCTTGCGAGCGCTTTCTCCGCCCCCGTCAACTTCGTGGCTGGCCTTTACTACATGCGTTCGCAATACGAGCTCGACGGGGACGGCCCATCCGCCGTACCGGCCACTGCGGCCAGCGTTGCTTCACCGGCACCTTCCTCATTCTTTGCCGGTGATCCTGCGGGCATTTTCCGTTCCAAACAGGACCTGGACGCGTTCGCCGCGTTCGGCGAGCTGTACTTCGATGCGACCGATCGATTGCGCCTGACCGCTGGTGCCCGGCTGTCGTACGAGCGGAAAAATTTCTTCATGGATCGCTGGTTCTTCGATACCGATACGGACATGGCGGAACCACAGTTCGTTTTCGACGGTGACGACTCCTGGTCCGAGCCTACGTTCCGGTTCGCCGCCGACTACAGCTTCACCGATCGGGTGATCGGCTACGGCAGCTGGGCGCGGGGCTTTCGTTCTGGCGGCTACGACGGCCGTGCCAGCACGCTGGAAGGCGTCAGCAACACCTTCGATCCGGAAACCGTCGATACCTATGAATTGGGGCTGCGCATGGATCTGTGGGACCAGCGTCTGCGGCTGAACCCGACGGTTTTCTACTCCAAGTACGACGACAAGCAGGAGGAACGCTTGATTTCCGGTGTTGGTCCGGGCGGCCTGCCGAGACCTGATACAACCACGGTAAATGCAGCGGAAGCCAGCATCTGGGGCGCCGAACTTGAACTGCTCGTGAACCTTTCGGAGCGGTTTCTGATCCGCGGCTCGCTGGGCTATCTGGACTCGGAGTTCGATAAGTTCCTGGACCTCAATCCGATTAGTCTGGTGCTGGAAGACATTTCTGATACGGCCGAGCTGCGACGGGTGCCGAAGTGGACCTTCGACGTCGGCGCGGACTATCGCTGGCCGTTGCGGAGAGGCACCCTGACCGCAAGCGTCCACTACAGCTACCGGGACGACTACTTCAGCTCTCCGGTGCGCCGACAGGCAGATCCTCTGGGCCGCGACAAGGCGCCGGACCTGAGCAGAACAGATTTCTTCCTGGATTACGAAATACCCCTGCAGGACCCGGATACCCGGCTCACTTTTTCGGCGTTCCTGAAAGATGCCTTTGGTGACAAGGTGCGGCGTCTCGGCGCCACCAATGCAGGCTTGTTCTGGTTCGGGCAGCGGGCTGCCGGCCGGCAGTGGGGCCTGGAACTCACGCTTTCGCGCTAGGTCTGGCGCCGGAACCTGACGCGGCTACATTTCGTCATGCAGACGTGCCATGATCGGATCACGAAACAACCCACGGAAGAAAGCGATGAGCGAGCAACTGCAGGAAGTACCATTCTGGCTGAAGGACAATTTTGCCCCGGTATTCGAGGAAGTGACCGAGACGAACCTCAGGGTCACGGGCTCGATACCCGGAGAACTCAACGGCCGTCTGCTGAGAAACGGCGCCAACCCGCAATCCGGTCATTCGGCGCACTGGTTCCTTGGCAACGGCATGTTGCACGGGGTGGAAATCCGGGATGGCAACGCCAACTGGTATCGCAACCGTTACGTGAAAACGCCCCTCTTTCTTGATCCGAACGCAGACGTCATGAGTTCCCTTGCCGACATGAAGATGTCCTCGGCGAATACGCACGTCATCCACCATGCCGGGAAGATCATGGCGCTGGAAGAGGGCCACTGGCCCTTCGTGGTTTCTGACGAGCTGGAAACCATCGGCCCGCACAATTTCGACGGTAAGCTCAAGGGCCCGATGACCGCGCATCCGAAAACCTGCGGCGAAACGGGTGAGCTGCTCTCGTTCGGCTACAGCGTAAGCGAACCGTACCTGACCTATCACCGCACATCAGCCGAAGGTGAGATGCTTCAGGTTGAGCCGATCACGGTGAAAGGCGCGACCATGATTCACGATTTCAACATAACGCGTAACCACGTCGTGTTCATGGATCTGCCTGTTGTGTGGGATCTGGAGGGGTTGAAAAGCTCAGGTTTGCCGGTGATCTGGGACGAATCCTACGGCGCGCGCCTCGGTGTGATGCCTCGCAACGGTACCGACGCCGATGTCACCTGGTATGAGATCAACCCCTGCTATGTTTTCCATCCCCTCAATGCCTATGAAGAAGGCAGCAGGATCGTTGTCGACGTCTGCCGCATGGAAAATGCCATGAAACCCGGTTCCAACTCGCCGCCCATGCTGTACCGCTGGGTAATCGATCAGGAGGCCGGTACGGTCTCGGAGACGCAGCTGGATGACCGGGTGGTTGATTTTACCCGCGTCTGCGACACCGTCGTCGGGCTGAAGAACCGCTACGGCTACGCCGCCGCGTTTGCGCCCCGTCTGCCCGTTGCCGAAGGCTTCATGAAGTATGACCTCGATCGTGGCAGCTCCGAATTCCACGACCTTCATGGCGGCGAGGGCAGCGAAGCGGTTTTTGTCAAAGATCCCAATGGCCAGGCGGAAGACGACGGCTGGCTGTTGAGCTACGTCTACCGACCCGAGGAGAACAAAAGCGAGGTTGTGATTGTCGACGCCCGATCTTTTGACCAGGAGCCCGTAGCGCGTATCCACTTACCCGTTCGGGTGCCTGCAGGCTTCCACGGCAACTGGGTGCCGGACGGTTATTGACCTCTACCCTTGACGGGATCCGGCAGGTCGAACAGCTAGCGCGAAACGCGCACGGTCGCGATCCGGCCGGACAGTGGGGGCTCATAGCCGGGCTGTGGGCGACGTTGATGAAACGGGCCCGACGCTGGTTGATGCTCTGTAGGGTCCATGTCCGAGAGATGCAGAACGAAGCCGTTCCGACTGAGCTTGAAAATGGCGTATCTATTCGATCCGCAACTCGTGAAGACCTGATCCGGGCGGCGGGTGAAATGCCGAAGCAACTCGGCCTCGCCTTTGTCGAAGACGCGCTGGCGCGCGGTGATATCTGTCTTGCTGCTTTTCATGATGAGACGATGGTTGCTTTCATTTGGCGTTCCTTTACAAGGGTGCCGCACGCGGACGGGCTTTGGATCGAGGTGGAATGGCCTTACAGGTATGGGTACAAGGCGTACACGAAGCCCGAGTTTCGCGGGCTAGGCTTAGCCGGCTGGTTGTCTCGCCTTGGAGATGAGATCTGCCTTGGCAAAGGGTTCAAGTACGGCGTCGGTTTCGTAGAGACCCACAACTACCCGTCTATCAAGGCTGATCTCCGCGTAGGCGGCAGGAAGGTGGGGTACGCCGGATATCTGAAGCTGTTTGGGAAAGCGTATCCATTCCGGACGCCAGGCGTGGTGCCACATACATTTAGGTTCTACCACCCGAGGGGCTAGTGCCACTCAATCGGTTAACGTGTAAACCACCGCAGCATTGAGATATTCTTTTATCGTCATTGATAATGAATAGGGGAGTGCGATGTCCAGCCAGGATCACGAGCAGGTTTCAATTTATCCGTTCTCGGATGAGGATCGCGAAGATCTGCTCAGCAAAGCCAGGGAGTGTGTTTTCAACTGGACCACGAAGGACGGTTGGGCCGTAGGCGTCGTTCACGCTTTCGTCTGGCACGAGGGGCGCGCATGGATTACCTGTGGCGTCCATCGTCATCGCGTATCTGCCATCCGCCGGGATCCCCGCTGTTCGGTTGTGGTAAGCGGCATTGCCGCACCGGATGGGCCGAACGGTGCCATCACCATCAAGGGCCGGGCCATCATTCATGACGACGAAGAAACCAAGCGCTGGTTTTATCCCGCCCTGGCCCGGGGGCCCTACGGTCGTGCCGGCGGGGAACTGACGCCGGAAGCGGAGGAACAGGCCAAGGCGTTCGAAGAGCGGCTGGATTCCCCGCTGCGGGTGATCATCGAGATCGTGCCGGAGAAGTGGATCACACTGGACAGCGACAAGATGGCGAAGGACACCACGGGTGAGCTCACGGACGAAGAGCGCGGGCCGGCGCTGGAAGCTGCCGCGAAGCGCATGCCCGAAGAGCTGAAGCGCCGCGGCATCGACTGACCGGAATTTGCCGTGCGCCTTATGAGACGCGGACTACCACGGTTCCGGAGACCAGGTCGTGCAGACAGCGCCGACGCTTGCCGAATATGAACAGCTGATCGATGATCGGCAGCGCTGCAAATGAGGGAACGATCACCACAAACAGTAACGGAAAAAACAGCGCTCGCAGGCAAATGAGCTTCCACAGTGGGGCGGGCGCGGATGCGTATTTTCCGTTCTCACTGCCGGTGGCCTGAACGATGGCGATGCCCAGCAGCTTTTTCCCCAGCGTCTGCCCGCGCTGCCAGAGGCCATAGCCGTTGAGCAGCAGATAGCTGACTATCGCCAGGACGAACACCCAAAGCATCCACCAATTGTTGGTATAGTCCTCGGCGTCTTCTACGACCCCCGAGATCATCACGAGCACCAGGGTAAGCGATGGCACCATAATCATGTCGATCAGCGTGGCGACCAACCGGCGAAACCTTCCGGCCAGGCAGGCTCCATCACCCATCTTCGGTCTCCACCTGGAATACCAGCAGCGCGTTTCCACCTCTCTGCCGCCCGACGTAGCCGTAGCCTGAAGTGATCAGCAGGAGATCGTCGGCGATCATTGGGCCGTGGGCATCGAAGGCGCCGCCGGACGTTACAATCCCGTTCACCGCGTCGTAGTCGCGCCATGAGTCGTGGGACCACAGCAGCTCCCCGGAGCTGGCATGGAAGATCTCCAGAAACCCATCCATGGTTCCAGCGACCACGATGTCGTTTGAAGCGATGATGGCCCCCGATAGTCCGAATACGCATTCCTGTTCATCGCAACGGGAAGCGCGTGTGTATTCCCAGCGGCGTTCGCCGGTGTCAATGTCCAGAGCGTAAAGCCCGGGTCTGGGCTCGCCGGGCGATGGGAATCCGACGATCTTTTTGTCGCTGATGGGCACGTAGACCAGGCCGAGCGCTTCATTTGCGGCCAACCCCCAATGCACACCACCGATGATGCCGCCACGGCCCAGCTTTTCGGTCCACACGACCTCGCCGGTTTCCGGGTCCATGGCATGGGCATCTGCCGACTTCTGTCCCGCCACCAGCAGTTCACGGCCGGATTTTCCGCGCAGCAGCAGGGTCGGGGCGCCGAAATCCACGTCAGGGCCTGTTGGATCGGCGCAGTTCGGATGGTTAAGGGCTTCTATGTTGCAGGCGGCCGTGTAGGCGTCATTCTCTGTGAACTGGTTGATCCAGATGATGGTTCCGGTTTCTGCGTCTACCGCGAATATGGCGTCACTGGTATCGGTGGTGGGATGCGTGTAGTTCTGCCCCGTGCCGAAGAACAGCCAGTTGCGCTGGGGGTCATAGCTGGGGGAGGCCCATACCGGCGCGCCGCTGGGCCCGTACTCCTGAACAAACCAGAAATGGCTGCCGGTAACCTGGGCTTCAGCCTCGATGGTTGGCAGGTACCAGCGTTTCTCGCCAGTGCTGATGTCGAACGCGGCCATGCCACCACTCGTGGTGCAGCACCCGTAAAACGGATTCATGGCCAGGCCCACCTCCTGCGAGGCGACCGGCACGTAGACTGTATCCTCGATGATCAGTGGCGTTCCCGAATACCAGGGCACCGGTTCGTCCTCGACGGCGGCGTGCCAGATGAACTCGCCCGTCGTTGCATCCAGTGCAAACACACCTTTGATGCGGTCGTTGAAAATCAGGATCTGCCTGTCACCGATCTTTCCCTGCAGGATGGCGCTGCTGATGGGCCCTTCGTGTTCATATACCCAGCGCTCGCAGCCTGTGCCCCGCTCCAGGGCGACCAGCCCGCGACCTCCGTCGCCGACGAATATGGTGTCCTCGGTAACCAGCGGGTAAGAGCGCGGCGTGGTGCTTGCCAGCCCGTACGTCCACTTCAGTGCCAGTCTTTCGGCGTTTTCGGAATCGATGGAGGATCGGGGCTGGTAGCGGGTGTTGCGATGATCGATTCCCCAGCCAGCGGCATAAGTCTGCTCCAGGTGCGGTACCGGATCGACGTCTTCGCAGGTCGCGCTCACGGGCAGGGCGCAGAACCAGATGGCCAGCACCAGACAGTGAGCTGCCGTGCTCGGGAAAAGCCGGCCCGGTGCCGCTTTTCTGCTGCATCTCCTGCTGACACTTCGCATCCGCGTCCTCTGTTGCCGAAAACAAAAGCCGCGGATCATAACACTTCTGGCCGGGATGGCCTGGTCAGGTATCCATCGAGGTAGGACCTGCTTCGCCAGCGTCAATGGGTGCGGAAGTCTACGGTGTGCCCGGTTGCGTGGTCATTTCTGTATAGAATACGCGGCCCGACACCAACGACACTGAGGAACCGCCTTGATGACCCTGAGATTCCAACGTCTGGTTGCTTGCCTGGCCCTGTGCCTGGTCGGGGCAGCGGTCGGGCCTTATCAAGCCGCGGCCATGGACATCGATCTTACCCGGTATCTTTTCCAGCTCCATGCGAACGCTGAGGAATCTCGCCTCCACGAGGCGTCATTCTTCGGGGTTCCAGGAAGCGCCCGACTGATTGTCGACAGCACGGGTGGCGAAGTCGAAGCGAGGGTTCAACTGAATGGCGTCGAGATTCTGGGCGCTGACGGTAGCGCCAGCAGCGCCATCGGTGAAGGACCGCTGGAAGTCTCGGTATCCCTTGTCGAAGACAACACCATTGCCGTTCGGCTGGGTGGATCCTCGGGCGGCTCGTTTTCGATTCGAGTCAAGCAGCTGGCCGACGTTGAGCTGAATGTCCGATCGCTGGTGCACTTCAATACGAACGTCAGCGATTTTCCTGCCGCCCGGGCGTTCTACGGCAAGCTGGGTTTCAAAACGCTGACGGGATTTCCGGATACTAATACCCTGGGGATGGCTCGAGCGATCGGTATCGAGACGCCGACATCCTACGATGGCTCCAAAGGTGAAGAAGCCGGCGGCTATCTTCTGCATGGCGAGCTCATCGGCGTCGGCGGCTTCGAGGGCGGGCTGATCGACCTCATCGAGTTCACCATTCCGAGGAACGAAGAAGCGCCCTATGCCCGGCTCAATCATCTCGGGATGGCCCGCGCCGCAATGCTCACCACCAATATTGCCGCCGACTACCAGTATATGAAGGATGAAGGTGTCGAGTTTCTTTCGGCGCCAACGGCGCGATCAGACGGAACCATGTTTGCCGTATTCACTGATCCGGATGGCACTCACTACGAGCTGATCGAAGTCGAAGGCGAGGATGAGGAGACCGAAACGACGCATATCGTCGGTCTCGGCCAGATCAACGTGAACGTGAGTGACTTTGAGCGCTCCAGGGCCTGGTATCAGATGCTGGGCTACGAGGTTACCAGCTACTTGGCGGCTTCGGATTCGATTGAGGTGGCTCGCGGCATGGGTTTCGATGAGGCATACGAGATTGAGGGTGCCATCGTCACTCACCCCGAAGATGGATCCATGCTGGAACTGGTTCAATGGGTCACGCCGTATGATCCGGAACGGGCGTATCCCGTTCCGGTCAATCACCTGGGCATACATCGCATCGCGCTGTCCACGGCTGACATTGAGGCCGACGTCGCTGCGCTCAAAGCTCAGGGCGTGGAGTTTATCTCTGAGATAACGCCTTGCTGCTCGGGGCCGGACTCCTCGGGAAGCATCGTCGCGTTCTACGATCCGGACGGTACGGTTGTGGAGCTCGTCGAGCAACCGTTCATGGACGAGTTGTTCACGGTGCTGAAGTGGGTAAGGTCCACGTTCTTTTGACCGGCAACGCTTACAGCCAGACCCGGAGCGGTAAGCCGGCCGGTGAAGCTATTCGCTGCACCATTTCGAACGTTGGGTGAAAAGGAGTATGCACAGCGCGGCCAGGAAAGCGTGAATGATCATGCCGGCGGCCTGGTCTCCTGCAAGCGTCAAGGAAATAAAGAGGCCCGCGTGAAAGGTCATGAGCACCCCCAGGACCGCGGTTACCGCCTTGATGTTCGTGCGGTAGGGCCAGATCCATAACGAGGCGCTGGCGATGGCCAGCACTGCAAAGCCGTAGTGCATAGACCACATCTCGCCTGTCCCTGCCGCAGATATGCCCTCGGGTCCTCCGATTAGAGCGGTGGCGGCCATGACCTCAGTAAGCAGATTAAGTACCAGCATGATGATGAAGAGGACTTTCAAGATCTCAGTTCCCTGTTTGATGGAGGTGTTGGACCGCAGCCCAAATCCCGCAGCGGTGCCGTTTGTTAACCTTTAACCTTTCCCGCAGCGGTGCCGTTCGTTAACCTTTAACCTTTTCGGGTCGTCAGACGTTTCCAAGCTCAACGCCGCACCGCCGGCGCGTCTACCGACAGACCCTGCGCGCGCCACGCTAGGAAGAGCTCCAGGTTCACATATTCCGGCGCGCCGGCGGGGAAGGGTTCTGCTCTCACGCCCAGGTTGCAGAAGCGCAGACGTCGGTGCAGCGAGCCCAGGTTCTGCCATTCCAGACGGTAAGCCGGATAGCCGGTGGGCTGGCCCTGGCTGAGCCGGTCACCGCGCAGCATACGGCCGATGTTCCGTTCGTGGCAGTGGTGACAGGCCAGGTTCATCTGCCCCCGTCGCTCGTAGAAGTAGGTTCGCCCCGAATCGAAGAACGGGCGCGCCGGACCATCGATGTCGACTTTGATCGACATGCCCTTGGACTGGTGAGCGATGAAGGCGGTCAGGGCCAGCAGCTGGGTGCTTTCGTATGCGTATGCGGATCGCCGTTGATGCTTTTCTCGACAGCGATTGACGCGGCCTTCGAGGTTCACAAGGGTCCCGGTCTCGGCATCGTAGGTGGGATAACGGGTAGCGACCCCGCGCAGGCTGTCGGCCTTTTTGTCGTGGCAGCTGCTGCACGACGGCGCGTCGGGAGCGGGCTTGCTGCGCCAGAGCACGCGGCCCTGATCCACCCAGAGCATACCGGGATTCGCGAAGGGGTCGTCCTGCAGAACCCGGGTGTCTTCGGACTGAAACTCGTAGCCAGACAGAACCTGGGTCAACGTGCGGGTTGGCTCGCGGTTGGATGAAGCCGGATTTGCTGGCCTCTCGCACGCGGCGGAGATGCCGAGTAACGCTGGCGCCAGAACGAGGGCAATGAACCCCCGGCTATGGTTCAACGACAATTTCCCGGGTCTCGGAAGTCACCTCGCCGTGCTGGTCCGTCCAGCGAAACTCCAGCGTCCCGCTGACGTCGGCCCGCAGGTGAAAAGATAGAAATGGGTTAGCCGCGATGGCGGGATGCAACTGGGCGCGGAACGCCTGTCTGCCGTTATAGCGACAGACGAATTCCGTCAGGATATTGCGGGGAATCTGTTTGCCTGACGCATCGCGTCGAAAGCCGGTCTCCATCGGATGAGAGATGAGCGTCTTTATCGAGATGACCTCGCCCGGTCTGGCAGTCGGTGGCGCTGAGATGCGGGCCTTCAGCACGTCAGATCAATCCTTCCAGACAGGCGGCTATGGTAACGACGATGGACGCTGAGCCTGACCAGAGCGAGCCGTCGTTCATGCCGGCAACGGCAACGATGCTCTGCTCAGCAGACAGCCGAATGCGCGTTTCGATCTCCGCTCGGCCGCTCAGCGGTCCCAGCTCGAACCGGGCGATGTCCGGCAGAGGGTTCGCCTCCGCGAATAGCTGAACGAACTCGACGTGATCTTCGTCCGTCATCGGGCTGTCAACGGCGACGGACAGGCGCACCGAATTGCCGTTCTCGGCGAGTGCGGGCAGCGTCAGAGCGACTCGACCCGCTGCGATGGGTGAATCGCCGAACGCCTGGCGCATCGTCCGCCGCATGTCGGCTGGCGTCGCTGACAGAGGCATCGGCAGCAGGGCATAGCCGGTGATGGCGGCAGCCCTTGCCAGCCATTCCCGACGCGTCTTCACGGGCGTTTCAACGTGCTGGTGAAGGTCACCACGTCCTCGACCTGTTGAGCATTGAGTATCGGCTTGCCGAGATACGCGGTGCCGACCTGGCGCAGATCGCTGGTTCGGTAGTACGCTGGCATGACCGTCTCCGGATTCAACCGGGTAGGATCGACGATCCTTTCACGCAGCTCAGCAGTACTCAAACGATTACCGATATCGCTCAGGTCGGGCCCCAGGTTGCCCTGGAAAGGCGCATCCAGCTGCTCGACCTGATGGCACAGCAGGCAGTGTCCGGCATCGCGATCAAGAAATACATCGCGACCTCTTTGCGCATCGCCTGGAACCTCGGTCAGAGGTGCAGCCGCATGGAGATGGCCGCACAGCATCAACCCACCGATGCATTGCCGAAACCGCGCCATGGTCAGCCAAACACCTGATTGGTGAGGTTGGCGAACCACTGTCGCGCATAGTCGGCTTCCAGACGGCGGGTTGTCATGGGGGCGTCCAGGTCGCTGATGCCACCGGCACCTTCTACTTCGGACCAGATGTCTGGCGTCGGACGGTAAACGCCCGCAACGGAAATGCCGTAGTCCGGGCTGATCAGGCTGTAGCAGGTGTTGATGAGCTTGGTTGCGGTGGGACGTTCACCCCGCAGCAGGCGCGCCACCTGAACCGCGCAGAGCCGGGCCTGGGCGTTGGCAGCGAACGCTGATTTCGGCATGGCGTTGGCGATGGCGGCGTCGCCGATCACGTGGATGTCGGCTTGCAGCCTGGACTCGAAAGTCAGAGGGTCGATGGGACACCATCCTGATCTGTCGGCGACACCGGCGCGGGCCGCTATCTGGCCGGCGCGCTGGGGCGGAATGACGTTTGCCACGTCTGCGGTGATGGTGTCGAAGTCGGTCTGCAGCCGTCTGGTTGACGGATCAACGGTAACGACCCGTGCGCCGTCGGACGCGCCCTGCCACTCGATCATGCTTCCGTAGATTTTGGACCAGCCCTGCAGAAACAGGGGTTTCTTGGAGAAGCTGTCCTGCGCGTCCAGGATCAGGATCTTGGCGCGGGGTTTGGTTCGCTTGAAGTAGCTGGCGATCAGGCTGGCACGCTCGTAGGGACCGGGCGGGCAGCGATAAGGCGCCTCCGGTACCGAAATCACGACCAGCCCGCCGTCCGGCATCGACGTCAGCATGTCGCGAAGCAAGGTGGTCTGTGCGCCCGCCTGCCAGGCGTGGGGCAGGCTGCCAGCGGCTTGCTCATCGTAGCCCGGCAAAGCCTGCCAATCGATGGCGATGCCCGGCGCCATGATCAGCCGGTCGTAGGAGATAACCCCGCCGTCGGCGGTTCGCACCTGGCGTTTGGCCGGGTCCACATCCACGGCTCTGGTGGGTAAAAGGTCGATACCGAGTGATCGCAGCGAATCGTAGCTGAACTGCTGCTCAGTCAGCTTGCGATCGCCGCTCAGCACCAGGTTGCTGAAAGGGCAGGCGGTGTAGGTCTTATTCGGTTCGATGAGCGTGACCATGGTCCCGGGCGCCGTGCTACGCAGTGCTCGTGCACAGCTGGCGCCGGCAAATCCACCGCCGATGACGACGACCCGTGGCTTTGCCGCCCGCGCGGCGCAAGCCGGGAGGAGGGCGCTGCCTGTTACTGCAACTGCGCCGGCAAGCCAGCGGCGCCGAGTCGTGCTCACGGTGAGGCGCGCCCGAAGTAGTTCGCGAGTTGCTCGATCTCGCGATCAGAGTAGCCGCTGGCTATCCGGCTCATGACCGTAGCCGGTCGGTTGCGCTGCTGGTAATCCTTCAGTCGCGCGGCCAACTCAGTGACGGACAGGTATGAGAGATCCGACATCGCGCTCGGTTGACCGACCGGTCGACCGCCCGGTTGACCGACCGTTGCCCCATGACAGCCGTAGCAGCTGCCGGCCAGCAGCCTTGCCCCGATGTGCTCATCGGGCCCGATGTTCCCATCGGCCGCCTTGTCACCGGCTGCCGCTGCCGTAGCCCACAGGGTACAGCACAGCATCAGCGACGCTGTCAGGGTGTTCATGCCGAACGCAGATTCTGGCCTCTCAGGGGGACGTCGCGAATTCGTTTCCCGGTGGCGGCAAAGATGGCGTTCAGCACTGCGGGTGCCGCAACCGCGATGGTGGGCTCGCCCACGCCGCCCCAGAACCCGCCCGAGGGCATGACGATGGTTTCAACCTCGGGCATCTCCGCAACGCGCATAGAAGGAAAGGTGTCGAAGTTTTCCTGCTCGATCGCGCCGTCTTTGACCGTGCATTTTTCATACAGAAGAGCGGACAGACCATAGACGAACGAGCCTTCGACCTGGGCTTCGATCTGCTGAGGGTTGACCGCGTATCCCGGGTCCGTGGCGGCGACGATCCGATGCATCTTCAGCTTGCCCCCGTCATCGACGGATACCTCGGCGCAGGCGGCGACGTGGCTGCCGAACGCGTAGCAGGTGGCCAGGCCCCGGTACACGCCGTCCGGCGTCGGCTTACCCCAACCGGCGCCTTCTGCCGCGGCGTTGAGCACGGCCAGCCCCTTCGGATTGTCCTGCATCAGGCGCTGCCGGAATGTCAGCGGGTCCACGCCTGCCGCGTGTGCCATCTCGTCGACAAAACACTCCATGTAAACGGCATTCTGATTCACGTTAACCCCGCGCCAGAAACCAGGCGGCACGTGGCTGTTGCGCATGGCGTGGTCCACCAGCAGGTTCGGAATTTTGTAGCTGATGGCGTGGTCCCCGTCTGGCGACAGCGCCTGGAAGACAATGGGATCTTTGCCGTCCTGCAGTGCCTGCGGCATCCGTCCCGCGAGGATCGACTGACCGGAGATTCGCATGTTCAGGGCGATCAGGTTGCCGTCGTCGTCCAGGCCGCCTTCCATTCGCGCCATGGTGATCGGATGGTAGAAGCCGTGCTTCATATCCTCTTCGCGAGACCACAGCAGCTTGACTGGCACGCCCGGCATCTGCCTGGCGATCAGCACCGCCTGGCGGACGTAGTCTCCGCCACCGCGTCGGCCGAACCCGCCCCCAAGCAGCATCTTGTGGACTTCACACTGCTCCAGCGGCAGATCCGCGGCTTCCGCGGTCGCAGCCAGCGCCCCTTCTCCATTCTGGGTGGGAACCCACGCCTCGCAGGACTCTTTGGTCCACAGCGCGGTTGCGTTCATCGGCTCCATGGTCGCGTGGTTCAGAAATGGATAGCTGTAGGTGGCTTCCACCCGCGTCTTTGCGCCTGCCAGAGCAGCTTTGACATCCCCTGCCGAATTGCCGACGAAGGCGCTGTCCGCGGTAAGCCCCTCTTTCACCGCTGCCTCTATGTCGGCCTGGGAAACTTTGGCATTCGGGCCCTCATCCCATTGGATGGGCAGGACGTCGAGGGCCGATTTCGCGCGCCACCAGGTGTCCGCGACCACGGCTACCGCGTTGTCGTCAACCTGGAGGACGCCCTTCACGCCTGGCATGTCGTTCACTTTATCTGCGTCGAAGCCGGCCACCGTGCCGCCAAAAACCGGGCAGGCCTTTATGGCCGCGTTCAACATGCCGGGAAGGTTCAGGTCAGACCCGTAAAGCTGCTCGCCGGTCAGCTTCTCCCGGGTATCCAGACGCTTCGCGGGCTGGCCGATCAGCTTCCAGTCCTTCGGATCCTTCAGCGGGATCTCTGTGGGTGGGACCAGCCGCGCCGCAGCAGTGGCAACCTTGCCGTAAGTTGTGGTGCGACCGGACGCCGCGTGGATGATGACGCTGTTCTCGGCGCTGCACTCCGCCGGTGGCACCCGCCACTGCATGGCGGCTGCTTCGATGAGCATCATACGCGCAGCGGCACCGCCTTCGCGCACGTACTGGTGGCTGCCTCGGATGCCCCGGCTGCCCCCGGTCGCAAAGCTGCCCCACACCCGGTCACGAGCCAGGCTTTCGCCCGGCGTGGGGTACTCCCATGTCACCTTCGACCAGTCACATTCCAGCTCTTCGGCTACCATCTGGGCAAGGCCGGTGAGCGTTCCCTGACCCATTTCCGAACGAGCAATTCGAATGATCACGGTATCGTCAGGCTGAACGACGACCCAGGCGTTGACCTCTTCTGCGGCTGCCGGCTCTGCCCTGCCGGGTACCGGCAGCGTGAGCCCCAGAGACAGTCCTGCCCCGGAAACGCCGGCCGAGACGAGGAACTTACGACGGCTGATATTCAACTTTGCTTCCCTCATGACGTCTGCGTCCCTTTGCTGATTTCGGCCGCTCGATGAATACCTTTACGAACCCGCTGCAGCGTGCCGCACCTGCAGATGTTGCTGATATTGGCACTTATTTCCTCGTCGCCGGGTGCTGCGTTTTTGGCCAGCAGGGCTGCGGCCGCCATGATCATGCCGGATTGACAGAATCCGCACTGCGGCACATCGAGCTCCAGCCACGCCTGCTGGACGGGGTGGTCACCGTTTTTCGACAGACCCTCGATGGTGGTGATCTGCTGGGTGGGCTGGACGGCGCTGGCGGGGTAGACGCAGGAGCGCACCGGGTTGCCGTCGATGTGCACCGTGCAGGCCCCGCATTGGGCGATGCCGCAGCCGTACTTGGTTCCCGTCAACCCCGCCTGCTCTCGGAGTACCCACAACAATGGGGTACCTTCATCAAAATCCAGCTCAACGGTTTTGCCGTTGACGTTCAGCTTTGTCATCGCGAAAGTGCTCCTTGGCCTGACGGTTGTCTAATGAATGCAATACGGCGAACGCAGATTTTTGGCATACCTATAAGGATGCTTAATACGATACGCAGAGCAGTCCACAGTTTAACGCGGGACAGCCGTGGTTCAACGCTCTCCGGCCATCTGCTTCCGGTAGCTGCGCAGATTGCGGGCAATACGTGGCAGCGAGCGCTTTTTTCCACCTGATTTGAACTGTAGACTGACCGATGTCAATAATGTTTACTATAAGGCCCGGTGCCCGTCACAGGCTGTGGCTCACGGACCGTTCGCAGCGGCATATGCAAAGATATGGCACACGATAAAGCGAGCTCTGCCGAGACCATCGGCTGGCATCTGAGTTCCAGAGAGGGAGCGCAGACTGCCCGCATCCGCCCCGGTATGCACCTGGGAGAGGACGCGTCAGGTGAGATGAGCTTCCAGTCCGGCGATGCGCTGGTGGAATTTGATATTGACGACGGCACGCTGGAACTGCGCGTTGCCTCGGACTCGCACGAGCTGGAAGTCCCCGACAGGGGAAGAGCCCCCACCGTCTACGTCGACCCGCAGACCCAGGTGCAGCTCTGCTTTCCCAACAGCACGGTTTCCATCAATACGGGCTCCCTAGAGACCAGTCCCGGTGGCAACGTGCTGGAGATTCGGGTCGTGCATATCTCCGGCGATGCACCTTTGAAAAGCAAGCCCAGGGCTGCTTCGGGCCCGCCGATCGCGCGGTTTCTGAGGCCGGTTGCTGCGGAGCCTGACGAAACGGACCAGCTCGCGAAGCCTGAGACGGATGACTCGGTTGCGTCTGAGGAGGTCGACGAGGCGGCTTCGCCCGGCCCCCGGAGTCTCAGCGTTCGCGACATTCTGGTGCCCGAGGTGTTACCCGCTGAATCGTTGCGGGCTACGGATAACGACACGCAACAGCGCAATGAAGCCGAAGAAACCGACGTCTACCCCGTTGACGAGGCGGCAACAACGGTGGCCTCGGGAGTAACCCGTGCCGTCATTTTCGCAGTCGTTCTGGTGTCTGTGTTCGTCGGTAGTACTTTCGTGATTTTCCAGACCCAGACCCAGACCCAGACCCAGACCCAGACCCAGACCCAGACCCAGAATCCGACGCCGGTCCCGACCCGGATCGAAGCCCAGCCGGAGGTTGAGGCGCCGACCGAGGTAACCGCAGCGGATCAGCCGGGCGCCAACGTCGCGTCCCCTGTTGCGTCCGAAGAGGCGTCAAGTTCGGCGCCCGCGGAAAGCCAACCCCCCCTGGAAAGGGAGCAAAGCGTGGA
This sequence comes from uncultured Pseudomonadales bacterium, assembly GCA_947258825.1. Taxonomy (GTDB): domain Bacteria; phylum Pseudomonadota; class Gammaproteobacteria; order Pseudomonadales; family Azotimanducaceae; genus UBA7803. The sequence goes on from CAMYJX010000014.1 coordinate 45,320, forward strand.
AAGGGCGGAAAGCGTGGCATCGGGTAACCCTGAACTTCTGGCGCAGATTGCTGCCCTTTTTGAATCCGAGGAATTGCCGGACACTGCAGCCGTCGACTTTGCGGTGCAGTCTCTGAAGACGCTGCATCTGGCCTATCCAGACGATCCCAGGATACGTCAAAGCCTTGAATCATTGACCGAGCGTCTGGCCAGCGAAGCGATGCTGAGCTACGAAGGCGGGGATGCCATCACGGCTGGAAGGCTCATCGCCCAGGCTTCTCTGACCGGCGTAGCCCAGGAATCGGTGAGCAGTGCCCTGGTTTATCTGGCGGCTGCGCAGGCTGCGGCTGCCAGTCGCAGAGAGGAACTTCCAGATCGGACAGCCGCCGCGGGCTCGGCCACGGCGGAACGGGAAGCTGCTGGGGGTGGGCTTCGCGACGGCACGGTGGATAATCGGCAAGCCACGCAGGCCGAACGGACAGCCGCATTCCAGCCCGCGCCCAGAATCTACCCTTATGTTGCCGTGGCGCCACAGGCCTTCGGAGACCAGACCGGGGAGTATCTGCGAGCAGGCGATGCCGCTGGTACCAGTGGTGATGAGACGGCGACAAACAGGCTCACGGAAACAGGCACTTCCGTGAATGCGGCGCAGCCGGCAACTTACCTCCTTAGCCAGCTGAATCTGATCCGTCAGCCCCTTCCCCCTTATCCGCGCCGGGCGCCCGAAGGGGCCGAAGGTTCGGTGGATCTGATGCTGACGGTCACACAAACCGGAGATGTAGGCGGCGTTCGGGCCGCGATGGAGGCTGTGCTCAACTGGAAGTTCGAGCCGGTGTTCGAAAACGGCCAACCCACATCAGTGCGCACCGCGGTCAGGGTTAGTTTTCGTCCGTAAGCTGGCAAAGTTTACCCTTGCAGCGCCTGGGGTGTTTCCCGGGGGAGGAGAGAAATGAAGCCTGTCTGTCTGGTAATAGGGGCCGGTGCGGGCATCGGTGCCAACGGCTTCAGCCCTCTGCCTCCGGAGGCGCGGGGAACTGCGCCATCACCTGGCCCGGATCTATTCTGGGCCGAGCCAGCAGCGTGGTCCTGTCCTCCCCCGCGCGATAGCGCTGAATCAGGTCGGCCGGATCGAACTTCACGCCGATGGGGTTGCTGTCGAAGTCGCTCTCGGCAAACCATGCGTTGACCGCTTCGTTGCTGTCGAAGATATCGATCTGCAGCTCCACCTGATTGCTGTCCGGATCCCGGTAGTACATGGAAAGCGTGGGGCCGTGGTTGATGCACCAGTACGGATGAATGTCCAGGGCCGACAGCCTCTCGAACGTTGCGAACAGATCGTCCAGCGTTTCGTAGGTGAAGGCGCAGTGCTCCATGCCGGCGGACTGATGGGGTGCGTCCGCGAGCCCCGGCATGTTCGCAATGGCGATTCTGTGGTGCTCGTCGTCGTAGGTTAGAAAGGTTGCCATAGGCGAGGCGCTCATCACCTCAGCCTCGAGAACCGTCCGGTACCACTTGACCATCTCGTCGTAGCGGGAGGTCTTGAAGACGATGTGCGCGAACTTGATCGGGGCGATCTTTCCGCGCGCGCGGGCCGTCTTCGGTAGTGCCGCTGCCGTTCCCGCAACCGTTGACTCACTCATTGTTGAATACCCCATCGGAATTGAATCGAACCAAGGTGCCCTGTTGCTCGACGCGGTCGACCGGAAGCGGTCGGCCGCTTGCACTTGTCAATCGACCAAAATAGTCATATATTATATGACAGTTGTCAAACATTCATTTACAGGCAGGAAATTCGAATGAGCGCCCAGGCCACATCAACCGCCCTCTCTGGCGAATCTGAGGTCGGCGGGCGCGCCGGGCAGACCCGCCGCAAGCTCCTCGATGCCGGAACTTTTCTTTTCTCTCAGCACGGGTACGAAGCCACCAGCACCCGGCAGATCGAGACCTACGCCGGCGTTCAGCGGAATCTCATGAGCTACCACTTCGGCAGCAAGGAAGAGTTCTGGAAAGCCTGCGTATCGCGGCTCTTTGAGCACATGGTCTCGGCCCTGCGGCCGGCCATGGTCCAGTCCCGTGACATCGAGCCTGTCGAGCGTATCCGCTTCCTGATCCGCCAGTTCATTCGCGCCAGCGCTGCCAATCCTGAGATCGGCCGCGTCATGTTCGACGAGGGCAGATGCAACGACTGGCGGCTCGAATGGATCGTCGAGCATTATGTGCGCGACTTCTTCGGGACCGTGACGGAGCTGTTCGAGGAAGGTCGTCGGCACCACGTCATTCCGGATCTGTCGCCGATCCAGTTTTACTACCTGCTCGTCGGCAGCGCCTCGATGTTTTCCATGGCGCCCGAGTGCCGGCTGCTTTCAGGCCGTGACCCTAACGAAGATGCCATGGTCAACGCGCAGGCGGACGCCATTGCCGCGCTGTTGACCAGCGCTTGCGCGAGTGCTTCATGATGCGACCTCACACGGGAACCCAGACCATGGAAGAACTGCGCACAGAAGTGCTCATCGTCGGAGCCGGCCCCGTCGGGCTGGCGATGGCGCTGATGCTGGAGAAGCTGGGGATAGATTGCATGATCGTTGAGCGCCGCGAAGGCCTGCACGATTCGCCCCAGGCCCACGTGATATCGAGCCGCAGCCTGGAGATCTGCCGCGCCCTCGGTATCGACGATGCGACTATCCGGTCAGCGGGCCCCGATCCGGCAGACACCCGCAACGTTCGCTGGGTGGATCGGCTGATCGGTCGGGATCTCGGTGTTTTTTCTCTTTGAGCATCTGTCGCCGGACACGCCGGTGCGTTTCCATCACAAGTGGATCGGCTTCGACAAGACTGACGAGGGTTATCGCTCGCAGCTGGCGTTGGGTGACGGTGATGACAGCGTTGCAATCCGCTCCGCGTTCATCGTTGGCGCCGACGGCGCCGGCAGCCGGGTTCGGGCATCCATCGGCGCCGCGATGGAAGGGCCGACCCGCATCCAGAGCTACGTGACGGTGCATTTCGGGGCCGATCTACGCGATTCCCTGGGGGATCGATCCGGACTCCTGTTCTGGGTGATGGATGCGGACTATGCGGGCGTTTTCATTGCCCACGACATCGACGGCAACTGGATCTTCATGAAGGAGGTGGACGCGAACGAACCGCTGGACGTCATCGACGAGGAAAAATTCGCCCGCCTGCTGCGCGGGGCCATCGGTACCGATGTCGACCTTACCATTCACAGCATGAACGCCTGGGTGATGACGGCCCAGCTGGCGGATGCCTACCAGCAGGAAGGGGTGTTTCTCGTCGGCGACGCTGCCCACCGTTTTCCGCCTACCGGCGGCATCGGCATGAACACCGGTTTCGGTGACGCCTACAACCTGGGCTGGAAGATCGCCATGGTGCACCGCGGGTTCAACCGGGATCTGCTGCTGAGCTATCAGCTGGAGCGCAGACCCGTTGCCGCGGCAAACTCGGAGCAGAGCCTCCTCAACGCGCGAAAGATGTCCGAGGTTGTCGACGCGCTGGACGTGGACGGCGACGGCCTCACCAGCATGGCGGATCTGGAGGCGGTGCTGGCAGATCCGGCCCGGCAGACAGAGGTGCAGGCGGCCATCGACCGCCAGGCAGCCCACTTCGATATGTCCGGGCTCGACCTTGGCGTCTGTTACCGGTCCAACGCCATCGTCAGCGACGGCCCGTCGCCGGTCTCCGACCGGCCGACGCTGGAGTATGCGCCCTCAACAACGCCGGGAGCTCGACTGCCGCACGTCTGGCTGGAATGCGACAGGGAACGGGTCTCCACCCTGGATCTGGTGCGCTACGACCGTTTTCTCGTTCTGTCCTTTGGGGCGATCCCGGATCTCGAGCCGGCGGTGGAAGACCTGGTTTCCGCAGGCTTTCCTGTGGAGCTCGTCCACATCGGCGGCGCAACCGGGCTGCAGCCGGTGGAAGGCGCCTTTGCCGAGCTTTTCTCCGCTGATGAAGTCCTGCTGATTCGACCGGACGGCCATATCGGTGCTCGCTTGAGCGCCGGCAACGCGAAACGGCAGCTGCATGAAACCCTGCGCAGTCTGATACCGCTGGAGCAGGAGCCGGATTAATGGAATCGAGCCCGTTGCGGGTTTAGCCTCTACTGAGCGTCCACGATGAAGCCCATGCCGGCATCCTGCGCCATCAGCTGCCATTCGGGCCAGCGTCCGCGCCACCTGTCGAAGTCGGCGGTTAATCCGTCTTCGGCATGCAAAGTAACGCCTTCCAGGTGCTCGTCCTGCAGGCGTTCCAGATCATCGAAAGACACCGGCGCGCGCAGCGAGGCCAGGACCGGCGTGACCGTTGCGTATGGGAAGCCGCCGGAATCGTACTCCCACGCGTCCAGGGGCAGATCCAGCGTTTCACCATCGAGCTTGAGGCTCAGCTTGACGGGTCGGAGCGGCGGTTCGCCGGTGAACGACCGATCGACCGTGCTGGTGACCCCCACCCAAAGGTAATAGCGGGGTACCCCGTTACGGGTGACCTCCACGGGACCCAGGTAGACGTAGTCGCGAGCGGAGGTGGAAAGGTGCGGCACGGGACGCGCCAGTACCAGCGCGTCTTCATAGGCGACGATCATGTTGCCGCTGTCGTCGTCGAAGCGGGGCGCAAGCAGGTTGTTGCTGCTGGCGCAGCCGGTGGAGAAAACAAGTAGAAGGCTCAGCACGTGATCAGGTTTCAAAAATCTACCCCCCAGCGAAGGTTGAAGAAGTATGCGGTGGAACGTTGCTCGTCGTCGTTCGGAAAGACCGCCTGGCTCTGCAGCGCCTCGGGCAGGTCGCGGGAAGACCACAACCCTCCGCCTTCGAGCTCGAGACGGTAGCGTTTGCGCAATCGATAGATCATTCGCAGCGAGGGCTCCACGACCAGGGTCTGGTCGTCAGCGCTTCCTGTCTGGCGCAGAGAAACGGCCAGGCGCGGTCCGATTCTCAGCGAGTTGCCGAGCGGCAGGCGGACATCCAGCAGCAGAGTGCTCGTGTCGGCCCGCCGGGTACTTACAAGGCGGAACCCAAGAATGGTGGTGTCTCCCGGCCGCAGCATGCTGGAACCGATGAGATTGGCGGCGTAGTAGAGCTGCGGGCCGGTATCCGGCCTGGCCGCCACGTCCGCGGTGCTCGGGGTTTCGTCGACGCTGGTGTAGTTGAAATCTCCATTGAACTGCCAGCGTTCGGAAATCGTTGCGGAGACGCTCAACGCACCCGTGAACGCGTCTGCGGTTCGGTTGCGGGCCAGGAAACGGACCTGGCTCTCGGAATACGAATCCAACAGGTCGTTGATGGAAGCGACCGGCTGCGCGATGAGCGCGTTCTGAGTGGTCAGGAAAGGGTAGGCGTACTGATGAACGCGGGCGTTGATCTGCAACCGGTCGTTCACCCGCGGGCCCGTCTGCAGATACAGCGAGTTGAGCACGTTGTACGAGTAGTCGTAGTCGATCTGGGTCAGAACGAACCATCGTCCGACCCTGGCCTGAGCCTCGCCCCCCACGGCCTCCCGGTCGGCGATACCGTCATTGCGTTGCAGGATCGTGAACAGGTTGAAGTCGAAAATCTCTGCCACGTCCTCCAGGTTGAGGCTGGCGCTGACAAAGGGGCGGGCGTCGTTTGCCAGATGACGCGGGGTATCCACGGGCATCCCACCTGTCAGGTTGACGCTCAGGTTCGGGCGCCAGCGGTAGCTCCCGTGGGCGCCATCGAAACGGCCCAGGACGCCGTCCCCGTAGAACGTTTGACGGCCAATGCGCGTGCTCCAATCCAGCGTCTGATCGAGCACTTCGACGTAAGCGTTGGATACCAGCGCCTGATCTCCGGGGCTGCGAGCGTCGTCCAGCAGGTCGCGCTGATACCCGAGATTAAGTCGCGCGCGGCTGTCGAAACGAATGCCGCGGTGCGCAACGAACAGGTCGGCATAGGTCATCAGCGAGGATTGGGTCACATCGGAGTCGGCGTCGGCATCCGGCTGGAAGACGTAGTGCAGATATTCCTGCTCGATGCCGCCGTAGGTTTCCCAACGCCGGTTACCGGATACGGGTTCGCCACGGACTGCACTTTCGGTTACCAGCAGGTACGCCAGGCGCTGCTGCACGCGGGTGTTGTCCGCACCGGGGAAAAGCGCCAGTCGGCGCCGGTAGCTGGCCACGGCCTGTGCCAGCTGGCCGTTCTTCTCGTAGGCAATACCGATGAACTCCAGCGCTGTGGCATGTTGACCGCGATCCGATTCCTCGAGCAGACGCGTGTAGATCGCAATGCTGCGATCGTACTCGTGATCAAGCATGTGCTGTCTGGCGTCCTCGAGCAGCGATTGCAGGCGCTTGTCGGATAGCGATTGCGGAGCTTCACTTCCGCTCGTGTTCGGCGCGTCGCCCGTCGTAAGCGGGCGGGGGACGGGGTCCGCGGTCAGCGTGACCGGCTGTCGGTCGACGATGATGGAGCGACCTGCCGGGCCGCTGCGAACGCTGAACTGGGACAACTCTGCCAGTTCGATCCGTACCACCGCTGAGCTGGCGCCGCTGCGTTCGGCGCGAATGGCCACGATGTGCTCGGTGGCCTGGCCACGCACCGGGATCAGGCGCTGGCCTGAGGGCCAGACGTCGTCGCATTCATCACTCAGGCTCAGACGGACCTCCAGGACCCTGCCTGATAGCGGGGGGCTGTGGTCCGCGTATCTGACGGAACACATCAGGTCGATCTTCAGGGCGCTGCTCTCGGCGCCAGGCTGCGCGGACGCGTGGCTGCCGAGCAGTAGCGGGGGCACCAGCAGCGCCAGCAGGCGGAGTAATCGCTGTGATGGTTTTCCCCTCAACATCAGCGCCAGCCGTTGGTGGTGTGGCAGCTGTCGCACTCTGCCGTGGTGGGAATGTGCTGTGGGTGTTGGCCCATGGCGATGACACCGTTGTGGCAGCTCGAGCAGGTCCCGAGCACCTGGAAATGGTCCACCTGACGAACCGGTGAGAAAGACAGGGTTCTATGGCAGTCTTCGCAGACGTTGGTTGCGGGAATGTGGTTTGGCGCCTTGCCGACGGCGGTGACACCGTCGTGACAGCTGAACCAACCGGCGACGATGCCGGCGTGGTCGAAGTTGGCTGGTACCCATGCGGTGGTTCGATGGCAGTCGTCGCAGGCGTTGCCAGCCGGCAGGTGATCGATGGGCTTGGTCATGGCCCGTCTGCCGTCGTGACAGCTGTTGCAGGAACCGATGACCTC
>CAMYJX010000015.1:0-24734 GCA_947258825.1 uncultured Pseudomonadales bacterium
GACCTGGTCGCCGCCCTGAAAGCTGCGGGGCTTACGCATGGTGACGCCAAGGCCAGCAACTTTCTGGTTTCCCAGGATCAGGTGGCGCTTGTTGATCTGGATGCCATGCATGAAGGCGTCGCCGGACTGGCACGGGACATCGATCGCTTTCTGGCCAACTGGACGGATCGCCCGGAACTGCGTGAGCGTTTTCGCCTGCGCTTCGTCGAGGCGCGTCTGCCCGTGCTCGACTGAGGACGTCCCCGGGATTTCAGAGGACGAGGCTTCAGAGAACTAGGCCTCAGAAGACTAGGTTTTTCCGATCGGCCGCTGACGCTATAGTACGCGCTTTCCCGCAGGCCCCTCATCCCATTGATCATCCTCGGCCTCTCCGGCGCGCTAAATCATGACGCTTCTGCCGCTCTGCTGCGGGATGGCGAGATTGTGGCCGCGGCTGAAGAGGAGCGGTTCACGCGAGAGAAGCACGCCCGCAATTGCATGCCGCTGGAATCGGCCCGCTTCTGTCTCGAGCAGGCTGGCATCAGCCCGCGTGATGTTGACCTGGTGGCGTTTCCGTACGCGCCAATCAGCCTGCTCAGCGCGGCGCGCTGGCACTACGCGCGGCGTTACTGGTACGCGCCGGATCGTTCTCTGGACGCGTTGCTCAACGGCAACCGTCGATACCGACGCAATCGCAACCGGGTGCTGCAAGCCGGTAGAACCCTGGGCATCGACTGGAATCGAACGGAGTTCGTCCCGGTGGAGCACCATCTGGCGCACGCGTCGAGCGCGTACCATCTCAGCGGCTTCTCCGAGAAAACGGCGATCATGGGCGTTGACGGCAAAGGCGAGTATGCGACGACCTTTTTCGGATATGGCGAGAACGGACGAATTTATCCCATCAAGCAGTTCTATGATCCCGACTCGCTGAGCGGCGTTTACGGCGCCATGACCGAGTACCTTGGCTTCGAGATGCTCGACGGCGAATACAAGGTGATGGGCATGGCGCCCTATGGCGACCCGAATCGTTACGACCTGTCACGTCTGATCCGCCGTGCTGGCGATGGTTTCGAAGTCGATACCCGCTACGTGAACACCGTTGGCTGGCGCCGTCACAAGGAAAATGGCGTCGGGTTCTACTTCAGCGACAAGCTGTTGCGTTGGCTTGGACCAAGGCGTCGCGGTGACGTCGCTGACGAGCCTTATGTTCACTACGCGGCTGCCATGCAGAAGCTGTTCGAGAACTGGTGCCTCGACCTCATGGAGACCTATCTCGGTGATCTGCTGCGGGAAACGGGCCATCTGGCCTTTGCCGGCGGCGGTGCGCTCAACGTCAAGCTCAATCAGCGCATTGTGGAGCTGGATCACGTCCGCGAGCTGTTCGTCCAGCCGGCGTCCGGCGATTCCGGAACCTCGCTGGGTGCTGCGACCTACGTCGCCGCGGAACGCGGCGACAAGCTGGGTCGGATGAATCATGTTTATCTGGGGCCCGCCTACGCGGACGATGCATGCCTGGCGGCGCTTGAGGCACGCGATGAACGGCTGGCCTGGCGGCGCCTTGACGACGTCCCGGTGCAGACGGCTGAGCTTCTCGAGGCTGGCAATCCGGTAGCCTGGTTCCAGGGTCGAATGGAGTTTGGTCCGCGCGCTCTGGGGGCGCGCAGCATTCTCGGCTGCCCGAGCGCGCCCGGGATCGCCGACCGCATTAACGAGCAGATCAAATTCCGCGAGCGATGGCGGCCGTTCTGTCCGAGCGTGCTCGACCGCGTGGCGTCCGAGCTGATTGAGAGTGATCATCCCGCGCCCTTCATGACCATCACCTTCAGCGTGGCGGAATCCTGGAAGTCGCGAATTCCCGAGGTCGTGCACGAGGACGGAACTGCCAGAGTGCAGGTCGTCCACCGCGATCAGAATCCGCGCTACTACGCCCTGCTCGAGTGCATGGAGCGGCTGACGGGCAACGGAGTTCTGCTGAATACCTCTCTCAATCGGCGCGGTGAGCCCATCGTTTGCTCGCCGCGGGATGCGCTGGATATGTTTGTCGGTTCCGATCTCGAGTATCTGGTGCTCGAGGATTACCTTGTTACCAAAATTGAAGATGAGTGAGGCCGCCGGCAGGTCTCTGCTGCAGATATGCCCTAACGATCATCCTCCGTTCAAGGACATCTGCCGTTACTACGCCACCGCTGCCGGAACGCTCGGCTGGTCGGCGACCACGTTCTTTCTCGGCCCTCCTCAGGCGGACCCTCTGGAAGACGCGATCTATCTCAATGCCGCTAACCTGCGACGAACAGCTGTGCTGGGTGGGTCTTTGCGTCGGGCCTGGCAGAGTGAAGCCGGAGGCACCCTGGGAGGAGCGCCGCCAACGCTTGCACTTTGTCACCGTTATCGCGCCTACCGGATTCTGCTGGCCAGCGATCTTCCCGTGAAAAAGCTTGTTGCGGTAGCCCACGAGTTCGGCTTCTTTGCCCGTCGCCAGCGCCGCTTGGCCGTTCGAGCGCGTCGCCTGGGCGGTCGCCGCGAGCTTATCTTTGCTGGTGTTTCCGACGCCGTTCAGCGAGAGCTTCTCAAGGTGGACCCTCACGCTGTTCTGCTTCCCAACGGCATCGATCTCGCCCGCGCGGACAGGCTGCGTTTTGGCAGAGCAGAGGCTCGCGCCTTCCTGGGCCTTGCGGACGATGCCTTCTGCGTCGGCGTCGTTGGTCGGCTCCATCCCAAGAAATCGCCGGCGCTGGCACTGGAAGGATTTCGTCTGGCAGTGCGGGAGATGCCTGGCGCGCGTCTGGTTTTCATCGGCAGCGGCGAGCTGGCGGCCAGCCTGCAGAGGGCTGCGCGCGATCTGCCGGTGACCTTTGCCGGTTTCGTTCCAGAAGCGGCCCGGTACTTTTCGGGCCTTGACCTGCTGTTGCTCCCATCCAGCAGCAGCGAGGCATTCGGGATGGTAGCGCTGGAAGCGATGGCTGCTGATCTTCCCGTGCTGTCCAGCTCGGCGCCTGGTCCCAGCTACGTGCTCGGAAGCCAGGGCGACTACTTTCAGCCGGCAACCCCTCCAGTGCTGGCGCAAGCCCTGGAAAGCGCCTACGGGCGCTGGCAGGCGCCCGACCATGGAGGGGAGGCAACAAAAGCCGCGCGGGAGCGCGCTTCGGACCTGTTCTCGCTGGATGCCGCCGCGAATCGGCTGCGGCGGCTCGTCGAGCCGGCCCCGCCAGATCAATAAGGGCGTTGCTCGCCCTGGGGACGGGTCTTGAAGCGTCGGTGCAGCCACAGGTACTGCTCGGGATGCTCGCGCACCGCGGTCTCGATCAGCGCGTTGATCCGGCCGGCGTCCGCCAGCTCGTCACCGCACGGAAATCCGCTGATCGGCGGGCTGATCTCCATGCGCCACGTCAGGTTGTCCAGATCGCGGGTCTGCGTCATGAACAGCACCGGGGAGTCGTTGAAAGCCGCCAGACGCGCCGTTGCCGTGATGGTCGCGGCAGGGATGCCGAAGAATGGTGCAAATACCGAATGCTTTGGCCCGTAGTCCTGGTCCGCCGCGTACCACAGCGTATTTCCTGCCTTGAGGCCCCGCAGCGCTTCACGCACCTGCCCCCGTTCCAGAACGTGCTCGAAGTAGTGACGCCGGCCGCGCAGCTGCAGCCATTCCCACACGGGATTCTTGTTTTCCCTGTACATGACGTCGGTCTTTGCGATTCCCGAAAACGGTTGGCTGCCGATGTCTATGCAGGTGAAGTGCGCGCTGATGAGCAGAACCCCTCTGCCGAGTTGCTGCGCGTGCTCGACATGCTCTACGCCATTGATAGTAAACCGGTCGTGGATGCGCAGACGGGGATTCAACCAGGTGATAATGGTTTCGACCAGCCCGACGCCGACGTGAGCGAAATTGCGCCTGATCAGTGACTGACGTTCTGCGGTGCTCAGCTCTGGAAAACACAGGTGCAGGTTGACGTCGGCAATGTGCCGGCGATCGCGGGCCAGAAAAAACGCAGCCCGCCCCATGGCCCGTCCCAGGGCGATGGAAACGCGCAACGGCAGCCTGGCGATCAGCCATCCCAGCCCCACCAGTGCCCAGGTTCCCCACACGCGGGGGCTGTAGATTTTTGGTCTGGGTTTTCTTTTTGACATGTATCGGGTTGCTGCCGGCGCGACGGATTGTAGCAGGGCGACCCTGTGGTACCATCCGGCCACCATGAAGCTCCCCTCCCTGCAGAAGGTGCATGTGCTGGTCGTCGGCGATGTCATGCTCGATCGCTATTGGGTAGGCAACGCGTCTCGGGTATCCCAGGAAGCGCCGGTTCCCGTGGTAGACGTCACCCATGTTGAGGATCGTCCCGGAGGGGCCGCAAACGTCGCGCTCAACGTGGCCAGCCTCGGAGCACGCTGCACGCTGGTTGGCATCGTAGGCAGAGATGATGCAGCGCGAGTTCTGCGGGAGTCTCTGTCCGCGGCCGGCGTGACATGTGATTTCATCGAAGCCGAAGACTGGCCCACGACGCTGAAGCTGCGCGTCGTCAGCCAGAATCAGCAGCTCATCCGCACGGACTTCGAGCAGCCGCTTTCCGCCGATTATCGAGCCGCCGTCGGCGAAAAGGCCCGCTCGCATCTGGCGCAGGCGACCGCGCTGGTGCTGCAGGATTATGACAAAGGGGTTCTTCTGGACCCGGGCGCGCTGCTCGGCGACGCAGCAGCAGCCAGGGTGCCCGTTGTCGTGGATCCCAAGAACAAGCCGTTCAGGGCCTACGTTGGCGCCGACCTCTTCAAGCCGAACATGAACGAGTTCCTCGCCGCTGTCGGCGGCGTGGATGATGACGACCAGATCATCGCCAAGGCGACCGAGCTCTGCGTTGCGCATGATTTTGCGGCGCTGGTCCTCACCCGTGGGGCCGAGGGCATGACCGTCGTGGAAAAGGACGGCCGTCATCAGCACATTCCGGGACGCCCCGCCGACGTCTACGACGTGACAGGAGCTGGAGACACCGCTGCCGCGGCGTTAGCCATCAGCCGTAGCCTCGGCTGGGAACCCGGTGCCTGCGCCCAGATCGCGAACGTGGCGAGCGGCATTGCCGTCGGCAAAGCGGGGACGGCGGCGGTGACGGGTCCCGAGCTCGCCATGGCGCTGGCTGCCAGCGAACGCGGCGATCGAGGCATCCTCAACAGGGAACAGCTGGTAGACGCGGTGAAGCAGGCCAGGGCCGCCGGTGAGCGGGTCGTATTTACCAATGGCTGCTTTGATATTCTGCATGCCGGGCACGTTGCCTATCTGGAAGAAGCGCGCGCGCTCGGGGAGCGACTGGTGGTAGCGGTCAACGACGACGATTCGGCGAAGCGGCTGAAGGGGCCGGGGCGACCCGTTAACCCCATAGACAGACGGTTGCGGGTGCTTTCCGGCCTGTCGGCCGTTGACTGGGTTACCGACTTTCCTGAGGACACGCCGATTGCGCTGCTGGAAATGCTGCAGCCCGACGTCCTGGTCAAGGGCGGCGATTATGGCCCCGAAGGGGTGGTGGGAACGGAGCTCGTGGAAGGTTACGGCGGCGACGTCCGGGTTCTGAGTCTGGTGGACGACTGTTCCACGACGGCCATAGTTGCGCGCATCCAGGATGCTTCGTCCTCAGGTTGATCCGGGCATGGGCTGCCGGAAAGGGTCGGGGACGCCGGCTCAGGCGCCGCTGACGATGCGAGCGTTCTCCGTCAGATGTTCGGGATTGATGGTTCCTACCACGATGCTGCTCACCCCAGGCTGAGCGGCCACGTATTCCAGGCTGCTCGTGCTGCTGTGGCCGCTTGCCAGTGCCTTCTTCACCAGCACCCCGCATTTGCGGGTCCCCGCTTCTGCGATCACCGCCGCTTCGTTCGTCTCCTCGATGTTCAGCGTTGCCATGATCACGTCGCAGCCCATTGCCATGGCGAGGCGCGCTCCGGCAGGCGTTTTGTGGGAAATGCCCACCGCCCGAATGCGGCCCTCTGTTTGCAGCGCCTGCAGTGCCTGCAGCGTGCCCACCTGATTGAGAATGGCGACGTCGTGACCGTCCGAGTGAATGAGCACGATGTCCAGGTAGTCGGTGCGTAATCGGTCCAACGAGCGTTCTACGCTTCGCTGGACGTGTTCTGGGGAAAAGTCGTAGCGTGATTCACCGTTTTCGAACTCCTCGCCGACTTTGGTACACAGCACCCAGTCTGGACGTCTGCCGGCGAGCAGCTCACCCAGACGCGCTTCGCTGGTGCCGTATGCCGGCGCGGTATCGATGAGGTTGATGCCGAGATCTCTGGCACGGTCGAGCAATCGGCGGGTATCCGCATCGTCTGGAATGTCGAAACCATGGGGATATTTCAGGTGTTGCGTACGGCCGAGCTTTACGGTTCCCAGCCCCAGCAGGGAAACCCTGATCCCCGTTTGACCCAGCTGGCGCAGCTCCACTTCAGTGGCTCCAGGGGACTTGGCCCAACTCGGCCAGCGGGATGCCGAGCATGACCGGCGGGTGCTCAGCCGGCGGCGGCAGCAAGGCCAGCACCTTATCCCCCATGTCGGGGGCGAGGCTCAGTTTGGTGGGCCAGCCGACGATGCATCGGCCGCACGCGCTTGCATAGGCTTCATCGGGCCGCTGCCCGCTGCTTTGCGCGGGCTCCGCGCGATCTACTCTCAGCGTGCTGAACGTCGCGCCATCCCAGTTGAGCCAGGGCAGGCAGGCATCGAGTTCGGCCCGCGCGTGGTCGATCAGCTCGCTGTCACTCATGCCGACCCCGTCAGTGGCCAGCTGGCCGCCAAGGTACCAGATCCACCCATCGCCGTCCGGATGGCTGGTGATGGTCAGGCGGGGCTCCCGACCGCGTATCCCGGTAAGGCAATGCGCATACAGTGGGTGCGGGTAAGAGTGACGGACCAGAACCTGGTGCAAGGGTCGGAGCTGGGTAACCGGTTCTTTTATATCCATGGCATCCAGCAGCGCCTGGTTGCCTGTCCCTGCTGTGAGTATCAGATGTTCTGCGTCTATCTCCGTTTCTCCCAGGGTCAGCCTGATGCCGTTGGGACGGACGCAGATGTCGCCGGCCGACAGGCGCCACTGATATGCGTGATTCCTGACCGGTTCCAGGAGCTTCAGCAGCAGGCGGCGCGCATCTAGAACGAAGTCCTGCAACTCGTACACCACCCCTTTGAACCCCGGGTCAGCGAAAGGTTGAGGATAGTCTTCGGTCTCGAGCTTGCGTATGCGCCCGCGCAGCACGCGGCTTGCGAAGAAGCCGGTGAGCTGGCCCAGCGTCGAAGCGTCAGCGAACATGTAGTAGCGCTCAGACAGGGGTTGCAGGCCGCGCAGATCCACCGGCCCCCGACCCGCCAGGCAGTCGGCCCATCGGCCCGGCATGCTGGAGATGGTCTCCGACGCGCGCGTGAGCCGGCCAGCGAGCGCGTATTTCATGCCGCCGTGAATCATGCCCTGGCTGGCCAGCGTCTGCTGCTCGCCCAGTCGCGCGGACTCCAGAAGGATGGTGCTGTAACCTCTGCCTGCGAGCAGGTTCAACAGCCAGAGGCCGGAGATACCGCCGCCGACGATGACGGCGTCTACTCGCGCCATGGGTTTCGGGCCATGTGCTCGGACGTCGGAGGTTGTTGCTCGAGTCTGCTCATCTGCGGCGAGCCTAGAGCCTGGTGGCTGAGCCCGCAAGCCTAGGTTCCCTAGCTGCTTTGGCCTTGACGTTCTCCGTCGGAGCACCGCAGGCTTCGCGCATGTGGTTTGCCCTCTACCAGGTGCTGTTGTCGTTTGCCTACCCGCTGGTGCGTCTGCGTCTGCGCTGGCGGGCGCGCGGGGAACCCGAGTACGGAGATAGAGTTGAAGAGCGCTTTGGCCGTGTCCCTCCGGATGTGCCCGAAGGCGTGATCTGGTTTCACACGGTCAGTACCGGAGAGACCATTGCCGCTGCGCCCATTATTGCCGAGCTCACCAGGCGATATCCCGATGTGCCCTTTCTCGTGACAACCATGACGCCCACGGGCTCGGAGCAGGTGCGCATGCGTCTCATGGCCGGGGAAAGCAGTTGGGACGGACGGGAGGAGACAAAATCCCACGCCGGATCGGATCCCCGGGCGGCAACCCAGCCCGCCGCTCGACCGGTCGCCCGACCGGTCGTCCACTGCTACGCCCCCTATGATTTCCCCTGGGTGCTGCGGCGGTTCTTTGACCGGGTGCGGCCCCGCCTGCTGGTGCTCATGGAAACGGAGTTGTGGCCAAACCTGATTGCCCGTGCCTCCCGCGAGGCGGTGCCGATCATGCTGGTCAACGGCAGGCTGTCGGCGCGGTCTGCCAGGGGCTACCGCCGCCTCGGCGGTCTGACCCGAAAGATGCTGCAGCGACTGACCGTGATCGCCTGTCAGTATCCAAACCATGCGGAACGTTTTCTGGCTCTGGGGGCAGCAGAGGAAAAGCTGCAGGTGCAAGGCAGCGTGAAATTCGATGTGCGTCTGCCCGACGATGCGTCAGAGCGGGTCGAGGCGCTGCGTCAGCGCTGGGCGCTCCGCTCCCGGCGGGTCTGGATAGCCGGCAGCACGCACCCCGGAGAAGACGAGTTGCTGCTGCGCGCTCACCTTGCGGTGCGTCAGCGGCTGCCGGAAGCCTGCCTGATCCTTGTTCCCAGGCATCCTTCGCGCTGCGGCGACGTCCTGGCGCTTTGCCGCGCACAGGGTTTGCGCGTGGCGAGGCAGAGCCAGAGCACGCCTGATGACGGCGCTGCGGACGTCATCGTCGGCGACGTGATGGGCCAGCTGATTTATCTTTACGGGCTTTCGGAAGTGGCTTTCGTGGGCGGCAGCCTGGTGCCCGCTGGCGGACACAATCCAATCGAGCCGGCGCTCTGGGGCCAGCCGCTGCTGATGGGAGAAGCGTACGAAAACTTCCCTGATGTGGTGGAGCGCTTTGCCGAAGCCGGGTCCCTGAGCGTCGTCAGCGGGGTTGAATCGCTTAAGGTGGAGCTGATGCGCTGTCTCAATGACACCGATGCCCGGCGTCTTGCCGGTGCGGCCGCTCGGGAGGTAGTGGCGAAGAATCGTGGCGCCAGCGACCGGCTGCTAGCGTTGCTCGGTGCCCAGATCGAGGCTGCGAGTGAGCAGTGAGTTGACCCGCTGTACCGGGTTGCTGATATCGGAGTACGAGTTCAGGTCCATCAGGTCCGCTTCTTCCAGCGTTCCCACCGCGCGCTTCAACAGCAGAACGTTACCCATGTAGTTGTATCGGGAGTCGGCATAGTCGAACTCTGAGAGGTACAGTCTCTGCTGGGCCTGCAGCACGTCAACGATATTTCTGGTGCCTACCTCATAGCCGGTTTCCACGGCCTCCAGCGCCGATTCCGTTGATCGAATGGACCTCAGTCGCGCCCGCACGCGAACGACGTCCGTGGCTACCGCGCGGAACAGGCTTCGGGTGTTCCGGGTCACGGTCAGCTGCTGCTCCAGCAGAAACTGCCGGGACTGATCGGCCAGCGCCCGCGCCTCCCGTGCTCGCGCGCTGGTGAGCCCGCCCTGATAGATGGGGACGTTGATGGAGGCCGCGTACGTGGTGGTGTTGGTGGTGTCGCCGAGAAAGTTCAGGCCGCCGGTAACAAAATGTGATTCCGTAACGCTGACGTCGATGGTGGGCAGATGCCCTGACCTGCGCGCCTTCAAGCTGCGTTCAGCGGCCAGCAGCTGGGCCTGGGCGGACTGTATGTTGAGGTTGCTCTGCAGCGCGGTGTCAACCCACTCATCTTCGTTCTGGGGGTCCGGATCAACGATGGGCAGAGTTTCTGATATGCGGCTGAGCTGGCTGTACGAGCGTCCCGTGAGGGTGCGAAGGGACTCGAAGAAGATGTCCTGATCGGCGTCCGCCTGAATCCTTCTCACGACGGTATTGTCGTAGACGGCCTGCGCCTCGAGGACATCTGTGATGGCCACAAGGCCGACGTCGAAGCGCTGCTGCACCTGCTCCAGCTGGCGCTTCACAGCGGCCTCTTCCGCCACGGTGGATTCCAGCAGAGCCTGTGCCCGCAGCACGTTTAGATACGCTTCCACCACCCGCACGATGAGCTGCTGCTGCGACGAGGCGAAGGCCCGCTCCGCCTCGGTAACGCTGGCCTTGGCGCTGGTATAGTCGAACCAGCTTTCGGCGTTGAAAACCGGCTGCCGCACCTCGGCCTGCCAGCCGTGACTGTTGAATTCGTCGTCGGGCACCTCGGTAGGCACACCGGTGCCGGTGTCGACCACGCTGCCTGGGAAACGGCGCTCGTTCCAGGCCGATTGTCCGCTGGCGGCGATGTTCGGCAGCAGGAACGCCCGCGCCTGGGGCACGGCTTCCTGGCGGGCCTCGTACCCCGACGCCGCTGCGCCCAGCACGGGGTCGTTCTCTTTGGCGGTTTCGTAAACTTCCAGAACGCTTTCGGACCAGGACAACGACGTGAGCGTCATAGACACCAGCAGTGCTGATGCGACTTGAAGGTGTTTTTTCGACCTGCGGGTAGGCTGCATCGGAGAACTTTGCCTCGATATTGGGGGTTGGGGGGGTATGCCTTTGCCAGAAGTTTAGCAAAGGCGCCAGAAGAAAGTCCCCAAAGCACCCAGAAAGGAATTTTGCGACGTAGTCAAAGGTTCCTCCAGTTAGTGAAGGTCCTGCGGGCGTTCGGCTGTCGGAGACGGTGACGCTTCCGGTAGCCGCAGGTATAGTAGTTGTCCGATTTGCAGTGCGGCACTAGATTTTGCCCAGACCAACCCACCGATATCGCGTCGACCTGCCAGCGCATATGGCCGAGTGCGATGCCAATTATTTGCGGTTGATGAAGCTGTTCCCCGGCTTGCGGGAAGAAGATGTCAGCCTTATAGGCATTGCTCTGGGCGAACACCCCTACAAGGTTCAGATTCGCGTCGTCGAGCGGGCGCCCTACACCACGCTCATCGAGCTGCACCAGCTGCCGGAGGCGCCGTTCAGCATGCGGCCGCGACTTACCGTCCGCCTGTATCATGATGCCCGAAGCGCGGAGGTGGTCGAGTATCATGGCGCCCGGCACTTTCGGCCGGTGTACGACTACCCGAACCGCGATATGCACCTTCCGGATGAAAAGGCCCAGGTCAACCGGTTTCTCAGCGAGTTTCTGTCGTTGTGTCTGGTACATGGGGTCGCGGTGACGGAACCTGTGCTTGCAGGCTGAAACGGACGGAGCGCCTGGCGTGAAGGTGCTGCAGATTACAGACTCTCATCTACGGCCTCGTTCGGAACAGAGCCTGCTGGGCGTTGATACCGAAGAATCACTGCGGGCGGTATTGGCCCAGGCCTTCAGCGAGGGCACGCCGGAGCTGGTTGTGGCGTCTGGAGATCTGGCCCACGACCCCGAAGTTGAAAGCTATCGTCGGTTTCAGGCCGTGCTTCGAGATTTTCATCGGGGCGCCACGCTGTATCTGCCGGGCAACCATGACCTTTCGGCTCCCCTTGCGGAGACGCTCCCCGGCCCTGGCGCGATGACCCTGGGAGACTGGGAAGTCGTGGGCTTCGACAGTCACGCCGACCACCAGCCGGAAGCCGAGCTGTCGGCCGTCGACCTTTCAGCGCTCCAGGATCGGGTCGCCAGATCCGCTGCCCGTCATCTGCTGCTGGTCTGCCATCATCCGCCAGTCGATGTAGGCTGCCCCTGGCTCGACAAGGATCGCATCAAAAATGGCGGTGAGCTGTTAGAATGGCTGGCTGAAAACACTCGCGTTCGCGGGATGGTGTTCGGTCACGTGCACCAGGTCGTCGAGCGTCAACGCAGGGGCATTGCCGTGCTGGGCACGCCGTCCACCTGTTTTCAGTTCGCACCCGGTTCTACACGCTTCGCCATCGACGAGGCGGCCGCATCCCGTCAGCCTGGCTATCGCTGGCTGGAACTTCAGGCGGACGGATCCATTGTCAGCGTGGTCGGCCGGGTAGCCGATTATCCATTGAGCATCGATTTGTCGGACAGGGACTGACGATATGGCAGAGGCCGATTATTCCGCGGAATCGATCCAGGTACTTTCCGGCCTGGACCCAGTGCGCCGTCGCCCGGGCATGTACACCGACACCACGCGCCCCAACCACCTGGTGCAGGAAGTGGTGGACAACAGCGTCGACGAGGCCCTTGCCGGGCACGCCCGAGAGATAGAAGTCTCGCTGTTCAAGGATGGCTCGGTAGAGGTGGGCGATGATGGCCGGGGCATGCCCGTGGATGTGCATCCGAAATTCAAGGTTTCCGGCGTCGAGCTCATCCTCACGCGGCTCCATGCCGGCGGTAAGTTCGACGACCGCAGCTACAGCTTTTCCGGCGGCTTGCACGGCGTAGGCGTTTCCGTGGTCAACGCGCTCTCGGAATGGCTGGAGGTCGAGGTCAAGCGGAACGGCTCGCTCTTCCGCCAGCGATACAAGAAAGGCAAGCCCACCGGCAAGCTGAAAACCGTGGACAGCGTCGGCAGGCGTAACACCGGGACCCGCGTGCGGTTTCTGCCGGAGGCCGGCTATTTCGACTCGGCGCGAATATCGGTGCCCCGGCTGAAGCACCTGCTGCGGGCCAAGGCCGTGCTCTGCCCGGGGTTACGGGTCAGCCTCAGCGTGGAGGGAAGCGAAGAAGATAGCCACAGCTGGTACTACGAAGACGGGCTGCGCAGCTATCTGGAAACTTCCCTGCCTGGCGCGGAGACGGTTCCTAAAGAACCGTTCCAGCACAGCGCTGAAGGCAATCAGGAAGCGGTGGACTGGGCGTTGAAGTGGGTGGTGGACGGCGGCGAGCTGATAACCGAGTCTTACGTCAATCTCATTCCGACGCCGTTGGGGGGCACGCATGTCAACGGCCTGCGCAGCGGCCTGCTGGACGGGCTGAAAGAGTTCTGTGAGTTTCGCGACCTGCTGCCCAGGGGCATAAAGCTCACGGGCGATGACCTCTGGGATCAGTGTGCCTATGTCCTCTCGGCGAAGATGGCGGATCCTCAGTTTTCCGGCCAGACCAAGGAGAAGCTGTCCTCGCGCCAGTCCGCTGCCTTCATCAGCGGGGTTGCCAAGGACGCGTTCAGCCTGTGGCTCAACGAGCACCCTCAGGATGGAGAGCGCCTTGCCGAGTTGGCAATCAGCAATGCTCAGCGCAGGGTCCAGGCGAGCAAGAAGGTGGCGCGCAAGAAGATCACGGCCGGCCCTGCGCTGCCGGGAAAGCTGGCAGATTGCTCGGGACAGGACGCCGATCGTGCGGAATTGTTTCTGGTGGAAGGGGATTCCGCGGGCGGGTCGGCGAAGCAGGCTCGCGATCGCGAATTTCAGGCCGTGATGCCGCTGCGCGGCAAGATCCTGAACACCTGGGAAGTAGCCCCGACCGAGGTGCTGGCGTCTCAGGAAGTGCATGACATTTCAGTCGCCATCGGCGTCGATCCCGGCTCCGCCGACCTCAGCGGCTTGCGTTACGGAAAGCTGTGCGTGCTCGCAGACGCGGATTCCGATGGCGCCCACATCGCCACCCTGCTGTGCGCACTTTTTCTTCGGCATTTCCGGTCTCTGGTGGAAGCCGGCCACGTTTACATCGCCATGCCGCCGCTGTACCGAATCGATGTCGGCAAAGACGTGTACTACGCGCTGGACGAGTCGGAGAAAGAGGGGGTTCTAGACCGCATCGCTGCGGAGAAGAAGCGCGGTACCGTCAACGTTCAGCGCTTCAAGGGGCTGGGCGAGATGAACCCGATGCAACTGCGGGAAACCACCATGGCGCTGGACACCCGAAGGCTGGTCCAGCTGACGCTGGATGATTCGGGAAAAGCCGACGAGATGATGGATATGCTGCTTGCCAAGAAGCGGGCCCATGATCGTCGCAGCTGGCTTGAAGCAAAAGGCGATCAGGCGACCCTTTCTGAATAAGGACCGATGATTTGGAATTAAGCGCGGCCAACCGCCCATCCGTGCGCTGACAGCCCGTTGAAGATCAAGGATCGAAATGGACACAGATACTCCGGATTTTGAGACGCTGCCGCTGCGGCAGTACACCGAGCGCGCGTACCTGGAGTATTCCATGTACGTCATCAACGATCGCGCGCTGCCGCATATTGCTGATGGGCTCAAGCCGGTGCAGCGGCGCATTATCTATGCGATGAACGAGCTGGGCCTGCCCAGCACTGCCAAGTTCGCCAAGTCGGCACGAACGGTCGGCGACGTGCTGGGTAAGTTTCACCCGCACGGTGACAGCGCCTGCTATGAAGCCATGGTTCTGATGGCGCAGGCGTTCTCGTTTCGTTACCCGCTGGTGGACGGTCAGGGCAACTGGGGCGCGCCGGACGATCCTAAATCGTTCGCCGCCATGCGCTATACCGAAGCACGCCTGTCACCCTACGCCGATATGCTGCTGTCGGAAATCCGTCAGGGCACGGTGGATTTTGTCCCCAATTTCGATGGCACCATTCAGGAGCCGCGGCTGCTGCCGGCGAGAGTGCCCTTCGTGCTGCTCAACGGCAGCACGGGAATTGCGGTAGGAATGGCCACCGACATCCCGCCTCATAACCTCAATGAGGTGGTCAGCGCCTGTATCCATCTGCTGGACAGGCCGCGGGCGTCGGTCGAAGATCTGATGACCCACATCAAAGGCCCCGACTTTCCGTCGGAAGCGGTGATCATCACGCCGGAGGCGGAGATCCGTCAGCTCTACGAAACGGGTCGAGGCAGCATCAAGGCCAGAGCCGTGTACCACCAGGAGCAGGGAGACGTGGTGATCACCGCGCTTCCCCATCAGGCATCACCGACAAAGATTCTCGAGCAGATCGCGCAGCAGATGCAGGCCAAGAAGCTGCCGATGCTGGCCGATCTGCGGGATGAGTCCGATCATGAGAGCCCGACCCGCCTGGTTCTGGTGCCCCGATCCAACCGGGTGGACGTAGCGCGTCTGATGTCGCATCTGTTCGCCACCACGGATCTCGAGAAGAGTTATCGCGTCAACCTGAACCTGATAGGCCTGGATATGCGGCCGCAGGTCAAAGATCTGGTGGGTATCCTCAAGGAGTGGCTGACCTTCCGGCAGCAGACGGTAACCCGCCGACTCGAATTCCGTCTCGAGAAGATCAACGACCGGCTGCACATACTGGACGGGCTGCTGATCGCGTACCTCAATCTGGATGAGGTGATCCGGATCATACGCGAGGAAGACGAGCCGAAAGCCGTGCTGATGCGGGCTTTCAAGCTTACCGAAGTGCAGGCGAACGCCATTCTGGACTTGAGGTTGCGCCAGTTGGCCAAGCTCGAAGAGATGAAGCTTCGAGGGGAGAAAGATGAGCTTGAAGCCGAGCGCGCGGACATAGAGAAAATTCTCGGTTCCAAGGCGAGGCTGAAAACCCTGATCAAGAAGGAGCTCCTGATTGACGCCAAGGAGTACGGCGACGAGCGGCGTTCACCGCTGCGGACCGTCGAGGAGTCGTCGGCCTTCAGCGAGGAGGATCTGATCAGCAACGAGCCGATTACCGTGGTGCTATCGGACAAAGGCTGGGTGCGCTCGGCAAAAGGGCATGAATTGAAACCCGCGGATCTGAACTACCGCTCCGGCGACGGGTTCGGAGGTGCGGCTCGAGGGCGTACCAGTGACCTACTGGTCTTTCTCGATTCCGCCGGTCGCAGCTACTCCGTCGCGCCGCATACGCTGCCCTCGGCACGCGGGCAGGGAGAGCCCCTGACGGGTCGCCTAAAGCCGCCCGCCGGCGCTCGCTTTGTGGGCCTTGCCCTGGGAAAGCCTTCCAGCCGTCTGTTGCTTGCGGGGAACAGCGGATACGGCTTCATTGCGGCGCTGGAGAATCTCGCCGGTAAGAACAAAGCCGGTAAAGCGTGCCTGTCGGTGGGTGCGGAGGGGACCGCCCTGCCGCCGGTGCAGTTTCCTGAAGGCACGGATCAGCATGTGGTCGCGGTCACCAGCCAGGGCCGAATGCTCGTGTTTCCCCTTTCCGAGCTGCCGCAGATGACCAGAGGCAAAGGTAACAAGATCATCAACGTGCCTGCCGCCGCCTTCAAATCGGGGGAAGAGCTCATGGTTGCCGTGGAGGTGGTGGGAGAAGGCGACGAGCTGCTGGTCGTTGCGGGTCAGAGGCATCTGCGCATGAAGCTGAAAGATCTCGCCAACTACATGGGCGAGCGGGCTCGACGCGGCCGGAAGCTTCCGCGGGGGTTTCAGAAGGTGGACTCTCTGGCGGTTGAGCGGCGCTGACCGGTCAGCTTTTCGGTCTGCTGGAGCACCAGGGCCTGGTAACCTGGGGCCAAATCGGTAATGAGATAGCAGTTCGGGCTGCAGGTCGTGAGCTGATCCAGCAGCGGATGCGCGCTGGCGGTGATCTCCAGCCGTTCCAACCGGGTCAGCGCTGAATAGCAGCTGCCGCTCACGGCGAGGGTCATTTCCCTCGCCAGAGCCGACAGCAGCGCCGCGTCCGCCACCGCCGGGTCATCCAGGCTCAGGGACTCGTCGCCTGGTCGGGTGATGAGGTGCAGTCCCAACCGGTAGGCACCGCCGGAAGTTTCCTCGCGGAGCACCCGGGCCAGAACCATGGCGGCGCAGACAATCTGGAAGGCGCGGTCCGGATCGTCCGTATGGTCGAAATCGATGAGCACGCCGACGCCGGGCAGCAGCGCGACCTGGCCCTGATAGAGGGCAGCCATATCCTCGGCGCTCTCCAGGCACAGAGACAGCTCGAACTCTCTTTCTGCTGGCGACAGCTGCAGTTGATTGTGCAGGTTGATCGCCAGCAGATAGTGGTGGATGTCGATGGCCGATTCATCAACCATGTCTGCTTCTGCTTCGCTTCTTCTGGCCTCATCCTGCTGCTGACGTCGCTGCGATTCGCGACTGGCGTTCGCCTCCTCACGCAACCTCCGGCTCAGCGTCATTCCCCCGGCGACCAGCAAAGGCGACATCACCATGACCAGCAGGATCCCCAGCGCGCGGCCCGTATGGTCCGGGCCATCGGCGAAAGCACTCGCATTAACGGAAATCCGCACGTAGCCCACAACGCTGTCGTCGAAGCTGATGGGATGGGCGTAGCGGGGCGCGCCGAGCTTTCCGCTCAGCGCTAGCACCTGGTCGTCCAACGTAAAGATGCCGACCCCTGAGACCTCCGCTACCGCGGCAATGCGGTTGCTCAGCACGCCCAGGTGCATGCGGTCCTGCTTCAGTAGCGGCTCGACGCAGAGCTCCGCCACTGAACCTGCCATGCTGGCGCCGAATCGATCCACCCGCGCCTCACGCTGGTCGGTAAGCTGCCAGATCAGCGTGAGACCCAGAGCAACCATAAGGCTGGTGGCCGCCAGGGGGCCCAAGGTGCCGCGCTCTGGTTTGACGAGGTTTGACCAAGGCGTTAGCTTCACGCGGTTATCATTCTGGTCATCGCTTCGGTCGTGGTTCCGGTCGGTGTGGACATCATAGGTATGTTAGAGGGTTGCTGAACTTGCCGAGCGAGATTGTATTGGTAAACGTCTCCGGGGACGACCAGCCTGGCCTGATGTCCATGCTGACGTCGTCCCTGAAGCAGTTCCAGGTGCGCATTCTGGACGTTGGTCAGGCAGTTATCCATGACCAGCTGAACGTAGGCATGCTGGTGCAGATAATGGATAGCACGCAGGTCTCAGCAGTGCTGCAGAAGCTCGATGACTGCGCCCGTAATGCCGGAATCAGCGCGCGCTTTTCCCCGATCTCGGAGGCGGACTACGCCGAATGGGTGAGCAGCCACGGCAAGCCCCGTTACATCGTCACGCTGCTCGCAAACGGCTTCACGGGCGAGCAGATGGCGGCCATAACCGAAATCATTCACCGCCACGAGCTGAACATCGATTCCATTCGTCGGCTTTCCGGCCGGGTTCCGCTTGCCAGCGTCGACGGCCCGGAGCGGACCAGCATAGAGATCAGCCTGCGCGGCCATCTGGCGGTGCCCGAAGCTCTGAAAGCCGAGCTTCTCGATGCGGCAGATCGACTCATCTTCGACTTCAGCGTGCAGGAAGACACGGTCTATCGACGCAACCGCCGGCTGGTTGCTTTCGATATGGATTCGACGCTCATCAACGCCGAGGTCATTGATGAGCTTGCCCGCACGCACGGCGTCGGTGAACAGGTCGTAGCCATCACAGAGCGGGCGATGCGCGGCGAGATCGCTTTCCAGGAGAGTTTCCGGGAGCGCGCCGCGCTGCTGAAAGGTCTCGAAGAATCCGCGCTGAAATCGCTGGCAGAGACCGTTGCGCTCAATGAGGGCGCCCACAGGCTCATTCGGGCGCTCAAGCACTTCGGCTACAAGACGGCCATCATATCCGGTGGTTTCCAGTACGTCGGCGAGCAGCTTCAGCGCTCGCTGGGTATCGACTATGTCTTCGCAAACCGGCTGGTCATACGCAATGGAATCATGACCGGCGAGGTGGAAGGCGCCATTGTGGATGCCGACCGTAAAGCCGAGCTGCTCAAGGAGATCGCGCAGCGGGAAGGCATTGCTCTGCAGCAGACCATTGCCGTGGGTGACGGGGCCAACGATCTGCCGATGCTCAGCACGGCAGGATTGGGCGTCGCTTACCACGCCAAACCGGTGGTCAAGGAAACGGCGAGCCATGCCATCTCGAACTTCGGTCTGGACAGCGTTCTCTATCTGCTTGGTTTCAGCGATCGAGATATAGAAACGGCGCTGGTGGAATGATGAGCGCCCTGCAACGGCCGGGGTGATTTCAGAGGTGGCGGTTCAGTCGTCGGTGGTGAAATCGTAGTTCATCTCGGTGGATGGTTCCTGCAGGTAGTGGCCCTGGATGTAGTTGGCTCCCGCCTGCCAGAGCGCTGAGAGCAGCGTCGCGCTTTCCACCATGGGGATGATGGTGAGCTTGCCGGCGGCCTGCAGGCTTCGAATCATGTCCGCGACTGTGTTCTTGCCGTCACTTTCCTCCAGCATCGATTCGATGCGGGAGCCGTCCACCTTGACGAAATCCACGGCCAGGTGGCTCAGAAGCTCCTGCGGTTTGTCGCTTATTCCATAGCGCGACAGAGACACTCGGCAGTGCATGCCGCGCAGGCCTTCGACGAACGCCTTGGCCTGTCGTACCAGGCCACTGGCATCCTCTTCGGTAATCTGGAATATCACCGCGTCGCTGGGCAGGCGGGCCGCTTTGATGGCGACGCCCAGCCACTGCAGAAAATCGGGGTCGCTGATGCTGTTTGCGGTCAGGTTGATGGTCAGGCGGGTATTGTTTCCCTTGGCCCTGTGCGTTGAGAGCATCTTGATGGACTGAAGAATGACCCAGCGATCGATTTTGCCGGCTACGCCGTGATCGATTGCCGTGCGCAGAAACTGGCTCGGGACCATCTCTTCGCCGTCCCGGTCGAGCATGCGCAGGAACACCTCATAGTGCTCGTCCGAGTCCCCCCGCAGGCTGATAATGGGCTGAAACAGCAGGACGAACCGATTGTTGTCGATGGCGTCGTTGATGAGCGCCAGGATCTGTCCGGCTTCACTGTCGGGCTCCTCGCGGGCGACTTCCTTGCTGAGGATTTCCACGCTGTTGCCGCCGTCCTGCTCGTTGCGCAGCGCGGTCGCGAACGCGGTGTTCAGTGACTGCTCGAGCACCTCATCGGCGCTGCTCTCGCTGTCGCTATCCAGCTCGGCGCCGCCGATGCTGATGGTCGCCCGAACGGTTTTCTCGCTGGCTTCAAGCAGCAGCGCCTCAACGGCTTTACGCATCTGCTCGGCTTTGGCGGAAACTGCTGCGCGGTCGGTGTCCGTCAGCGAGAAGGCGAACTGGTGGGGAGAAAGCCTGGCACAGGGTCGATCGTCCAGCATGTCCTGCAGCTTGGCTTGCAACAGGCCGCTGACCCGCTCGGCGTCTCGCAGACCGCAGTTTTCCTGGAGCTTGGCGAAGTCGTCTATCTGAGCGACCAGAATGACCCGATGAGGTTGAACGCTCTCCAGCATGCCGCGTGCGGAATCCAAAAAGGCACTGACGCCTGATTTCGAGCCTTCCCCGTTTGGCAGCGGATTCTGGTTGGCCTCTCCGTTGCTCTGGCCGGCGTCTTCTTTCCCACCTTCGCTGGCGTCGACGGATTCCTGAGCCGATGCCTGGGGCGGCCTTACCGTGACCTGTGTGCAGTGTTCTCCCTCGTACTCGGCAGCCGCCAGGGTCATGGTGGCGCGAATGGCCTCACCGCTGGTGCTGTGACCCTGGAATTCGAAGCTGCGCGGTTCACCCTGCTGGCGGAACTGTTTCAGCTCCGATTTCATGACGGCGACGCTGGCGCTGTCCACGAGGTCCATGAGCGGCAGCCCCATGAGGTCATCGGCGTCTTCGAAGCCGAAAAGCTCCAGATAGCCGGTGTTTGCATAGATGTGCATGCCTTCGTGGACGTAGGCGATTGCCGCTTGGGCGCTCTGGAGCAGCAGCTGACACCGCTGCTCCGCTTCCATCAGCGCCCGGTGCAGTTCGGACATGCGCTGGCTCTGACAGACGTGTTCCAGCTCGCGCTTGAATACCAGCACCAGCTGGTCGGGATCCGACTTGGAAACCACGTCCGCCGCGCCCAGACGCATGCCCTGGGATGCGGTCATGTCGGCATCCGCATCGTTGACCAGAATGATCGGCACATGGGGTGCTTTGGTGCTCAGCTGCGGTAGCAGCTGTTCCAACTGCGGCAGACCGGCGTCGCAAAGCATCAGGTCGGCTTTCGACATGGCGTCGGAGGCCGTTGACAGATCCGTCAGCTGCATGCGGGTTGCGATGCCGGCATCTCTGAGCAGCGAGTCGAATTCCTGAGCGGCATTCTCGGACGACTCTGCGATCAGCAGACGAACGGGCGCGTGTTGGGTTAGCTCGGCCGGCATATTGTTCTCAAGACAGCGTATCCATACTCTGGCGTCCTGGCAGGAAGGGCACCAACCATGTCTTATTGGTCCGCCATCTTCAGGGTGACCTGGGTGTTTTCCAAGTAACCAGCCAACAGTCGGAATGTGAACTGGTTAAAGCTTTCGGTATGTTGCTGGCTTTCCTGCAGCTGGGCGGTACTTTGAATGCCCTGTCGGTGAATGTGAACTTTCTGCCCGGCCTGGAAAGGTACCAGTGGCGTGATGAGGGTCGCCGGCTGGTTGATGGGTGCCAGCTCCGGCAGCATCAGTGCCCTGGCGTAGTCCGTCGGGCCGCCCCGCTTCTGGACGATCCTGACGGCTACCGGGATGGCCCGCGGTGAGAGCAGCTCGATGCCCATGGAAGTGCCCTCGCGGTCCTGTCGGATCCAGCGAATAACCCCCACGCACCAGCGGTCGTCAGATTCCTCGCGCAGAGCTGCCAGCTCTCCAGTCTGCAGGTTAGCCGGCAACGGGTCGTTCCACTGCAGGCGATAGCCTCCCGGGCTGGTATCGGTGGCCGTGGCGTCGTAAACATGGTAGGCGCTGGATGCATCCGCCGCGTCGCCTGCGGCAACGCTCTTAAGCTTGTTGCGGGCGTAGCCCTGAAGAAGAATTCGGTCGGGATCGGCGATATCCGGATTCTCCGGGATCCGCACCCGTAGATCGAAGGCGTCGTCCCACACGTCCTTGGCGGCCTCTTTCCTTTTGTGCTCGTGCTTCTCCTGATTCAGCAGAAACGGGTTCAGCTCGGGATGCAGCAGCGTATCCGAGCTCGCCGTCTGGTCCGGAAAGGCAACGCCGCCGGACAGAAAGTAGTGGGCCGCCCTGATGCCTACGCACAGCTTCATATCCAGTGAGGTAGTCGCCCGCTGCTGGGACCGGGGCTGGAGCATGCCCCACGCATCAGCGAGATGGCGTACCAGACCCGCGGAGAGGCTGGCCGGCACGATATCGGCCGTTGACAGGTTTCTGCTGTGGCTTTCGAGCTCGTAGACCAGTGTTTCGGTATGGATACGTCGGGCTTCGGCCGCGTCGGTCAGCAGCCGCGCGTATTTGGGCCCCTGATCGGATTCCAGATCGACGGCGAACAGGGCATCCGTTTCGCCGGTTTCGATGGAGGCCTGGGTCGCCCAGACTTCCAGACAGTTGAATATCTCCTGCAACTGGCGTGGTCGCAGCTGATTGGGCTTGCAGGTTGCCAGCAGCATCGCCCGCAGGTATAGGGTTTTCGGGCTGATGGTCTGGGAATAGTGGTTTTCCGGATCCTCCAGCGCAAGATCGGTGAGTTCCATCTGCTCGGCGAGCAGATAGAGCTGGTTCAGTTCCAGCCACAGCTTGTCCGCAGGGGCGACATAGAACTGCAGGGTTCGCAGCAGCGTGCGGGACAGGTCCGAGAGCGCGCGGTGGATGGCCCGATGCAGGAGCTCCTGCTTCCCTTGGTTGTCCCCCTGTGCGGCCAGCAACTCCACCACCACGGCTTTGTATCCGGAGCACAGGTTGGTCTGCAGACGCTGCGCGAGCCTGGCAATGGCATCGCCGTGGGTATTGGAAGTTCCAGCGCTGCGATCCATTCGGGCGCAAAGATAGTTGACGATGGGTCTGATCTGCTCCAGCAGCGTAAGCCGGGTTTTTCCCGGCACTCGCAGCCTTGCCAGCTCGTAAGTGGTCTGGCGCACCTGAGCGGCTGTATCCGCGGTATTCGCCATCGGCAGGCTCATTATCCAGCTTGCCAGCGAGTCCACGGTGGGCTCGCAGACGGATAGCGAATCGAGGTCTGCTTCTGGCGCTGCAATCCTTATCTGTTTTTGTTCTTCCATGAGTCCTAATAGGCCAGGGTCCGGTTTCTCAGCTAAGTATAGAAGTATAGGGAAATGCCTGGGGCTAAACAGTTAAATGGATCGCCCTGCGGCTGCGTTCAGCGCCCAACGGCGGTATGATCACCGCGGTTTTACGACGCTTTCTTTACTGGCAGTTACTCTCGAATTTTAGGGCGCGACCATGGCTACTTTCTCGACCAGCGAGTTCAAATCCGGACTGAAGGTGATGTTGGAGGGCGACCCCTGCGCCATCCTGGAGAACGAGTTCGTCAAGCCCGGCAAAGGACAGGCGTTCAATCGGGTGAAATTCCGAAATCTCCGTTCGGGGCGCGTCTGGGAGCGCACGTTCAAATCCGGTGAGTCGCTGGAAGCCGCGGACGTGATGGAGCTGGACATGGAGTACCTTTACACGGACGGTGAGTTCTGGCACTTCATGAAGACCGACGGCAGCTACGAGCAGACGGCGGCACCGGAGGCTGCCGTCGCCGATTCGAAGGACTGGCTGAAAGAACAGGAAACCTATGCGGTGACCTTGTGGAACGACGATCCGATCTCCGTCACTCCGCCCAACTTTCTCGAGCTGGAGGTGGTGGAAACCGACCCGGGTCTCAAGGGCGATACCGCGCAGGGTGGCAGCAAGCCCGCGAAGGTTTCTACCGGCGCCGTGGTCAAGGTGCCGCTGTTTGTGGAGGTCGGGGATGTTCTTCGGGTGGATACCCGTACCGGCGAGTACGTAAGTCGCGCCAGAGGAAGCTGAGGATTCCTCCATCAGCCTCTTCGCCTGAGTGGCGACCGAGTTGCGGTCTGCCGGCCCTGGAATCCAGGGCTCAGCTGCTTCACGACGTCCGGGCTTTCTTTCATGAGCGCGGCGTTCTGGAAGTTCAGACCGCCACCCTAGGCGCGGCCACCGTTACCGAGCCCACCGTCGAATCGATTCGGGTGGATGGGTTCGGCTATCTACAGCCTTCCCCCGAGTATCAGCTCAAGCGTCTGCTGGCGGCGGGCGCGCCTTCCCTGTATCAGCTGGGGCCCGTGTTTCGGGCGGGGGAAACCGGCAGGCAGCACAACCCGGAGTTTGTGATGCTGGAATGGTATCGGCTTGGCTACAGCGACGTTGAGCTGATGAAGGAGGTTGCCGATCTGGTGGACCGGACCCTCGGCCCGTCTGAGTATCGCACGCTGGCCTACGCTGATGTGGTGTCACTCGCTGCAGACCCCCTTGCCGCGCCCGTGAATATCCGCCCGCGCGAGCTGCTCGATCTGCGTTACGCAGCGGGAATCGAAGCGCTGGGACCGGGTCGTTACTTCATTACCGATTACCCGTCCGATCAGGCTGCGCTGGCCCGGCTGCGGGCCGAGGACGCTTCTCTGGCGGCACGGTTCGAGCTGGTGGTCGATGGCGTCGAGCTGGCCAACGGGTACCATGAGCTGGGCGATGCGGACGAGTTGCGTCGGCGTTTTCAGCGTGACCTGGATGTGCGTCGTTCGGCAGGGCAACATCAGCCGGCCATAGACGCCAGATTCCTCGCAGCCATGGAAGCGGGCCTGCCTGATTGCGCCGGGGTCGCGCTGGGTTTCGATCGGCTGCTTATGCTCCAACTCGGCGCGAAGGACCTTGCCGAGGCGATGGCGTTCCCCGCCGGCCGGGCTTAGGACACTAGTTGAGACGGCCGAGGCGCTGACCGACCCGTACGGCTCGCCCTGGCCTTAGTTCCGGATCCAGCTCGATGGCCCCCGGCGGGCAGCAGACGATCACCGTCGACCCCAGCAGAAAACGGCCGATCTCCGCGCCTCGATCGAAGGTCTGATCCCAGCGGCGACTCTCAATACGCGTGTAGGGCGAAGGCGTATCGTTCCACACCGTCTCGATGCTGGCGACGATCATCGCGCCGACCAAGACGACCAGCATCGGGCCGAAGTCGGTTTCGAACCGGCACACCAGCCGCTCGTTGCGACAGAACAGGTCGCTCACCGCTGCTTCGGTGCGCGCGTTGACGGAAAACAGAGCACCTGGGATGGCAGTGGTGCGGGTCAGTGTTCCGGCCGCTGGCAGGTGGACTCGATGATAGTCCCGCGGTGCAAGGTACACCGTAACGAAGCTGCCG
>CAMYJX010000015.1:24797-59576 GCA_947258825.1 uncultured Pseudomonadales bacterium
AAGCGTTGTCTCATCTTCTCCCAGCAGCCCGCGCAGGCTGTAGCTGTTGCCTTTGGCCTGCAGGAGACGGTCTTCGTGAATCCCTCCCGCCTGGCTGATGGTGCCGTCAGCCGGACACAGCAGTGCCCGGGGATCCGCATCCGGGGGCCGCGCATCCGGTTGCAACGCGCGGGTGAAAAAGTCGTTGAAGCACGGGTAGTCGTCGAGGTTTTGCCGTTCGGCCTCCGCCATGTCGACCTGGTAGATGCGGGCAAACGCGTGAATGAAGGGCCGTTTGATCCATGAAGCCTGGGAGCTCGCGAGTCGGCCCGTGATCCGGGACAGCGTGTGATGAGGCAGCAGACGCTGCAGCGCGGCGAGCGCCTCACTCATGGCCCGCTCGCCACCGGCGTGTCTTCCCGGTTGCCCCACTCGGCCCAGGAGCCGTGAAAGGCGCGTAGGCGCGGAAAACCAAGCAGCCGGCCTACCAGATAGGATAACCCGGAGCGATGATGGGTCTGGCAGTGGGTGATAACGCTCTTCTCACCGTCGATGCCGTGGGCATTCAAAAGCGCCTCCAGATTTTCGACCAGGCGCAGCTGCCTGGCGGGATCCTTGAGCGCCATCCAGTCAAGATTGACCGCGCCCGGTATGTGCCCGGCGCGGCGAGACCCTGATTTCAAACCGGCAAACTCTTCGGCGGAGCGTACGTCCCAGATCAGCTGGCCGGGGTCGTCAATGGCCCGCAGCACGTCCTCCACTTCAGCGACCGGTGACAGATCCAGCTGCAGGGCAACGGAGGTTGGGGCGACGCTGGCGGCCTCGCCGGAGGCCAGCGGCAGCCCAGCCCCGTGCCAGGCGTGGATCCCGCCGTTCAGGTAGGACCAGTTCCGGTGACCGATGATGTCGAGAGTCCAGATGAAGCGGCCAGCCCAGCCGCCGCCCTCGTCATCGTAGACCACCATGTGTTGCTCTGGTTGGTAGCCGATAGCAGAAAAAAGCCGCTCCAGTCGGGCCTGGTCGGGCAACCGCCCGGTCGCTGGAGGCGTTCCCGCAACCAGGTCCGCTGGCGTGACCAGCAGGGCGCCGGGCAGATGGGCCTGGGCGAAGGCGATTGGGTCTGCGACGTGGATCATCAGCAGTTCGTCTCTGGAGCCGTTGGCCAGGTCTTCGGGTTCAATCAGTTTGGGCAGCAACGCTAGGGAACCTCTGATTAATTCTTGCTTGCTCAGCGCAAGTTTACGGGGTCTTGGGCAAGGCGCGCTTCGCCGGCAATGTAGGTCACCTTGCCAAGAAAGCATTCGAGAATTAATCAGAGGTTCCCTAGGTTCTCGAAAGCGGCGGGGAAGCAGGTATAGTAGCCCACCGGGCGGGAACTTTTCGCCTTCGTTCACCGCCCGGACTTCGGGTCGGATCACTTTCACCAGCTGCCGCCAGGAGACACCATTGCCTTCGAATCTGGT
Organism: uncultured Pseudomonadales bacterium; assembly: GCA_947258825.1. Lineage (GTDB taxonomy): Bacteria > Pseudomonadota > Gammaproteobacteria > Pseudomonadales > Azotimanducaceae > UBA7803. The sequence continues at coordinate 26,240 of CAMYJX010000015.1, forward strand.
CTGGATGGATCTCGAGATGACGGGCTTGGACCCGGAAAAAGAACGCATCATTGAAATGGCCACCATCATCACGGACAGCGAGCTGAACGTTCTGGCGGAAGGCCCGGTCCTGGCGATACAACAGCCGGAGTCGCTGCTGGAGGCCATGGACGACTGGAATCAGAGTCACCACAGCGCCTCGGGCCTGCTGGAGCGGGTGCGAGCGAGCCGGGTCTCCGAGCGGGAAGCCGAGGCGACAACCCTGGCGTTCCTGGAGCAGCATCTCGCCAAGAAGCAGGCGCCCCTTTGTGGCAATACCATCTGGCAGGACCGACGCTTCCTCAACCGCTACATGCCCGAGCTGGAGGATTACCTGCACTATCGGATGATCGACGTCAGCAGCATCAAAGAGCTGATACATCGGTGGCGGCCGGATCTCGTGGCCGGGTTTTCCAAAAAGAATGAGCACACGGCGCTGGCGGATATCAACGAGTCCATCGAAGAGCTTCGCTATTACCGTAAGCACTTCATTCGCAGCGAAGCCCCGAGCAGCTGATCGAGTTCCGTTCAGGGTTCAGGCCGACCTGTCAGGCCGACCTGTCAGGCCGACCCTCCAGGCGGTCGATAGCCCATTGAAGGTGCTCCCGCAGCAGCGCAGGCGCGCCATCGAGTCGAAGATGGAGCGCCGCCAGCACCTCGGGTGACGGGGAACCGTTGCCCAGCGCAACCGCCAGATTGCGCTGCCACTGCTGGAAATTGATGCGACGAATGGCTGAACCGCGGGTCCGCTCCAGGAATTCTGCTTCCGTCCATTGGAACAGCGCCAGCAGCTGGGCCTGATCCAGCCCGTGTCGGGGGCTAAAGTCCACCTCCAGCGTGTCCGGCGCCTCTCGGTTCCAGGGGCAGTAAAGCTGGCAGTCGTCGCAGCCGAAGACCCGATTACCCATCGGTGCTCGCAGAGCCTCGGGGATGCTGCCCTGGTGCTCGATGGTCAGGTAAGAAATGCAGCGTCGGGCATCGAGCCGATGGGGCGCCACGATGGCCTGGGTCGGGCAAACGGTCATGCAGGCGCGGCAGTTGCCGCACCCGTTGTCGGTGGTCGGTTCGTCCGCCGGCAGCGGCAGATTGGTGTAAATCTCGCCCAGGAAGAACCAGGAGCCGGCTTCACGGTTGAGCAGCAGGGTGTGCTTGCCGATCCAGCCCAGCCCAGCCTTTTCCGCCAGCGCTTTTTCCAGCACGGGCGCGGAATCGGTAAAGGCGCGGTAACGACCGTCTACCCGGGCGGCGGCCGCGTCTATGCGTCTGCCCAGCAGGGCGAGGCGTCGACGCACGACCTTGTGATAGTCACGCCCCAAGGCGTAACGGGAGACGTAGCCTTTGTCGGGGCTCTTCAGAACAGCAATGGGATCGTCGTCTGGCGGCCGGTAGTTCATGCGGGCAACGATGACCCTGCAGGTGTCCGCTTCCAGCAGGGCGGGGTCCAGGCGTTTGTCCAGGTTCCGGGCCATGTAGGACATCTCGCCGTGGTGGCCGGCCGCGAGCCATTCCGTCAGCTTCGATCGATACGCGGACAGGTCGGTATCGGTAACGCCCACCTGCTGGAAGCCCAGTTCCAGGCCCCATCCCTTGATCTGTTCTGCCAGGGATTCGAGGTTCAAGATTCAGCGTTCCAATGTCCCTGCATCTCATCAGTATAATGGCCAGATCCAGAGCGGTCGCAGCATTGCGATCGCGGAACGCGCGTCGCGGAAGATGCGTGCGAATTGCAGGAGCGCGGCTCTGATTCAACTATACACAGCGGCCCAGTGCCGGGAACTCGATCGGCTGGCCATTGAAGATTACGGCATGCCGGGGTTTACGCTCATGATGCGGGCCGGCCAGGCCGCGTTTCGACAGCTGATCCAGCGTTGGCCCGAGGCGCTGAGGCTTGCCGTTTTTTGCGGTAAGGGTAACAACGCGGGCGACGGCTATATCGTTGCCGGGCTCGCCCGGGAAACGGGCATGACGGTTGAGCTGGTGCAGCTGGGCGATCCTGCCGATCTGCGGGGAGACGCGGCCCGTGCTCGCGACTGGGCACTGGAGCGTGACGTGGTCATCGGACAGGGTCCCCTGCAGCACAGGGCCGACGGTCGCGTCGCCGCCGACGTCATCGTTGACGCGCTGCTTGGCACGGGGCTCACGGGTTCGGTGCGTGAGCCTTACGCGGCGACGATAGGTGCCATCAACGCGACTTCCACCCCCGTCCTGGCTCTGGACATACCCTCAGGGGTCGATGCGGATACCGGCGGCGTGCTGGGCACCGCGGTGATGGCCGAACTCACGGTCACGTTCATCGGCCGCAAGATCGGCCTATACACGGGCGCAGGTTTGGATTGTCGTGGCGAACGGGCGTATGCCGATCTTGGCGTTCCTTCGGCGGTATTCCGTCGCCTCGACGGCTGCCGGCTCTTATCCTTCCCGGGGCTCGTGGCGCCCTACCGGCTGCCGGAGCGCAATGCGAACGTCTACAAGCAGGTGCTGGGCCACATCGCCGTGGTGGGCGGAGACGTGAATATGGGCGGCGCGCCCATCATGGCTGCGGAGGCAGCACTTCGGGTCGGTGCGGGCATGGTGACCATGATTACCCGGGGCGCCCATCGACCTGGGGTGCTGGCTCGTCGGCCAGAGATCATGGTGGCGGATGCCGATGACGCCGAACAGCGTCAGGCTGCCTTTCAGCGGGCCAGCTGCCTGGTGGTAGGGCCGGGTCTGGGCACTGCCAGCTGGGGGGAGAAGCTGCTGCGTGAAGCTCTGGCTCAGGGTAAACCTGCGGTTCTGGATGCGGACGGTTTGAATCTGTTTGCGATACGGAATCTGAACGCCACGGGGCCGCTGATCGTCACGCCGCATACGGGAGAAGCGGCGCGGTTGCTTGCTCTGGACAGCGACCGGGTTCAGACGGACCGCCTGGCTGCCGCGCTTCAGCTGGCGACTCGGGCCGGCGGCGTAGCGGTTCTGAAGGGGGCAGGCTCCATTATTGCCACTCAGGCTCAGGTTCAGGCGGGGGGTAATCAGAGTTCGACCGATGTCTCGGCCGCCAGCCCGGTGCTGCTCGGAATTTGTGGGCATGGCAACCCGGGTATGGCCTCCGCGGGTATGGGCGACGTCCTCAGCGGCGTCATCGCGGGCTGTCTCGCTCAGGGCCTGGAACCGGCAGCGGCAGCCGTGATGGGGACCTGCCTGCACAGCTACGCGGCGGACCTGGCGGCTGCCGAGACCGGGCAGCGCAGCCTCCTGGCCACGGATCTGTTGCCGCAGCTGATTGCGGCGCTGCGTGAACAGGAGCTAGCGGCAAAGTGAACGGTTCCAGCGGGTCTTCCCCCAAGACAGCCTCCTGTTACCTGGATGGGGAAGAGGCCACGGTCGCCTTCGGACGGGACCTGGCGCAGGAGCTGCCCGCGGACGCCCTGGTGTTTCTGCACGGTCATTTAGGCGCTGGCAAGACCACCCTCGTGCGCGGCATACTTCGCGGATTGGGGTACGCGGGTCCTGTCAAAAGCCCGACGTACACGCTGCTGGAACCCTACGAGCTGCCCTTGCGGCAAGTATATCATTTTGATTTTTATCGCATCGTTGACAGCCAGGAGCTTGAGTTCATAGGGATTGATGAATTGATGAGCAGCCACGCGCTGAAGCTGGTGGAATGGCCGGAGCAGGGGGGAGACCGTCTGCCCGAGGCCGATGTGGAGATATACCTGCACCAGGAGGGTGAGGGTCGACGTCTTGAAGTGGTCAACAACCGCTAGCCTGATCCTGCTTCTGGGATGCTGGTCCGTTGCGGACGGTCGGTCCGTCAACGTTCAGCTCGAAGACGTCCGCGTGCATGAGTCTCCTGACCACACCCGGGTTGTCTTCGACACGACGGCCGCCGTGAACTACGAGCTGTTTACGCTAAGCAACCCGGACCGCGTGGTGATCGACCTGAGCAACACCGCGCTGCGGCCGGATTTTGATCTCGCTACGGTGCCGCCGGGCCGTAAACGAGTGAAGGGTGTGCGCGCGTCCGCCCGTTCTTCCGGCTACCGGGTGGTGCTGGACGTCGCGATGCCCGTCCGACCGAAAGGCTTTGCCCTCAAACCCCAGTCACCCTATGGCCATCGGTTGGTGGTGGACCTGTTTTCCGAGGCGCCGGCAGCTGACGGTTCTGCCGGCGGGTCGCCGGCCGTGGTACCCCGGGACGAGAAGCGACCCATCGTCGTCGCCATCGATGCAGGGCACGGCGGCAAGGATCCCGGTGCGGTGGGACCGAACCGCGTGCGCGAGAAGACCGTGGTGTTGAGCATAGCCCGCAAGCTGGCGGCGAAGCTCGACGCGGTGCGCGGCTACCGGACGGTTCTGATACGCGATGGCGACTACTACGTGCCCTTGCGTGACCGGAACGTCAAGGCCAGGAATCTTGGCGCGGATCTCTTCATTTCGATACATGCCGATGCGTTCAAGAGCCCGGAAGTGGCCGGCGCGTCCGTGTTTACGCTTTCGGACCGGGGCGCCTCCAGCGAGACCGCGCGCTGGCTGGCACAGCGGGAGAACAGCTACGAGTCCATCGGGGGTATCAGCCTGACGGAGCATGACGAGCTGGTAGCGAAGGTGCTGTGGGACATCTCTATGGACGCCAGCCGGTCGGCGAGCATCACTGCGGGAGAGCGGGTTCTCGATGCTCTGGGCTCCGTTGCGAAGCTTCACAAGAACCGCGTGGAGCAGGCGGGCTTTCTGGTGCTTAAGTCCCCGGATGTGCCATCCATCCTGGTGGAGACCGGATTCATATCCAACCCTCGGGACGCGCGGCGCTTGAATACTTCCGACTATCAGGACCGGATAGCATCGGCCGTGGCTGAAGGGGTTCGCACTTACATGGAAGCCTACGCGCCGCCAGGTACGCTCATTGCCTGGGAGAGAGAGCGGGGTGAGGTTCGCTATACCATCGAGCGGGGTGATACCCTTTCGGAAATCGCTGCTCGATACGGCACCAGCACGCGACGCATCCGTGAGGCCAACGATCTTCGCGGCGACTCAATCAGGATCGGTCAGACCATTACCATTCCCGCCGGCTGAGGCCGGTCAGCAGAGACACCATGACCCAGCGTATTCACGAGCTTGGAAGTTTCGTCTCCAACCAGATCGCCGCGGGCGAGGTTGTGGAAAGACCAGCCTCCCTGGTCAAGGAGCTGGTGGAGAACAGCCTGGACGCCAAAGCGAGCCAGATCAGGGTGATCACCGAGCAGGGCGGCGTGAAGCGGGTGCTTGTCAGGGACGACGGTGCGGGCATTCACCCCGACGACCTTCGCCTCGCATTGAGTCGCCATGCCACCAGCAAGATCCATGACGCCCAGGATCTGCTCGGTGTGGCCAGCCTGGGTTTCCGGGGCGAGGCGCTGGCCAGCATGGCGTCGGTGGCACGGGTAAGAATCACGTCCCGTCCGGCGGCACATGAGCACGGCTTTGCCATCGAGGTAGAGGGAGGGACGGAGGTCTTCTTCGGGCCTGCCGCCCACCCGGTCGGAACGACGGTAGAGGTGAAAGATCTTTTCTACAACACGCCGGCTCGTCGCAAATTTTTGAAGACTGAGCGCACCGAGCAGGGCCAGGTGGAAAACGTACTGCGGCGTATCAGCCTCGGTCACTTCGACGTGAGCTTCGAACTCATTCAGGGAGGCGGCAGAAGACCGCTGATGCTTGCAGCTGGTGAGCCTGCAGAGCGGTTGCGCCGAATACTGTCTGCCGAGTTCGTCGACCGGAACGTGCAGCTCGACGAGACCCGCCAGGAATTTTCCCTGCACGGCTGGGTGGGGCTGCCCACCCATTCACGCAGCCAGGCGGACCAGCAGTACTTTTATGTGAACGGCCGGGTCGTGCGAGACAAGCTGGTTGCCCACGCCATTCGTCAGGCCTACCGGGACGTGCTGTTCCACGGTCGTCACCCGGTGTTCGTGCTCTATCTGGAGGTTCCTGCGGAGGGCGTCGACGTCAATGTCCATCCCACCAAGCATGAAGTGCGGTTTCGGGATGCCCGGGCAGTCCACGATTTCATCTTTGGCACCCTGAATCGCGCGCTCCGCGATGTGCGTCCCGATAGCGTGCGTCCCCAGGTAGCCGGAGCTCAGCACCAGGGCGCCGAAACCCCCGGGGCACTGCTGGAAGCATGGTCTCGCGCCGGGGACCCTTCCGGGATGCACCCGCGTTCCTCGCAGGCGCCGTTCGCTTGGCAAGCGGAAGCCGCCGGGTCGCCGCCCGGTGGTTTTGCGCAGCTGCTTGCTGAAGCTCGTGAGGCCCGGCCTCCGCAGAGGGATCACGGCGCGGGCCCGGTCTCTGGCGACGAGATCCCGCCGCTGGGCTATGCCCTCGGACAGCTTCAGGGGATCTACATCCTCGCCGAGAATGCCCAGGGGCTGGTGGTGGTGGACATGCACGCCGCACATGAGCGAATTACCTACGAGCGGCTGAAGACGCAGATTGGCGGCCAGGGCGTGCCGCGCCAGCGACTGCTGGTGCCCCTTGGGCTGGATGTGAGCGAGCAGGAGGCGGACCTGGCGGAGGAGATGGCCGACGCGCTGGCGGAGATGGGTCTGGTGATTGATCGCAGCGGTGCTCAGGCCGTTACCATTCGTGAGGTACCCGCGCTGCTGTCTTCGGGAAGTATCGAGTCGCTGGCCCGCGATGTCCTGGCTGATTGCATGACTTTTGGACGCAGCGCGCGTCTCCAGGAGCGTCAGGACGATCTGCTGGCCACCATGGCCTGCCATGGCTCGGTACGCGCCCATCGGTCCCTGACGCTGGCGGAAATGAACGCGCTGCTCCGGGCGATGGAACAGACCGAGAACGCGGGCCAGTGCAACCACGGCCGCCCGACCTACTTCGTTCAGTCCATGGGGGATCTGGATCGTCTTTTTCTGCGCGGTCAGTAAAAGGTTCGAGCCGTGAATTCTCCTGCCACCGTGCTCGCCCTGGTGGGGCCGACAGCCGTTGGCAAAACCGACGTGGCTCTGGCCCTGGCGGCGCGGTTGCCCGTGGATCTGATCTCCCTGGATTCGGTGATGGTCTATCGAGGGATGGATATCGGCACCGCGAAACCATCTGCCGAGGTGCTGGAACGATTTCCTCATGCCCTGTTGGATATCCGCGATCCTACCGAGCGCTACTCGGTAGCGAGCTTCCTTCGTGATGCTGATCAGGCGGTGGGTTTTTCGCTGCAGCGCGGTCGTCTGCCGGTGCTGGTCGGCGGCACGATGCTCTATCTGCGGGCGTTCCGCGAAGGGCTGGCCCAGCTGCCCGAAGCGGATCCAGGGTTGAGGGCGCAGATCCAGGGGGAGGCGGAGCGCGTGGGCTGGCGAGCTTTGCATGACGAGCTGAATGGGGCGGACCCGCAGGCTGCAGCCGGGATTCACCCCAACAATCCGCAACGGCTGGTCAGGGCGCTGGAGGTGCTGCGGTCCACCGGACGCCCTATCTCCGACTTCTGGCGCCAGCAGAAGGAGCAGCAGGTTGGTCACAGGCTGGGGGTGAATCTCAAAGAGGTGGCGTTGGTCCCGGACGATCGACGCCTGCTGCATGAACGTATCAATGCCCGCTTTGCGGCAATGCTGGATGCGGGGCTGATCGACGAAGTGATTGGCCTGCGGGCGCGATTCGACCTTTCCCTCGAGCTTCCCAGCATGCGCGCCGTTGGGTACAGGCAGGTGTGGCAGTTTCTGGAAGGCGACCTTTCATACGAATCTCTGGTCCAGGCCGGGACGGCGGCGACGCGCCAACTGGCGAAGCGCCAGCTGACCTGGCTTCGCAGCTGGCCCCAGGTTCGAGAGGTTTCCTGGGGCGCATCGGCCCAGGTTGCAGACCGACTGGTCCGGGACTGCCATCTTGAAATATGCTGAGGGTGGCCCCATATTATCCGTGTGTGGCGGGGTTTAGCCTGGAGTTCTGCGAGGGCTCTGGTCAGACCAGGAACCACCCAAATTTCGAACCTTATGACCCCTATTGAGGTCAATGTATAAGAGCGATCGGTAGGTTACCCTTATAATCTTAAGAGCTGCTGATAAATATAAAGGCCAGCCTGCGCAAGGAGACTGCCATGTCAAAAGGGCACTCACTACAAGACCCTTATCTCAACACGCTGCGAAAAGAACGGATTCCTGTATCAATATACTTAGTCAATGGTATCAAGCTTCAGGGCCAGATCGAATCTTTCGATCAGTTCGTTGTTTTGTTGCGCAATTCCGTCAGCCAGATGGTTTACAAACACGCCATCTCCACGGTCGTTCCGTCTCGGAACGTCAAGCTTTCGCAACCGGGCGCTGCCTCCGACGAGTCAGGGGGCGATTAGCAGCGGGCCTGTCCCCCGGACTCTGGCTTTACGGCCAGAGTAGTACGGGCTGCTGAGGAGCCGATTTGTTTTTTGAACGCCCCGAAGCAGGCCGCCGCGCGGTGCTGCTGCACGTCAATTTCAAGGGTCCCGCACCGGGGGAAGCGCTGGACGCTGTGGAAGAGTGTGCAGAGCTCGCTCTGACCGCGGGTGTCGACGTCGCGCAGACCATCAGCGCGACCCGCACCGCGCCGCACCCGCGTCTGTTCATTGGTGAGGGCAAGCTGCGAGAGATAGAAGCCTGTCTCCAGGACGTTAATGCAGACCTACTGCTGGTCAATCACGAGCTGTCGGCCGGCCAGCAGCGTAACCTGGAGCAGGCGCTACGCTGTCGGGTCATGACCCGTACCGAGCTGATACTCCACATATTCGCGGACCGGGCTCGAACCTACGAGGGCAAGCTGCAGGTGGAGCTCGCGCAGTTGAAGCACGCGCAGACACGCCTGGTGCGTGGCTGGACTCACCTCGACAGACAGAAGGGTGGAATCGGCCTGCGTGGAGCGGGGGAAACGCAGTTGGAAATGGATCAGCGCATGCTCGGCGAGCGGGTCAAGACGCTGCAGAAAAAGCTTTCCAGCGTGGCTCGCCGGCGGGGCCAGGGTCGGCAGCGCAGAAGGCGCGAAAGGGTCCGGGTGGTCTCTCTGGTGGGGTACACCAACGCTGGAAAATCCACCATTTTCAATGCCCTGACCGGCGCCGGGGTGGTAGCCGAAGATCAGCTGTTCGCTACCTTGGATCCCACCATGCGGCAGCTGCACATTCCCGGCATTGGCGAGGTGGTGCTTACGGATACGGTGGGCTTCATCAGCCACCTGCCCCACTCCCTGGTGGAAGCCTTCAAGGCAACGCTGGAAGAAGTAGCAAACGCGGATCTTCTGCTGCACGTGGTGGACGCCAGCTGTCCGGACGTGGAAGCGAGGATCAGAACGGTCAACGAAGTGCTGGAAGAAATCGGCGCCAGGGATCTGCCCACCATCACGGTGTACAACAAAATCGATGCTTTGCCTGCCGGTGCCGGGACGCAGTTCGACACCGGCAACACATCGATGGCGGTCAGCGGGAGAACCGGGCAGGGCCTTGATACGCTCATGGAGGCTATTGCTTCCAGGCTCGGAGTCACCGCACCCACCGAGGTATTGTTGCCGCCCGAGGCGGGCCGAATCCGGGCCTGGTTGTATCGTCTCGGCGCGGTTCTCAGCGAGCGGGTTCAGGAGGATGGTAGCCTGGCGCTGACGGTCCAGGCGGATCAGGATCTGCTGTCACGGCTGTCCATGCAGCCGAGGGTGCTATTGCAGGGTGGCGGGCGCGATCCTAGAATTCCCGCCCGGCCCGGCGATCTGCCGTAAGTTTTCAGTCAAGTGGAGTAAGATAAATGGCGTGGAACGAGCCCGGTGGCGGCGATAAAGACCCGTGGGGCAGCCGTGGTGACCAGGGGCCTCCTGATCTAGACGAAGCCTTCAAAAAGCTTCAGGCACAGTTATCAGGCATTTTTGGCGGCGGTTCAGGCGGCGGCGCAGGTGCTGGGTTCAGTGCCGGCATGTTTGGTTTGATTTTGCTCGTGGCAGCCCTCGTCTACGGGTTTTTCGGGTTGTATCAGATCGACCAGGGTGAGCGTGGCGTGGTTTTCCGTTTCGGTGCCGTTCAGGAAGTCGGCGTGCTGCCGGGCCTGCACTGGAACCCTCCGCTGATAGACGTGGTGCGGAAAGTGAACGTCACCCGGGTGAATTCTCATCAGCACCAGGCCCTAATGCTCACGGAGGATGAGAACATCGTCGACGTGGCGCTTACCGTTCAATATGTAGTCAACGACCCGGTGGCCTACCTCGTCAACGTGCGAAATCCGAGAACAAGCCTCGATCAGGCTACGGAAAGCGCGCTGCGCCATGTGGTGGGCAGCTCGGTGATGGACGATGTCATCACGGCGGGGCGTGAGGCCATCGCCGTTGAAGTCCAGGAACGTCTGCAGGCCTATCTCGAAAACTACGGCACGGGAATAAGGCTCGACAAGGTCAACATCGACCGCAGTGCCCCTCCCAGCCAGGTAGCGGACGCCTTCAACGACGTGCAGAAGGCCAAAGAGGACGAGCAGCGCTTTATCAACGAGGCGAATGCTTATGCCGAAAGCATCATCCCTGAAGCCCGCGGTGAGGCGCAGAAGCTCCTTGAACAGTCAAACGCCTATCGCGACCGGGTGGTTGCCCGATCGCAAGGTGAGGCGGAGCGTTTTACCAAGCTGCTCACGGAGTATCGCCTGGCCAAGGAGGTTACCCGCGACAGGCTCTACATCGACGCGTTGGAAAACGTTTTGAGCAAATCCAGTAAGGTCATGATTGACGTCGAAAGCGGCAACAACATCATGTATCTGCCTCTGGACCGACTTGCTCAGGGTGGCAGCGGGTCTTCCGCCGGCGTGACCGAGGAGTCGATCAGCAGCATTGCTGATTCGATCGTACGCGAGCTGAACGAGCGCATTGCCAGCGGCAGGGTCCGAGACCAGCGCTGAAAGAAACCGGGAACATCACATGAATTTGCGTAATACCATTGTCATTGCCATCGCCGTCGTCGCCATCCTGCTGTTGAGCGACAGCGTTTACACCGTTCACCAGACCGAGCGGGCAATTCTTCTGCGTTTCGGCGCGGTAAGCACGGCTGACGTAACGCCGGGCCTGCATTTCAAGATGCCCATCGCGGAGGCGGTCAACAAGGCGGACGGCCGAGTGCTCACCCTCGACTCTTCGCCGGAAACCTATTTTACGGTCGAAAAGAAGCCGCTCATCGTCGACTCCTTTGCCAAGTGGCGCATCTCCGATGTCCTCCGCTACTACGAAGCCACGCGCTTCGACGAGCGGGTGGGTCAGCGGGTGCTGCAGGAGCGAATCAATGAAGGTCTCAGGAACCAGATCAGCCGTCGCGATATGCACGAGGTGGTCTCCGGGGAACGGGACCAGCTGATGCAGGACCTCAAGGACCAGCTGAACCAGGTGATGGCGACAGCCGCCGGCATCGAGGTGATCGATGTGCGGGTCAAGCGTATTGATCTCCCTCCGGATGTTTCCAACTCGGTCTATGATCGGATGAACTCCGAGCGGCAGATCGAAGCCCGGCAATATCGGGCGACCGGACGCGAGCTGGCCCTTGGGATACGAGCGGACGCGGAAAGGCAAACGGTGGTCATCGAAGCCGAAGCCTACCGCCAGGCCGAGGAGACCCGCGGTGATGGCGACGCCACGTCGGCGGCCGTCTATGCCGATGCGTTCAATCAGGATCCGGAGTTCTACCAGTTCTACCGGAGCATCAACGCCTACGTGAACATCTTCAGAGACAAGGGCGATCTGCTGATTCTCGATCCGAAGAGCGAATTCTTCAAGTATCTGGATCGGGGATCCTGATCCAGGCCATAACGGTATCCGCTCGTGGGGAAGGAATTGGCGGTCGCCCTGTGCCTGGTGCTCGTCATCGAAGGGATCCTGCCGTTTCTGGCCCCGGCCCGCTGGCGACACATGGCCGTTGCGCTGGCTCAAACGGATGATCGGACCATCCGCATCGTCGGGCTTGGCAGCATGCTGACCGGCACGCTGTTGCTATATCTTTTGCGTTAGGCAGATTGTCGTGACCGACCAGAACTACTGGCTGCTTCCCGAAGGCGTGGACGAGCTGCTTCCACCGGCTGCCCGGCAGCTGGAGGGCATGCGCAGGCGGGTGCTGGATGTTTTCCACTCCTGGGGCTTTGACTATGTGGAACCGCCCATCATCGAGTACGTGGAGTCGTTGCAGGTAGGATCCGGCTCCGACCTGGATCTTCAGACGTTCAAGGTGATCGATCAACGCACGGGGCGGCTTCTGGGCGTACGTGCAGACATGACGTCTCAGGCGGCCCGCATTGATGCCCACAGCCTTGACGGCAATGGTGTGCAGCGGCTCTGCTACGCCGGCACGGTGATTCATGCCAACCCTGCCTCAGTGCTCGATTCCCGGGTGCCGCTGAAGGCTGGCGCCGAAATATTCGGCTCCCCCGATCTGGCGGCGGATGCGGAGGTGGTTGCCCTGCTCCTGGAAACGCTGCGCTGCGTGGACATCACCCTGCCGGTGCTGGTGCTTGGCCACATGGGCATCTATCGCAGCCTGCTGTCTTCTCTGCAGATCGCGCCGGGCCGGGAGCCCGCCCTTTTCGCCGCGGTGCAGAATAAGTCCGAAACCGATATTGCTGAGATTCTGGGTAAGCAGCAGGGAACCGCGCTCATGGTTCGGCTGCCTACCCTCATGGGTCGGCAAGACGTCTTTCCCGAAGCGCGTGGGGCGCTCGCGAAGGCCCCTGAAAGCGTGCTGAAGGCGGTAGACGCCCTGGAGCAGCTGGCGGAGACGGTGCAGAATCGCTGTCCAGAAGTAGAGCTGCGTTTCGATTTTTCCGAGCTTGCCGGATACGGCTACCACAACGGGCCGGTATTCAGTGCCTACGAGGCGCAGCAGGGTAGCGCGCTGGCCCGCGGCGGCCGTTACGATGGCATTGGTGGCGCCTTCGGTCGAGCGAGGCCGGCGACGGGCTTCGACGTGAACCTCAACAGATTGTTGGGTCCTGCGCCCAGCCCCGAGCCCGCGGTGTGGGTCCCGCACAGTTCCGCACTTCCCGGATTGCTCGATTCGGTGCAGGCCCTGCGGTCATCGGGTGAGGTGGTGATCTGCGCGCTGTCCGAGGAGGATGCGCCACCGACGCGCTGCGATCGTATTCTGGAAAAAGCCAAAGACGGCTGGGCCGTCAAACCTTTGAGCTAACAGGCAAAGTTTCATGGGACGCAACGTCGTTGTCATCGGCACCCAATGGGGTGATGAGGGTAAAGGTAAGGTGGTAGATCTGCTGACCGAGCAGGTCGCTGCCGTGGTGCGGTTTCAGGGCGGCCACAATGCTGGCCACACCCTGGTCATCGATGGCGAGAAAACCGTTCTGCATCTGATCCCTTCAGGCATTCTGCGCCGCGATGTGAAATGCTTTATCGGCAACGGCGTGGTGCTGGAGCCCAATGCCCTGATGAGCGAAGTGGAGGGCCTGGAGAAGCGCGGCGTGCCGGTGCGCGAGCGTCTGCGTATCAGCCCGGCGTGTCCGCTCATACTGCCCTATCACGTGGAGCTGGACCTGGCCCGCGAGGCAGCCCGGGGCATGCAGAAGATCGGTACTACCGGCCGCGGTATCGGTCCTGCCTATGAAGACAAAGCCGCACGCCGTGGTGTGCGCCTGGGCGACCTGTTCTACTGGCAGGGTTTTGCGGCGAAGCTCTCCGAGGTCATGGAGTACCACAACTTCATGCTGCAGAACTACTACAAGCGGGAGCCGGTAGATTTTGCAAAGACGCTCGAGAGCTGCCGACAGGTGGCAGAGCAGATAGAGCCCATGGTGTCGGACATCGTTCCGCTGCTTCATGCCATGCGTGAAGCAGGGCAGGACATTCTTTTCGAAGGCGCCCAGGGCGCGCTGCTGGACCTGGACCTTGGTACCTACCCTTTTGTGACCTCATCCAACACGACGGCTGGCGGCACCGCGGTGGGCAGCGGATTCGGGCCACGCTATCTCGACTATGTGCTGGGCATAACCAAGGCCTATTCCACCCGTGTGGGATCTGGGCCTTTTCCAACCGAGCTTTTCGATGACGTCGGCAATCGGCTGGCCGAACGTGGGCGCGAATTCGGATCCACCACCGGCCGTCCCCGGCGCTGCGGCTGGTTCGATGCCGTGGCGCTGCGCCAGGCGGTCCGCATCAACAGCATTTCGGGATTGTGCCTGACCAAGCTGGACGTGCTCGACGGCCTGGACACCATCCGCATCTGCGTCGACTATCAGACAGGCGACGGCGGCCGTGGCCTCGCGCGGTTTGCCAACGAGTACTATGCGGATATCAAGCCGGTTTATGAAGATCTGCCGGGATGGCAAGAATCTACCCTCGGCGTGCGCCGGTATGAAGGTCTCCCGGCCAACGCAAAGGCCTATCTGCGGCGTATCGAGGAGACCGTAGGGGTAGGTATCGATATCATTTCCACCGGGCCCGACCGGGAAGAAACCATCGTGCTCAAGGACCCGTTCCGAGACGAGATCGAAGGCGGAGGATAGATCGTGCCCGTTGATAGTAGACTGCTGGAGCTTCTGGTCTGCCCGGTTAGTAAAGCCTCACTGGTATACCACAAGGAAACCGAAGAGCTTTGGTGTCGCGGCAGCGGTCTGGCGTATCCCATTCGCGACGGCATTCCAGTCATGCTCGAGGAAGAGGCCCGGCAGCTCACGGACGAGGAGCGCGCCGGGCTGAAGAGCTGATTCTCCCCGGCCGGGCCCAGTCGCGGCGATGATGCCGAACGATCGACTGTGACGTCCCGGTTCTAAAGGTTAGAATCCGGGGTTCTTTCGGGGTTTCAGGACATCTGCATGAACAAGCTGGAGTTGATTGCGGCGAACGACATGCCGGACGTGGCGAGCCACGGCCTGCAGGAGCCTCATGTAACCCTGGACTGGGTGGGCATGAGCGGCATTCATCAGCCGTTGCTGGTTCGGGATGGTGGTAGCACCAAGCAGGTGCAGGCCAAGGTTCAGATTTACGTGGATCTCGGCGACGACATGGCGAAAGGCATACACATGTCCCGGCTCTACCTGATTCTGGACGAGCATTCGGAAACCCGGCCGCTCTCCCCCGCGGGTCTCAAGCTCATGCTCGCCAGCATGCTGGAATCTCACCGCGGGCTGAGCACCCACGCTTTCGTGCAATTCGACTTCGAGTACTATCTGCGGCGCAAGGCGCTGGTCAGCGACAATTCGGGTTGGAATGCCTACCCGGCGGCCATTCGCGGTACGCTCAAAGATGGCGAGATTTCCCTTGAGCTCATGCTTACCGTTCAGTATTCGTCTACCTGTCCCTGTTCCGCAGCCCTGGCGCGGCAGCTCATTCAGAATCAGTTCGACAAGGACTTTGGAGCCGGAGACGTCCGGGCCAGCGAAGTGAAAGCCTGGCTGGGGACGGAGCAGGGGATCGTAGCCACACCTCACAGCCAGCGCAGCGATGCCAGGCTGGCGATCCGATTGCAGGATGGCCTGGAGGAATTTCCCATCACCGACATCGTCGATCTCGTCGAAAACACTCTGAAAACACCGGTGCAGACGGCGGTGAAGCGGGAAGACGAGCAGGAGTTTGCCCTGCTCAACGGCCAGAACCTGATGTTCATCGAGGATGCCGGGCGCAAGCTGAAGATCGCCCTTGCCGCTGACCAGCGCCTGGCGGATTTCTGGGTACGCATCGAGCATCACGAGAGTCTGCACGCCCACGACGCCGTAGGCGTGTTTACCAAGGACGTCGACGGCGGCTATCAGCCCATACCGTGAGCGAAAACGATGCGACCCGCTCTTTGGGATCGGACATCGTACTCAGCCTGTCTTGTCCGGATCGCACCGGGATAGTCGCCGCGGTCACGCACTTCATCGCCTCGCGAGATGGCTTGATCATCGAGGCCGCGCACTTCGTTGACGACTATTCCCAGCGCTCGTTCATGCGGACCCGATTCCGCAGCGGCCTGAACCAGACTCTGGCAGGCTTGCGGTCGGCTTTCGCAGATGTTGCCGAGCCCCTCGATATGGGTTGGGAGATGGTTCCCGCGGATGCCCGCTGTCGCGTGCTGGTTGCCGTCAGCAAGCAGGGACACTGTCTCAACAGCCTGCTGCATCGCTGGAGCATCGACGCTTTACCGATAGAGATCGCGGGTGTGGTATCTAACCACCGCACCCATGAGCGTATGGTGGGCTGGTACGGGGTGCCGTTTTTCCACCTACCCCTGGAAAATGACAACAAGGCCGTTCAGGAGCGCCAGCTCCTCAAGATCTTCGATGAAACAGATTCAGACCTGCTGGTGCTCGCTCGCTACATGCAGATTCTCTCCGCCGAGGCGTGCAATCGTCTCGCCGGTCGCTGCATCAACATTCATCACTCGTTTCTTCCGGGATTCAAGGGGGCGCGACCCTACCACCAGGCCTATACCCGGGGGGTCAAGATCATTGGCGCCACGGCCCACTACGTGACTTCGGACCTGGACGAAGGCCCCATCATCGAGCAGGGTGTGGAAAGAGTAGATCACACGATGAGCCCCAAGGATCTCATCGAGATCGGTCACGACCTCGAGAGCGTCGTGCTCAACCGCGCGGTGCGCTGGCACGCAGAGCACCGTGTGTTTGAGAGTCTGGGCCGTACCGTGGTGCTACGCTCCTGAATTGAGCGGGTCTGCACGGGTCGTGGCCTGAGTTGGCCGTAGTCACCCGCGTACTTGAATCTCGATGGTCGCCCGGAGAGTTTCGCCGGGTTGGATGGCGCGCCATCCATTAGACAGAGCATCCTGCCAGTTTGCAGCATCTGGAAGGTTGCTGACGGGCTCGATGCAGAAGTAGTTCTCACCCGGTGGGGTGTAGATCACCAGAAAATCCAGCGGCGGCTGAGCGGTGATGCTGAGGCTGACGCCCCGAGCTGGCCAGTAGATCTCTGCCGTGCCGTTCCAGCCGTAGAAGCCGTGGTCCACATCGAGATCCGCGATGGTGGCCGACGAAAAACCCCGGTGCGGGATCCGCCGGCCACCGGCCGGGTCTCCGGCGCCGCGGATTCTTCCTTCGGTTCGCACGGTCAGCCTGGCGTCGCCTCGATAAATGTAAGGATGCCAGCCCAGGCCAGCGGGCATGTCGCTGGCCGACAGATTGGTCAGTGCCATGGACAGGCGCAATGCCGATTCGGTGAGCTCGAAGGCCAGATCCGCCCGGTAGTGCCAGGGCCAGCCATCCCCGGTATCTTCCGCCGAGCAGTCAGAGGGGTGATCCAGGGTGAGCTCGCAGCGGCGCGGCGATGCTGACACCAGGTGCCAGGCTCGCCGCCAGCCCTGGCCGTGGATGGCGAAGGGCTCACCGGGCACGTTGGGCGCCAGCGTGATGTTGCTGTTCTGCCACTCGAATTCGTTGCCGATTATTCGGCTGGCGAAGGGCAGCATGGGAAAACCTGCCAGTGCCAGCGGTTCGCCCCCTTGCCTGGCCGTTGCCGAACAGAGGCGAAACAGCGGCTGCTCATCGAGGCTGAAGCTGGCGACGCTGCCACCCGCTTCCGGCACGAGTTCCAGCTGGAGCCGATTGCAGCGCAGCGCGATGATTTCGGGCGCGGGGGTGGACAATATGATAGCCAATACGCGTCTGTGTTAGCCTGCGTCGACGTGTTTCCGCCGGATATCGGCTGGATGCTGCGGGAAAGTTGGTGCCGAGGAGAGGACTTGAACCTCCACGGGGTTGCCCCCACTAGCACCTGAAGCTAGCGTGTCTACCAATTTCACCACCTCGGCACGAAGCGGGGCGCGAAATGTACTGAACCGCCCTGGGTTTTGTCAAATGGGTGTTGTCAAACTTGGCTCGACGTAAAATTTCCGATCAGAAAAACACCTCCCCTGCCGGGCAGGCTTCCCGGCTCGGCGCCTCGGGATTGCTGGAGCTGCTGGCGCGCGAGCCGGCGCCCGTCGGCTGGCGGGAGCTGGTGGCTATCACGGAAAGCGTCAGCCCCGGCAGTCGTAAGTCCCTGCGCATGCTGGTGCGCGGCATGCTGCGCAGCGGCGAGCTCGTGGAGGATCATCAGGGCCATTACCACCCGTCCAGCGTCGACGGCACGGAAGGCGTGCTCGCGGGTACGCGTCGCGGGCTGACCTTCGCTGGCGTTCCCGTGGAAAGAACCCGGGCATTTCGGCTGCGGCCCGGGGACCGGGTGGAAGCCGCCGTTCATGAGGACTCTGCCAGGGTGCTGCGGGTCATCGAATACTCATCTCAACCGGTAGTTGGAGAGCTCAAGTATTTCGGTCGGTATCCGCATGTGGAGTCGCTTTCCCCCGAGTACCGGGGCCGGATAAGCCTGACTGAGACTCCTGCCGAGGGCGAGGACGGCAATACCGTTGCGGTGCGGATTACCGGCGAAGACCGTCGGGGCCTGGTGGGGGTCGTCACCCATGTGGTTTCCAGCCGGGCAGGGGCCGCGCATGCCGCCGAGACGCTGCTGGCCAGCCACGGGGTGCCCGTGGAGTGGCCCGAAGGTGTCGAAAGCGCAGCCGGCCGCCTGCCCAGGCAGGTTCAGCCGGGCCGCTATCGTGATCGAATTTCTTTGATCCATCTGCCGCTGGTTACCATCGATGGCGAGACCGCCCGGGACTTCGACGACGCCGTCTACGCCGAGCGCCAGGGAAGTGGCTGGCGTCTGGTCGTGGCCATTGCCGACGTGGCTCACTACGTTAAACCCGGCAGCATGCTGGATCTCTGCGCGTGGGAGCGAGGCACCTCGGTGTATCTTCCGGACCGGGTCGTTCCCATGCTGCCGGAGGCGCTCTCCAATGGCCTGTGCTCTCTGCGCCCCGAGGAACCCAGGCTGGCGATGGTCTGCGATATGCAGGTCAGCGACGGCGGCCTGGTTTCGAGGTTCGATTTTTATGAAGCCGTCATCCGCTCCTGGCAACGGCTGACCTACACCCGGGTGCAGGAGTTTCTCGAATCCGGCGCGCTGGACGTGGAAGCCCCGGTTCAGGATTCACTGCGCCAGCTGCAGGCGGTGTTCCACCGCTTCCGCGACGCTCGTGAGGGTCGCGGCGCCCTAGATTTCGATACCCACGAGGCGGTGCTGGAGCTGAAAGACGGGCAGGTTCGAGCCATCCATCCGGTCACTCGGCTGGATGCGCATCGACTCATCGAAGAGGCCATGATCGCCGCCAACGTCTGCGCGGCAGAGTTTCTGGAGAACGCCGACCGCTCGGGTATGTATCGGGTGCATGAGCCACCGGACAGCGCCAAAACCGAGCAGCTGCGTCAGGCGCTGGCGTTCGCGGGCGTCCGATTGGCCAGGGGCGAGATGGTTCCGAAAGTGCTGCAGACGGCGCTCGCCCAGCTGGGACAGCGACCGGACCGATGGATTTTCGAGATGCTGACCCTGCGATCCATGAACCAGGCGGTATACAGCCCGGAGAACAAGGGCCACTTCGGGTTGGCGCTGAACCATTACATGCATTTCACTTCGCCCATCCGGCGCTACGCGGACCTGGTGGTTCATCGGGCCATCAAGGAGGTGCTGCATGGGGGTGCCGCCAGGCAGGCGTTCGACTGGCTGGTCACTACTGGCGAGCACATCTCCATGGCGGAGCGTCGGGCAGAGGCGGTCTCCTGGGGGGTGGACGGCTGGTTGAAGTGTGAATACATCGCGCGTCACGTGGGCGAGGTGCTGCAGGGCGTGGTGATGGGCGTGACCGATTTCGGCCTGTTTGTGGAGCTCTCCGGATTCTATGTGCAGGGCCTGCTGCACATTTCCGAGCTGGGCGAGGATTATTTCCGCTTCGTGCCCGAGAGCCTGACGCTGGTTGGCGACCGTTCGGGGCGGCGTTTCGGCATCGGCGACGAGCTGCAGGTGCAGCTGGTGGAGGTCCAACCGGCGGTAGGCAAGGTCGATCTCGCGCTGGTTAGTAAGGCTGGTGCAGGTGGAGGAAGGCGCGGCAAAGGTAAAGCTAAGCGCCCAGGCAGGGGCGCCGGCTCGCGGGCAAAAGGTAAACCCGGCCGCCGCTCATGAGCTACGTCTTCGGGCTGCACGCCGTGACGGCGCTTCTTGAGCGATCACCGGAGCGGCTTCGTGCGCTCTACGTTCAGCGGGGACGGCGCGATCAGCGCATGGGCGCGCTGGTGGAAGCGGCCCGTGCCCGGGGTATTCGGGTAGAAGCGGCGGATAAACGCTGGCTCGACCGTCGGGCCGAAGGAAGCCACCAGGGGGTGCTGGCAGACTGTCACGATCTGGCGCTGTCCGACGAAAAGGACCTGGAGGCACGTTGGCCGACCATGACGCGTCCGGTGCTGTTTCTTGTCCTCGATGGCGTATCAGATCCCCGGAACCTGGGCGCTTGTCTGCGCAGTGCCAACGCGGCCGGTGTGGACGCCGTGCTGCTGCCCCGTCGGCGCAGCGCGCCCCTAAACGCGGCCGCGCTCAAAACCGCTGCGGGCGGGGCCGAGGATCTGCTGCTGGTGGAGGTGGCGAACCTTGCCCGCCGGCTGGAGTGGCTCAAGGACCAGGGTATCTGGGTGGTGGGCAGCGCGGCCGACGCGGTGGACAGCTGGACGCAAGCGGATGTTGCCGGCAACTGCGCCATCGTGCTGGGTGGAGAAGGGGAGGGCATGCGCGCCCTGACCCGCAAAACCTGCGACCAGCTGGTCAGGTTGCCCATGCGAGGCTCTGTGCAGAGCCTCAACGTCTCGGTTGCCGCCGGTATTCTGCTGTTTGAGGCGGTCCGCCAGCGCGGGCTCTGAGGCGGTTCCCGGCTAATAATCGGCTTGCATGGCGCGTGGTTCGTCCCTAAACTGCGCCTCCCTGAAATAGCCCCCTTGCCTCACGCCCGGCGCCCTCGCTCTTCGAAATTCGCGCTTTGGCGTTTATTGAGCAGGACCCGTGAGCGGAGGCGGTTACACCGGAAGGAGGAGTCGTCATGCGACACTATGAGGTCGTTTTTCTCGTGCACCCCGATCAGAGCGATCAGGTGCCTGGCATGGTTGAGCGCTACGAAGCGCTGGTCGAGCGCGGCGGTGGTCGTGTCCACCGCAAAGAAGACTGGGGTCGTCGCCAGCTGACCTTCCCCATTGCGAAAATTCACAAAGCCCACTTTCTGCTGATGAACATCGAGGTCGACAGGGACGCCCTGAGCGAGCTCGAGAGCGCTTTCCGTTTCAACGACGCGGTTATCCGCAATCTGATCGTCAAGCGTAAGGAAGCCGTCACCGGCAATTCCCGCATCTATGAGGAAGAGCTGAAAGAGAAAGAGAAGGAAAGGGAGCGCGATCAACGTCGCGAGCAGGAGCAGCCCCGTCGCAGCCCGGAGGCGAGCGCAGCCGGTGGCGATGAAGCAGCGGCCCCCGCGAAAGACCAGGCGTCAGACGCGTCGGCCGAGGCTTCGAAACAGGAGGAGACATCATGAGCAGACGATTCGGACGCAAAAAGTTTGCCCGCCTGGATGCGCCTGGCAGCGAGATAGACTACAAGAATCTCGAGCTCCTCAGGCAGTACGTCGGAGAGACCGGGAAGATCGTCCCCAGCCGCATTACCGGTACCACCGCGCGGCAGCAGCGCCAGCTGGCCCTGGAGGTCAAGCGCGCGCGTTATCTGGGCCTTCTGCCCTACACCGACCAGCACAAGTAAATCCAGGAGACCGATATGAACGTTATTCTGCTGGACCGGATCGGCAACCTGGGAGATCTCGGGGAAGAGGTGACCGTACGCTCCGGGTTTGCCCGTAACTTTCTCATTCCCCAAGGTAAGGCCGTGCGAGCCTCCGCCGAGAATCGAGCCGTTTTCGAGCAGCGCCGTGCAGAGCTGGAGCGCGAGGCCGACCAGAAGCTGGCCCAGGCCCAGGAGCGTGCCGCGGGGCTTGAAGACATGGCCATTACCCTGGTCGTCAAGGCCGGTGAGGAAGGCAAGCTCTACGGCTCCGT
The DNA here is from genome assembly GCA_947258825.1 of uncultured Pseudomonadales bacterium. GTDB lineage: Bacteria > Pseudomonadota > Gammaproteobacteria > Pseudomonadales > Azotimanducaceae > UBA7803. Next base: position 48,100 of record CAMYJX010000015.1, read on the forward strand.
AGGCACCCAGGACATCGCGGACGCCGTCAGCGCTCAGGGCCAGCCGGTGGAGAAGAGTGAAGTACGGCTTCCCGAAGGCGTGATTCGTGAGCTGGGCGAGTTCGACATCGATCTGCAGCTCCATTCCAGCGTGACGGTTTCCATCCGGGTTGCGGTGGTAGGCGAGTAGGAAGCGTAAAGTCGGTTGATCCGGTTCCGAACTGGAGGGGGCGGCGATCGCTGGCATTGGGCTGGCTCGTTAGTAGGCACTTTGTGCTTGCAATACCCGGCCCGAGATTCCAGTCTGTTGCCGTCTGCTCCGCTTGCTTGAACGGTCATGTCCGACACCCTAACTGATGTTGCCGACAGCGATGATCCGCCTCCGGAGGCGTCGTTCGTCTCTGCCCCACCTGCGGTTACTCCAGCACGTGCCTCGTTGAAACTGCCGCCGCATTCGGTGGAAGCGGAGCAGTCCGTGCTGGGCGGGCTCATGCTCAACAACGATGCCTGGTTCGATGTGGCTGAAGTACTTTCAGCTCAGGATTTCTATCGGCCCGCGCACCAGATCATCTTCGAAGCCATGATCGACCTGTCGGCGGAAGATCAACCCCTGGACGCGGTTACGCTATCGGAGCGGCTGTTTTCCAAAGGGCTTCAGGATAAGGCCGGCGGCCTGGCTTACCTTGGCGAGCTGGCGGAAGGTACGCCGGGCGCCAGCAACGTTGTGGCCTATGCGCACATCGTGCGTGAGCACTCCACGCTTCGGCAGCTCATTGGCGCTGCCAACCGCATTGCCGAGTCGGCATTCGCGCCCCAGGGGCGGCCGAGCGATGAGCTGCTGGATATTGCCGAGCAGGAAGTGTTCCGCATCGCTGAGGGCCGTTTGAAGGAAGGTGGCCCCCAGAAGGTGGTGCCGCTGCTTTCCGCGGCAGTGGAACGCATCGAGCGGCTCTATACCACTCGCAACCCGGTTACCGGCGTCGCTACCGGGTTCGATGACCTCGACAAGAAGACGGCTGGCCTTCAACCCTCGGATATGATCATCGTTGCCGGTCGTCCTTCCATGGGCAAGACCGCCTTTGCCATGAACGTGGTGGAACATGCGGTCATGGAAGATCAGGGCGCCGTGCTGGTATTCAGCCTCGAGATGCCCGCCGAGCAGCTGGTCATGCGGTTGCTGTCTTCGTTGGGCCGCATTGACCAAACCCGCTTGCGTACCGGCGACATGCATGAGGACGACTGGCCCCGTTTCACCTCCGCGGTGAGCCAGCTGAAGGACAAAGATCTGTTCATCGACGATACGCCTGCCATCACGCCCAACGAGCTGCGTACCAGGGCGCGCCGGGTTGCCAGAGAGAGCGGTGGGCTTGGCCTCATCGTTGTGGACTACCTGCAGCTCATGCGGGGCACCGGCAAGCCGGAGAACCGCACCAACGAGATCTCCGAGATTTCACGCTCCCTGAAGGCGATTGCCAAGGAAATGCGCTGCCCCCTGGTCGCGCTGTCTCAGCTCAACCGAAGCCTCGAGCAGCGTCAGGACAAACGGCCGCTGATGGCGGACCTGCGGGAATCCGGGGCGATCGAGCAGGATGCTGACGTTATCCTGTTCATTTACCGGGACGAGGTTTACAACCCGGAATCGCCGGATAAGGGCACCGCAGAGATCATCATCGGCAAGCAGCGCAACGGCCCCATCGGTTCGGTACGTCTGGCGTTCATCGGCAACCTCACCAAGTTCGAGAATCTCGCCGACGATCGCTACGACAGCTTCTCGCCCCCTTTCGAGTAGCTGCCCTTGCCCCGAAGCAAGCCCCGAAGCAAACCGAAGACCGCCTTTGTCTGCAGCGACTGTGGCGCTGAGCACATGAAGTGGCAGGGTCAGTGCGCGACCTGCAGCGCCTGGAATTCCCTGTCCCGGGTCAGCGTCGGGCCCATCGCCGAGCCGGCGCTGGGTTACGCCGGCGCGGACGCGCAGGTGAAACGCCTTTCGGAGGTGGAGGCGCAAGAAGCGCCGCGGCTGCCCAGCGGTTTTTCCGAGCTGGACCGCGTGCTGGGTGGCGGGCTGGTTCCTGGCTCGGTGGTGCTCATGGGCGGCGATCCCGGCGCCGGCAAGAGCACGCTGTTGCTGCAGATGTGCACCCATCTCGCGGACGGCGCCGAGGTCCTTTACGTCACCGGCGAGGAATCTCTGCATCAGCTGGCCCTTCGAGCGCAGCGCCTGGCGTTGCCCGCGGAGCGGCTGCAGGTGGCTTCGGAGACGCGCGGGGAGGCGGTGGCGAGGCTGATAGGCGCGCACAACCCCAGCGTCGTGGTGCTGGATTCCATCCAGGTCATGCAGCTGGAATCCGTAGAGAGCACTCCCGGCAGCGTTTCCCAGGTGCGGGAGACGGCCGCCTTCTTTACTCGACTTGCCAAGCAGACGGGCACCGTGGTGATTCTGGTGGGTCACGTCACCAAGGAAGGCAGCCTGGCCGGCCCCAAGGTGCTGGAGCACATGATCGACTGTTTCATGATGCTGGACAGCCCCGCCGGCAGCCGCTACCGGACCCTGCGTGGCATCAAGAACCGTTTTGGCGAGGTCAACGAGCTGGGCGTTTTCGCCATGACGGAGCAGGGCATGAAAGAGGTTGCCAACCCCTCTGCCATATTCCTGCAGCGTGGCGAGCTGGATTCCCCGGGCAGCGTTGTAACCGTTACCTGGGAAGGCACCCGGCCGCTGCTGGTTGAGCTGCAGGCCCTGGTGGACGGCGTGCAGTCCGGCTACCCGAAGCGGGTGGCCGTTGGCATGGATCAGCAGCGGCTGGCCATGCACCTTGCCGTTCTGCATCGCCACTGCGGGATCACCCTGGCCGACCAGGACGTCTTTGCCAACGTGGTGGGCGGCGTGCGCATCTCAGAAACCGGTGCCGATCTGGCGGCACTTCTGGCCGTGCTGTCGTCGTTCAGGAACCGTGCGCTGCCCAGAGACCTGATCGCCTTCGGCGAGCTGGGCCTTACCGGCGAGGTGCGCCCGGTAGCCAACGGCCAGCAACGCCTGACCGAGGCAAAAAAACACGGCTTCAAGCAGGCCATCGTGCCCTTCTCGAATCAGCCCAAGTCGGTGCTGCAGGGCATGACCGTGCACGGCGTGAAGAGCCTGTCCGGCGCCCTGGACGTGCTGGAATCACTCTGAGGGGCTGAAGAAAGGTGACGGCTTAACCGGCGCGCCCTCGGCTCGGATCCAGATTGACCCCGGCTCGACCCCGGCTCGACGGAGAATGCCGGGCCTCGCTCCGGCGCTCCGCGCTACCCTCGTCAGGCGCTTTGCCCCGCCCTGCGGGCAGGTCAACTCACCCTCCTCGGCGTCGCTCCACGGCCCCGGCATTCTCCGTCGAGCCGGGATCGAGCCAGCTTCCAGGTGCCGACCGTGTCAGCGGCCTGGGCTGCATTCGCCTCGGCGTTCCTGGCGCAGATGCCGCCCGTTGGCTCGGCTGGGTTGTCAGCTTCGATGTGCGGTTGGTAAACGCTGGCCCAGCCCCGCACCGGAAAGGGAATGTCAGGGCCGTGGAGCGACGCCGATGGAGCGGAACTGACCCGCTTTCAGGCGGGGCAGGGTCCGTGACTGAGGGAACCGCGGAGCGGCGGAGCGAGGCCCCGGCGTTCCCTTTCCGGTGTGGTAGCGCTCCGCGCTGCCCTCGTCAGGCGCTTTGCCCCGCCCTGCGGGCAGGTCAACTCACCCTCCTCGGCGTCGCTCCACGGCCCCGGCATTCTGCGTTGAGCCGGGGTCGAGCCTGCTTCCAGGTCCCTACCGTGTCAGCGGCTTGGGCAGCATTCGCCTTGGCGTGCCCGGCGCAGATTCCGCCAATCGTTTCCGCTTGTTTGTAAGACACGATGGACGGTGATCAGCCGCTGGCACAGCCCCACACCGGAAAGGGAATGTCAGGGCCGTGAAGTGACGCCGATGGAGCGGAACTGACCCGCTTTCAGGCGGGGCAGGGTCCGTGACTGAGGGAACCGCGGAGCGGCGGAGCGAGGCCCAGACATTCCTTTTCCGGTGTGGTAGCTCTGCGAGAACGCGGAGCGGCGGAGCGAGGCCCAGGCATTCCCTTTCCGGTGTGGTAGCACTGCGAGAATGCGGAGCGGCGGAGCGAGGCCCAGACATTCCCTTTCGGGTGTGGGGGCGCTGCGAGAACGCGGATCAACTGATCCGAAACTCCTATCGGGTCAGCGGTTTGTACTTTATGCGTTTAGGTGTGCTGTCGACGCCGTCGGCGGCCAGGCGTCTTTTGTGGTCGGTCTCGTATTCGGAGAAATTTCCGTCGAACCACTCCGCGTGTGAGTCGCCCTCGAACGCCAGAATGTGCGTGGCGATGCGATCCAGGAACCAGCGATCGTGGGAGATCACCAGAACGCTGCCCGGGAAGTTCAGCAGCGCTTCCTCCAGCGCCCGCAGGGTTTCCACATCCAGATCGTTGGTGGGCTCATCCAGCAGCAGCACGTTGGCCCCGCGGCGCAGCAGCTTTGCCAGGTGCACCCGGTTGCGCTCGCCGCCGGACAGCTGGCCCACGTGCTTCTGCTGATCGGGTCCTTTGAAGTTAAAGCGAGATACGTAGCCTCTGGAAGGAATTTCGTACTTACCAACCCTGATGATGTCCTGGCCGTCGGAGATCTCTTCCCACACGGTTTTTTCGCCAGCCAGGCTGTCCCGACTCTGATCCACGTAGGCTATATCAACCGTGTCGCCCAGCTCCACCGACCCGCTATCCGGCTGCTCCTGGTTAGTCAGCATGCGGAAGAAGGTGGATTTGCCGGCGCCGTTGCCACCGATGATGCCGACGATGGCGCCGCGCGGGATGCTGCAGTCTAAATCGTCGATCAGCAGCCGATCGCCGAAGCCTTTGCTCAGATGGTGCACGTCGATTACTTTCTCGCCCAGCCGTTCTCCGGGCGGTATGTACAGCTCGGAGGTCTCGTTGCGGGTCTGAAAGTCCTTGGAGGAAAGCTCCTCGAAACGCTGCAGGCGCGACTTGCTCTTCGCCTGTCGGCCCTTGGGGTTGGCCCGCACCCATTCCAATTCCGCTTTCATGGCGCGCTGCCGAGCCTTCTCCTGAGACGCCTCCTGCTCCAGGCGATTTTCTTTGTTCTCCAGCCAGGCGCTGTAGTTGCCTTCGAAAGGAATGCCGCGGCCGCGGTCCAGCTCCAGAATCCAGCCGGCCACGTTGTCGAGAAAATACCGGTCGTGGGTTACCGCGACCACGGTACCCGGATACTCGGCAAGGAAACGCTCCAGCCAGGCCACGCTTTCGGCGTCCAGGTGGTTCGTCGGCTCATCCAGCAACAGCATGTCCGGGTTGGACAGCAGCAGCGCGCATAGCGCTACCCGGCGTCGCTCACCTCCTGACAGCGTAGCCACCTCGGCGTCCCAGGGGGGCAAGCGCAAGGCGTCAGCGGCGATCTCCAGTTGCCGATCCGCGTCCCAGCCGTTGGCCGCGTCGATCTGGGTCTGCAGCTCGCCCTGGCGCTCGATCAGGTCGTTCATCTCGTCGTCGCTCATGGGCTCGGCGAACCGATCGGATATGGTGTTGAACTCGCTGAGCAGCGCCATGGTTTCCCCCAGGCCCTGCTCGACGGCGCTGCGCACGTTCAGGCTGTCGTCCAGCTGCGGCTCCTGGGCGAGATAGCCGACCTTGATGCCTTTCTGAGCCCGGGCTTCGCCCTCGAATTCGGTGTCCTCGCCGGCCATGATGCGCAGCAGCGACGATTTGCCGGAGCCGTTGAGGCCCAGCACGCCTATCTTTGCGCCGGGAAAGAAGGACAGCGAGATGTTTTCAAGAATCACCCGTTTCGGCGGTACGATCTTGGAAACGCCCTGCATGGTGTAAACGTATTGCGCCACGGAGATGTTGATCCTCGTCTGAAGCCGGATGGGATGCGCACGCTACAGGGCATTTTGCGGTTGTTCAATCCCCACCGCGCGTTGCGCGCCGCCCGGCCGCTGTTGCAGGCGACTCAAGCTGTGGATGAGCCTTTTTCGCATACGGCCACCCTCGCGTCTGAGCTACAATGCGGGCATTCCAGCAGCTAACGACCACGGTGGGAACGGATGTTTGCACAAGACCTTACGATTGCCGGTTTCGATGACGAGGTTGCCCACGCCATCGGCGAGGAAAACAGACGCCAGGAAGAGCACATCGAGCTCATCGCGTCGGAGAACTATGCCAGCCCCCGGGTGATGGAAGCCCAGGGCAGCGTGCTGACCAACAAGTACGCCGAGGGGTATCCGCACAAGCGCTACTACGGCGGCTGTGAGTACGTGGATCAGGTGGAAGTGCTGGCCATCGACCGGGTCAAGGCCCTGTTTGGCGCGCACTACGCCAACGTGCAGCCCCACTCTGGATCCCAGGCCAACGCCGCCGCCTTCCTGGCGCTGCTGAAACCCGGAGACACCATACTGGGCATGAGTCTGGATGCCGGCGGGCACCTCACCCACGGCGCGGCGCCCAATTTCTCCGGAAAGATCTATCACCCCGTGCAGTACGGTTTGAACAACGACACCGGCGAGGTGGATTACGACGAAGTGGCCGCGCTGGCGGAAGCGCACAAACCGCGCATGATCATTGGCGGATTCTCGGCCTACTCACGAACGCTGGATTGGCAGAAATTCCGCGACATAGCAGACTCGGTTGGCGCCTATCTGCTGGTTGATATGGCGCATGTTGCCGGTCTCGTGGCTGCCGGTCTGTATCCGAACCCCGTGCCCATTGCCGACGTCACCACGTCCACGACGCATAAAACCCTGCGCGGACCGCGGGGCGGCATCATCCTCGCCAAGGAAAACCCCGAGATCGAGAAGAAGCTGAACTCCGCCCTGTTCCCCGGCTCTCAGGGTGGGCCGCTGATGCACGTTATCGCAGCAAAGGCCGTGTGCTTCAAGGAAGCTGCCGGCGACGCTTTTCGCGCCTACCAGCAGCAGGTGATCACCAACGCTCAGACCATGGCCAAGGGGTTTCAGACCCGCGGTTACAACGTGGTTTCCGGGGGCACCGACAACCATCTGTTTCTGCTCGACCTCATCGACAAAGGCGTTACCGGTAAGGACGCGGATGCCGCCCTGGGACGGGCCAATATCACCGTGAACAAGAACGCGGTGCCCAACGATCCCCGCTCGCCCTTCGTCACCAGCGGGTTGCGCATCGGTACGCCGGCGGTGACCACCCGTGGCTTCAAGGAGGGCGAGTGCGAGACCCTGACCGCCTGGATGTGCGATGTGCTGGACGACATCGAGAACGACAACATGATCGAGTCGGTGCGGCAGCGGGTGGTCGAGCTGTGCGGACGCTACCCGGTCTATCAGGCCAACGCGGCCTGACAGCTGCGGTAAGCCGAAGTGCATTGCCCTTTCTGCGGCGCCGATGACACCAAGGTCATCGACTCCCGGCTGGTTGCGGAAGGGGACTCGGTGCGGCGGCGTCGGGAATGCCAGACCTGCGGCGAGCGTTTTACCACCTTTGAAACCGCTGAGCTGGTGATGCCCCGGCTGGTGAAGCGGGACGGTACCCGGGAACCCTTTGACGAGGAGAAGCTGCGCCGTGGTCTGCAGCGGGCGTTGGAAAAGCGGCCGGTCAGCGTCGAAGAGATCGAGAGCAGCCTGAATCGCATCATGCATCGGCTGCGCTCCACCGGAGAGCGCGAGTTGCCTTCGTTGCGGGTGGGTGAGGAGGTCATGAACGAGCTGCGCGAAATGGACGGCGTCGCCTATGTGCGATTTGCTTCGGTCTATCGTGATTTTCAGGACGTCAGCGAGTTTCAGAAGGAAATTCAAAACCTGACCCGCACCGACGAGTCCAACTGACGCCGGCTCGCGCCAGCGCTGATCTGGAAGAGGCTCGAATGATCCAGGACTCAGATCTCATGTACCTGCGTGCAGCCGTGGAGCTGGCAGCCGGAGGGCTCTACTCCTGCACGCCGAATCCCCGGGTCGGTTGCCTCATCGTTCGCGAGGGTCGGGTTATCGGGCGCGGCGCCCATATCCGCGCCGGCGAAGGCCACGCGGAGATAAACGCCATTGCCGACGCGGGCAGAGACGTTGCCGGCGCCACCGTATACGTCAGCCTCGAACCCTGCGCTTTTCACGGTCGCACGCCGCCCTGCTCTGAAGCCCTGGTTGCGGCCAACGTGCGTCGGGTGGTGGTGGCGATGCGGGACCCGCACCCGCAGGTTGCCGGCGCCGGGCTGGCGCAGTTGCGCCAGGCCGGTATCGATACGGAGCTTCGTGAGCTGCCGGAAGCCCAGGACATCAATGCCGGCTATGCCTCGCGAATTCGGCGCCAGCGACCGTTGGTGCGGATCAAAGTGGCGGCGTCTCTTGACGGTCGAACCGCGATGGCTTCCGGCGAGAGCCGCTGGATCACCGGACCGGAAGCCCGGGCGGACGTGCAGTACTGGCGCGCGCGCAGCTGCGCCATCATCACCGGCAGCGGCACCGTGCTGACCGACGATCCGCAGCTCACGGTACGTGACGCAAGGTTTGCCGTGCAGGGAGACATTCGCCAGCCCTTGCGCGTGGTGACCGACACCGGTCTGCGCGTGCCGGCGGATGCCGCATTGCTGAATACGGGTGGCCCGGTGCTGCTGGCCCACGGCGCCGGCGTTGAACCTGTCGTCGCCGGGGTGGAGCACATGGCCTTCGGCCAGGGTCCGGTAGATCTGAGCGGGCTGCTCGCTGAGCTTGCCGCCCGTGGCTGCAACGAGGTGCTGGTGGAGGCGGGGCCGACGCTGGTTGGCGCCTTCCTCGCCGCCGGGCTCTGGGATGAGCTGCTGCTCTACGTTGCGCCCAAGCTGCTGGGAAGCGACGCCCGTCCCCTGGCTCAGCTGCCGCTGATCGCGATGGGCGAAGCCGTTGGCGCTACAATACGCGACTTCGTGCAGATCGGTGATGACCTTCGACTGCGCCTGCTGCCAGAATCTTAGAGATCGTTGATGAGCCAACTTTTGACCGCGCCGCTCGGGCTGCGAGGCCAGCCGCTATGACAGCGTCCAACGTCTGGGATCGTCGGCGCGCCCGTCGCGCGCTGGTGCAGGCCGTCTATCAGTGGCAGATAACGTCAGCGGACGCGTTTGCCGTCGAAAAGGAATTTCTCGACAGCGGAGCGCTGAAAAAGGTCGATAGCGATTTCTTCACGGCGCTGCTGCGGGGGGTCACCGTGGGCAGCGACGAGCTCGATGCGCTGCTGGCCCCGCTGCTGGATCGCAAACTCGATGACCTCGATATAGTGGAGCTTGCCCTGCTGCGCCTGGGTGCCTATGAGCTCAAGCACAGGATCGACGTGCCGTTTCGTGTGGTGATTGACGAGTATGTTGAGCTGGCGCGAACCTTTGGCGCCGAAGGCAGCTTTAAGTATGTCAACGGCGTGCTGGACAAGCTTGCGGCGGAGCTGCGCCCGCTGGAGCGATCGGGCGCGTGAAAGAGTTTCTGCTCATAGACCGGATCGTAGCGGCGCTGGGCGAAGCTGCTGCGGGCGCGTGCGTACGTATTGGTCCTGGCGATGATGCGGCGGTCACCGCCACGCCCCCGGGAATGGAGCTGGTGTCTTCCATCGACGCGCTGGTCGCCGATGTGCATTTCCCGGCCGCGGCTGGGCCGTCGCTCATCGGCTATCGCGCCATCATGGTCAGCGCCTCGGATCTGGCGGCCATGGGTGCCGCCGGCGGCTTCATTCTGGTGGCCTTGAACCTGCCGGAGGGCGACGCCGACTGGGTGGCCGAGCTCGCTCGAGGGATGGCGGAAGCCGCGGACCAGCTGGGGCTGGCGGTAGTCGGCGGAAATATAGCCGCCGGGCCACTGGCCATGACCGTAAGCGTGCACGGCTTCGCGCCAACGGGCCAGGCGCTCACCCGCGCCGGCGCCCGCGTCGGCGATGACGTTTTCGTCACCGGCCATCTCGGCGGTGCAGCGGCCGCGGTAGCGCGCGGCGACCTGGCCGGCTGTCAGTCGTCCGGCGATCTGGATGTGCTGTCCCATCGCTATTTCCGTCCCAGGGCACGCCTCTCCGAGGGCGTGCGTCTGCTGGGTCTGGCCAGCAGCGCCATCGATCTTTCCGATGGCCTGCTGCAGGACCTGTCCCATATCGGCGAGCGCAGCGGGGTGGGCTTCGACCTCGAAGCGCCGGCAATTCCGGTGGCAACCGGCGCGACCCTGACACAGGCGCTTTCCGGCGGCGACGACTACGAGCTCTGCTTCACCATGGCGACGGCCCCGCCGCCGCTGGACGTTGCCCTGCACCGTGTCGGGCGGGTGGTGGCGAAACCGGGCATTCGGCTGGATGGCAAGGCAGCCGACCCGTCTGGCTATCAGCACTTCGCGCTGTGAACCCGGCACATGAACGTGGGGCCGTCAGGCTGACCCTCCAGCACTGGAAAGATCCCGAAGTCCTGCTGGTGACCGGGTTCGGCAGTGGTTTTGCGCCACGCGCGCCGGGCACCTGGGGCAGCCTGGTGGCGCTGCTGATCTGGTGGCTATTTCTGGCGGGCCTGGCCTGGCCCGTTCAGCTGGCGGTCATCGCCTTCACCCTGCTCCTTGGGACCTGGCTCGTTGGCCGGGTGGGCCGGCGCTACGGGGTCGGTGATGATCCTGGCATCGTGGTCGACGAGTTCGTTGGCCTTTGGCTTGCGCTGCTGGCTGCTCCGGCCGCCGTGCTGCCGGCCGTGCTGGGCTTCGCCCTGTTCCGACTGTTCGACATCTGGAAACCGGGACCGGTGCGGCTCGCGGAGCGCAGGACGCCGGGCGCTCTGGGCGTCATGCTGGACGATGTGGTTGCCGGAGGTCTCGCTGCCGCCGTGCTTCAGGTCTCGTTACGGCTGATCGATTAGCTGGCTGCCCCGGCCAGGCATTAGACTGACAGCCAACAGAAGAAGGAATCGAGCGCGAATCCGTCATGATTGCAAGATGGTTTTCGTTAGCGCTGCTGCTGCTCGCTGCCAGCGCCTGGTCGCTGGCACCGGTAGAGGTGCTGGCGCTTTTCAAAGATCGGGCCATGGTCCGCGCCGCGGGTCAGCAGCAGATGCTGAAGGTTGGCGAGACCTCCCGTGAGGGCGTGACGCTGCTGGCAGCAGACGCTCAAAGCGCCCGGGTTCGCTATCAGGGTGAGGAATACACGCTGACCCTGTCCAGCCAGGTTTCCAGCGCCTTCAAGCCGGTGGATCGTCAGCGGGTGGACATATCGCCTGACAACTTCGGGCAATATCGCATTCGGGGTGCGATCAACAGCCAGTTCGTCAACTTTCTGGTGGATACTGGCGCGTCTGTGGTCGCCATGAGCGGCAGCCACGCGCGCTCTTTGGGGTTGGACTGCGCCAGCAGGGGCCAGCCGGGTACCGTCCAGACTGCTCAGGGAACGGTCAGCTCCTGTTTCATGAATCTCAACCAGGTCACCGTCGGCGGCATCACGGCCCACAATGTTCAGGCCGCAGTGATCGAAGGTAACTATCCTGTCGATATCCTGCTGGGCATGTCCTTCCTG
>CAMYJX010000016.1 GCA_947258825.1 uncultured Pseudomonadales bacterium
AGTCGGCCGTCCGGTCCGAAATACAGCAGGGTACAAAACAGGGTGCCCCGGCTGGACTGGCTGTCACGTTCAATCACACCGATGGCCAGATAAATGCCGGCATCCCGGGCGGCTTTGCCCAATATCTCTGTCTCAGGCCCCGGTACGTCGATGGCATTTTCCCAATAGCGCTGGAAAATCCGCCTGCCCGCATCAGTTCGGTTGCCGATGACGGTTCCAAAAGACAGACCTTTAGGGTAGGCCGGGATGAACGCCTCGGGGAACAATACGAGCTTTGCGCCTTTCCCGGCAGTTTCCTGCACCAGCCGGCATGTTTTTTCTACTGTAGCATCACGATCAAACAGTACCGGCGAGGCCTGGACCACCGCCACTTTTACCTGCGACACTTTTTCAGTCATTTTTATCCTTTTTAATTTCTTGATAATTATTTTTGTGTCTTTAACTTTTCTCAGATCCGGATTTTCTTGATTTAAGCCCGGCTTTAAACGTTTCCCAGAAATCTTTGTCCGTATCTTTCCAGGCAGCGCCCCAGCGTTTTTCAAAATAGGAAGACGGCAATCGTTCCTGCCAGGAGCCCCATGGATTTTGGTCTTCTTCTTTGGCCTTCAATACATCTATGAGATATTCGGCGATATGGCTGATTTCTTCTTTTGGGATGTAGGCGGCGCCGCCTTCTTTAATGGTTTTTACAAGGTTGTCCGGTGAAAACGCATGGGCAGTCAGCATGACGGCCGGTACATTTCTGCGGGTGGCGATTTCCAACAGGCCGTACCCGGTCACCCGTGACCCGGGATCGATCCCCAGTATCCGCTGCGTCAAGGCAGCTCAGTCCAGGAGAACGCTGTCGGGAAATTCTCCGTTGCTGTAGACGTTCTGCACGTCATCTAGCTCCTCCAGCACGTCGATCAGCTTCAGCACCGACTGGGCCTGTTCCTGGTCGCAGATGGCCGTTGTCGCTGGCACCATGCTGACCTCCGCGTCGTCGGGCGGAAGGCCGGCGGCGGTCAGCGCGTCAACAACGTCACCGAGCTGCTCCCAGCGTGTGATTACGGAAATGCTCCGATCCTCGTCGACGTCTATGTCTTCTGCATCGGCCTCGAGCGCGATCTCCATGACCTTCTCCTCGTCAGTGCCAGGGGCGAAGCTGACGACGCCCTGCTTGTTGAAAAGATAAGCCACCGAGCCGTCCGTACCCAGGTTGCCCGCGTGCTTGGAGAACGCGTGGCGGACCTCGGCAACCGTCCGGTTGCGGTTATCCGTCATGACCTCGACGAGGATAGCAACGCCGCCGGGCCCATAGCCCTCGTAGGTCAACTCCTCGACGTTACTTTCATCCAGGCCGCCGGCACCGCGAGCAATGGCCCGCTCGATGGTGTCTTTGGGCATGTTGGCACCCAGCGCCTTGTCGACGGCCAGGCGCAGACGAGGGTTGTCCGACGGATCGCCACCGCCCATACGCGCCGCAACCGTTATCTCGCGGATGAGCTTGGTATAGATCTTTCCACGTTTGGCGTCCTGCCGGGCCTTCTTGTGCTTGATATTGGCCCATTTGCTGTGTCCGGCCATCAATACCTCGCGTTCAGTCTACTTTGCGCAGCCTGATGTGCAGCTCGCGCAGCTGTTGCTCATCTACCACGTTGGGTGCCGCCGACATGAGGCAGGCGGCAGTCTGGGTTTTGGGGAAGGCAATGACATCCCGTATGGCATGGGTACCGGACATCAGCATCACCAGCCGGTCCATACCCAGGGCAATCCCTCCGTGAGGCGGACATCCGAACTGCAGCGCCTCCAGCAGAAAGCCGAACTTCCGCTCTGCCTCATCCCCGATGTCCAGCACCTCGAAAACCGCATTCTGCACGTCGCGCTGGTGTATCCGCAGCGATCCACCGCCAAGCTCGTAACCGTTGAGAACCACGTCATAGGCCGCCGCCTGGGCAAGCTCGGGCCTGGCGATGAGCTCTTCGATGCTGCAGGTCGGTTGGGTGAACGGATGGTGCGCCGGTGCGAGGGTGCCGTCCCTGGTTTCCTCGAACATGGGCCAGGTAGTTACCCAGCAGGGCGCCCAATCTCCGCTGATCAGGCTCAGATCACGTCCCAGCTCATTGCGCAGTGCGCCCATCGCATCGGCAACCACAGAGGCTCTGTCCGCGCCGAAGAAGACCAGGTCGCCGTTTTCCGCGCCCACCCTCTGCAGTACCTCGTCGATCACTGCCTCCGGCAGAAACTTGATGATGGGCGATTGCAATCCGTCCATGCCCGCGCCCAGGTCGTTAACCTTTATATAGGCAAGGCCTTTGGCGCCGTATCGCGCAACGAAGTCCGTGTAGTCGTCGATGACTTTGCGGGAAAGGCTGCCACCCCCGGGCGCGCGCAGGGCCACCACGCGGCCCTTGGGATCATTGGCCGGCCCCTTGAAAACCTTGAACTCCACGTCGCCCATCAGATCGGCGATGTCTGTGAGCTCCATGGGGTTGCGCAGATCGGGCTTGTCGCTGCCGAAGCGGCGCATCGCGTCCTCCCAGGTGAGGACGGGGAATGCCGGCAGCGTCACGCCCAGAACCTCATGGAACACGCTGCGAAGCATGCCCTCGGTCAGCGATCGGACCTCCTCCTCCGTGACGAAGGAAGCCTCAATATCAATCTGAGTGAATTCGGGCTGGCGATCGTGGCGGAGATCTTCATCCCGATAGCAACGGGCAATCTGATAGTACTTGTCGACGCCGGACACCATGAGAAGCTGTTTGAAAACCTGCGGGGACTGAGGCAGGGCAAAAAACTGTCCCGGGTGCGTGCGGCTTGGCACCAGATAGTCACGGGCGCCTTCCGGAGTTGCCTTGGTCAGCGTCGGGGTTTCCACCTCCCAGTAGCCCTGATTTTCCAGATAGCGCCTGACCGCGCCGGTTACCTGCGCCCGCATCTGCAGCCGCTGCTGTATCTCCGGTCGTCGGAGATCGAGATAGCGGTATTTCAGACGAATATCTTCACCGGCATCAGAATGCTCGTCCAACTGAAAAGGCGGCGTTGTCGAAGCGTTGAGAATCTCCAGCGTGGCGCCAAGAACTTCCACCTCTCCCGTGGCCATATCCGGGTTCACGGTACCTTCCGGCCTGGGCCGGACCCGTCCGCTCATACGCAGTACGAACTCGTTGCGAACGCGGTCGGCAATGGCAAAGCTGTCTTCCGTGTCCGGGTCGTACACCACCTGAACAATGCCGGTTCGGTCGCGGATATCGAGAAATATGACGCCACCGTGGTCTCGACGCCGGTGCACCCAACCGCAGAGTTCGACCTGTTCTCCTACGTGGCTGGCTTCGATCTCCCCACAATAATGACTGCGCATGATGTCTTCCCGATCGCCTATTCGGAGGCTGACGATTTCGTGCTTCCCGAACTGTCCTTCGACTTGCTTTCGCCATCGCCAGAGGAAGCTTTCTTTGCGTCTGCTCCGCTTTCGGATCCACCGGAGGCGCTGCCCTCACCGGCGCTTTCGGCCCCGGACACGTTCTTTTTGCTTCCTTTCTTGAAGTCCGTTTCGTACCAGCCGCCGCCCTTGAGGCGAAAACCCGCCGCGGAAACCTTCTTGCGGAGCGCGTTTTCAGCGCATTCGGGGCATGTTTCCAGAGGTGATTCACTGATCTTCTGGATGGTTTCGAACTCATGTCCGCACTTGTCGCACCGATACTCGTAGATTGGCATTGTTCCACTCTCACTCGACGTTTAGCTGACCCGGAAGCCGAAATCAGAAGCCTTTCCCATTGTCCTCCAGCAAGCCAAAGGAGGATCAATGTGCGCTCGCGAAGCCGGAGAGGCAATCGCGAGGCGCGCATGATCTTAAAAAAGTCAGCAAAAATACAGTGATTTCGCTGACTTTTTGTTGCCTGACAATGGCTTATCCGCTATAAAACGCGGCTATTGAGATCCCGCAAAACGGTAGGTGTTTCTCAATAGGAACTGAGTGAAACCCCAAGGTCAGTAAAACTAAAGGTTTGCGGCCAGTGCGGAATTGCTCAGTTTAAATAACCACTGCATAGGGAACGATGAATGGCTACCAAGAAAGCTCCAGCCAAACGTAAGGCTCCGGCAAAGCGCAAAGCGCCCGCCAAGAAGAAGGCAGCTGCTAAAAAGAAAGCACCCGCCAAGAGAAAGGCACCCGCCAAGAAGAAGGCGGCCGCCAGGAAAAAGGCGCCTGCTAAGAGAAAGGCACCCGCCAAGAAGAAGGCAGCTGCGAAGAAGGCGGCTCCCCGGTCGACGACGGCTATCCGATCCAAAATGACGAAAACGGCCATTTTGCACGAGATTGCCGAACGTGCCGAACTTTCCCGCAAGCAGGTAGGAGCCGTTCTGGACGAGTTGGATACGCTCATCCACCGGCACATCAAATCCGGTGCTGCAGGTGAGTTCACCCTTCCCGGCCTGCTGAAGGTCCGCCGCGTAAAGCGCCCCGCGACCAAGAAGCGGATGGGACGCAACCCGGCTACCGGCGAGGAAATCGTAATCAAGGCCAAACCGGCAACAACCCGCGTTCGCGTTACCGCGCTGAAGCGGCTCAAGGACATGGTCGGCTGACGCTCAGCCAAGCCATGCCAGAAGGGCCGCCTGGTTCGCCAGCCGGCCCTTTTTTTGTTGTCATCACTGCCCGTTCGCGCTCCGCGCTCCCAACTCGAGGAAAGAAACCATGCGCCAGAGCCAGCTTCTGATTCCCACGCTGAAAGAAAGTCCTGCAGATGCCGACGTCGCGAGCCACCGCCTGATGTTGCGCGCCGGGCTGATCCGGCAAGTGGCATCCGGTCTATACAGCTGGTTACCGCTAGGTCTGCGCGTCATTCGCAAGCTGGAAACCATCATCCGCGAAGAGCTGGAGGCGAGCGGCGCTCAGGAAATGCTGATGCCCATCGTTCAACCCGCAGAGCTGTGGCAGGAAACCGGGCGCTGGTCGAAAATGGGCCCGGAAATGCTGAGAATGAAAGACCGCCACGATCGGGATTTCTGCCTTGGCCCCACTCACGAGGAAGTGATTACCGACATATTCCGACGAGAGATCCACAGCTATCGACAGCTGCCCTGCAACTTCTATCAGATTCAGACCAAGTTTCGTGATGAAATCCGCCCGCGATTCGGCGTCATGCGGGCTCGCGAGTTCACCATGAAGGATGGCTATTCCTTTCACGCGGATCAGGCCTGCTTCGACGCCACGTATCAGGAGATGTACGACTGCTACGGCCGCATTCTGCAACGCATGGCTCTGGACTTCCGGGCGGTAGAGGCCGATACCGGCAATATCGGCGGAGCCAACTCCCACGAGTTTCACGTTCTGGCCGACTCGGGAGAGGACCTGATCGCTTATGCGCCCGGCGGTGAGTACGCGGCCAATCTCGAAAAGGCGGCTGCGGCGCCGCCCGCTGAGCGGCGGTTGGCCAAGGAAGCGCTGGAAAAAGTTGCGACGCCGAATCAGACCTCCATTGAGGACGTGGCCGCCTACCTGAAGGTCCCGGAAGCCCGCTGCCTGAAAACCCTGATCGTGCAGGGCGCCTCGGAGCCTGACGCGCGGGACGACGAGCCGGAGCACGAGAGAGAGAGCCCTAGGCTGGTGGCCATGGTCCTGCGTGGCGATCATGAGCTGAACCTGATCAAAGCTCAGAAGCTGCCGGGGGTCGCGAATCCGCTTCGGCTTGCCGACGACGGTGACATCCAGGCCGCCACGGGTTGCAAACCCGGCTCGATCGGCCCCCTCGGGCTGCAGATCCCCACCTATGTCGATCGCGACGCCGCCGCCGTGGCCGATTTCGTCTGCGGGGCCAACGAAGAAGGTGTCCACTAGCGAGGCGCCAACTGGGTCCGCGATCAACCGCTGACCGAGGCTGATATCGTGGACATCCGAAGCGTCGTTCCCGGTGACGCCGCGCCGGACGGCAGCGGCAGCCTGCAGTTTCTTCGGGGCATCGAGGTCGGCCATATCTTTCAGCTGGGGACGGCCTACAGCGAGCCCATGCAGGCCAAGGTGCTTGATGAGAACGGCCGCAGCGTTATCCCCATCATGGGTTGCTACGGAATGGGCGTGACCCGGCTGGTGGCTGCCATCATCGAGCAGAATCATGACGAGGTTGGCATTATCTGGCCGGAACCCGTAGCACCCTACCTGGTTCACATAGTGGCTTTGAACTATGGTAAATCTGACTCCGTACGCCAAGCCGCGGACCGCCTTCACGACGTGCTGAGAGAAAGGAACCTGGAAGTGCTGCTCGACGATCGAGACGAAAGACCTGGCGTGAAGTTCGCAGATGCAGACCTGATCGGCATTCCTCATCGAATCACAATCGGCGATCGCGGCCTCAAAGAAGACAAGATCGAATACCTGACCCGCATGTCCGATAAGACAGAAACGTTGCCGCTTGACGAAGTTGTGAACCGACTGGCGGGCTGAAATGCTTGGACGACTCACCCGGCAACCGTCCAGCGCGCAGCGAACGCCACCGGCGCTTGCGGCAATCGCGCTGGTCGGCACCCTCTGGTTTCCCAGCCTGGACGCCAGAAGCAATTCAGAAAGCCTGATTGCCGATCCGGCTCTCGTCGAAAAGCTGGCCCTCAGCCTGTCCGAAAGTCACGAAACCGATGACCAGTTCGATGCCCAGGTATGGCTGCTGGCGTCTGAGCAGCGGCTGGTCCGGTACATGGACGCGCACGATCAGCGCGTGGAGCTCCTGAAGATCGTATATCGGGAGTCGAGCCGACACGACCTGGACGCCGACCTGGTGCTGGCCGTAATGCAGGTGGAAAGCGCCTTCGATCGTTTCGCCATATCTCGAGTAGGCGCTCAGGGCCTCATGCAGGTCATGCCCTTCTGGCGCCGGGAAATCGGGCGGCCCCGGGACAATTTGACCGAGGTGGAAACCAACATCCGCTACGGAACCACGATCCTCGCCCATTATCTGGACATCTCCGACGGTGACCTGGTGGAAGCGCTGGGGCGCTACAACGGCAGCAAAGGCAAGCTGAAGTATCCGGAGAAAGTGGTGAGCGCCTGGCGGCGGGTGTGGCGCAACAAAACCTCTGAAGATCTTCCAGAGTTACAGGCGAGCTGCAGCCAGTACGGCCTGCGGGCTTGTCGCTATCAGTAAACGCTTTAAGTGCCCTGGCTGATCGGCTGGGGCTGGCGCCCGTGCGCTTTTCTGCGTTTCTAGAGAGCCGACGTCGCCTGCACCGCACGGCTGAGGCTTTCAAAGGTCTGAGGGCCTACCAGGACGTTGTGGAGCTTGCCTTCAGGGTCGATCACCAGCGTGCTGGGCAGCACGCTGGGCAAGGGCTGCTGCCATCGAGCCCTGGGATCATTCTGAATCACAGGAAATGCGATGCCCATCTGCTGGATGAGATCACTGAGCGCCTCGCCCGAGAGCCCGTCGAAGTTGACACCGAGCACCACAAGCTCGCCGTCGGCGCCCTCATCGTGAAGACGGTTGAACTCCGGTATCTCCTCGCGACAGGGGGCGCACCATTCTGCCCAGTAGTTGATGAGTATCCACCGGCCCTGCCACTGATCCCAATCGCCCGTTGACCCGTCTGCAAGCCGAATCTCGGGTTCTTCTGCGCAGCCTCCCAGCAGGCTGATGCCGAGTATTCCGGCAATCGCGCACAGCCGAATTCTGAGCCTGAATGCCTCTAACCCGATTCCGGCGATCATCTTGCACCTCCAAACACCCTGTCGAGGGTTACCGTCATCTCGTTGGAACCAAACTGAATCAGCGACTTCAGGGGTTCGGTGACGCTCTCCATACCCTCCACGCGGCTGAGCCGAGCGAAATCAAGGCCATCCGGAAGCCTCTGATACAGATCCCACAGAGTCAGAGCCTTGAGATCCCGGCCTAGCTTCCACCCATCGTCCTCATTGTGCGTCAGCAACCGCAAGTTCTGCAGCACACCGAAAATCTCATCGTGTTCCGTCCGGCTGAGGGGAACCCGATCACGGATTTCCGTGTCCTGCACCGCCAGACCTTCCATGTGGGCGTCATGGAGCAGCTTTAGTATTCGGGCACATTTGACCAGCGCGGGCTCAGGATGTTTCTCCTCCGCTTCCGGCTTCAGCGACAGGGTCCGCACGAAGATGGCCCCGGAAAGTACCAGCACCCAGACCAGATACATCCACGCCAGAAACAGCGGTACGGCCGCAAAGGTCCCGTAGATGGGCTCGATGCTGGAATTCCTGACGACCGTGGTGAAGAGGTTCTTGCCGAGCTCGAACAGGCCGAAGGCATCGAGATCGGATACCAGCGGCAGCGAGATCAGGTAGAGGCTGACGATAAGGCCACCGGCAATCAGGGGCGGACCCAGAGACAGAACGCCCCAGTAGAGCAGGAATCGCTGCAGCCCGCGGCGCGGCTCCGCCACCTGCCAGATGGCGTTGAAGGCTCTCTCCACGTTGACGAGCATCAGAAAGGCGGTCACGAAGAGAAAGACGAAACCCACCGCGGTCAGCTGCCGGGCGCGCTCCGAAAACTCAGTGAGCTTCTCGCGCAACAGCTCACCGCTGTCAGGAACAAGATTCTCGAACAGAAACCCCTGAATACGGTCGCCGACGCCTGAAAACTCCGGCAGGACGGAGAACATGGCGTACGCGACCGTCATCATCGGCACGACGGCGAACAGCGAGGTGTAGGTCAAGGCCCCGGCCCGGGACAGACAATCGGCCGTTAGAAACTGTGCAGACAACTCCCGCACGTACCAGCGCAGCAACGGGCGCCATTTCTGAAGCATTGCCTGCCTCCTGGGGGGCTGTGTTTAAATGCTGACCATCGAAGCAGCACCATTATAGAGACCATGAGTGAAGTGACCATCTACCATAATCCCAGGTGTTCCAAATCGCGGCAGACCCTGGCATTGCTGGAAGCCAACGGGGTCACGCCGAATATCGTTCTCTACCTGGAGAACCCGCCCGACGCCGCGGCGCTGAAGCACATCCTTACCCTGCTGAAGCTGACGCCCGGCGACCTGTTGCGGACACGGGAATCCGCGTACGAGGCGCTGAATCTTGGCAACCCGGCCCGGAGCGATGACGAGCTGATCGCGGCAATGCTGGCAAACCCGATCCTCATCGAGAGACCCATCGTGGTCAAAGGGTCGCGGGCCGCCATCGGCAGGCCGCCAGAACAAGCGCTGGAAATACTCTGAATCCAACGCATCCGATCGAGGTCGTCATGCAGCCCCACATACTGATTCTGTATTACAGCCGCTCCGGCGGTACCGCCAATCTGGCCAGGTACCTGGCGCGAGGCGTGCAGAGCCAGGGCACGTTCGAAGCGCGGATGCGCACGGTGCCCCCGGTATCAGCGGCCACGGAGCAAACGGTACCCGCCATACCCGAATCCGGTGCCGTTTACTGCAGCAAAGACGACCTGGCCGGCTGCAGCGGCCTCGCCCTCGGCTCGCCGACCCGCTTCGGCAACATGGCCGCGCCCCTGAAGTATTTTCTGGACGGAACCGTGGATCTGTGGCTCGGCCACCAACTCGTCGGCAAGCCCGCGGCGACCTTCTGCTCCACCGGGTCGCTGCACGGGGGCCAGGAGTCCACCCTGCTGAGCATGATGCTGCCACTGCTGCATCATGGCATGCTGCTGCTGGGGCTGCCCTACAGCGAAAGCGCGCTGAACAGCACCCGCAGCGGAGGATCGCCCTACGGGGCCAGTCACGTATCCGGAGCTGACGGGCAGCCGGATCTTTCGGAGGAGGAACAGACGTTGGCATTTGCACTGGGCCGCAGGCTGGCGACGACCGCTCAGGCACTCGCGAAAGGTGCGCCATGAAACGGCTGCAATTTCTCAGCCTGCTGCTGATCGGCTCGCTTTTCGCCCTCACGGGCCTGCGGCAGTTCTTCGTCAGCCCGCTGCAGGGCACCGTGCTTAACCTGCTGTGGTTTCTTGTCCAGGTGTTGCCGCTGCTGTTCCTGCTGCCCGGCATTCTGCGGCTGCGAGCCAGAGCCTACTTTTTTGCCGCGCTGGTCAGCATGCTGTACTTCATCCACGGCATTTTGCTGATCATCACGCCGGACACGCGGGCCATGGGGCTCTGGGAAGTCGGCCTGGCCATGCTCCTGGTGCTGGTGGGCAGCTTCGGCACCCGGCAGCTTGGCGGTTTGAAGGCAACTCAGTGAATGACCGGCTCCGGCTCGGCGGGGTCTTCACTGTCGTCGTCAACGCTCTGCACCGCATATCGGCGCGTGGTGATTTCTCCCGCAACTACGTGGGGTAGCTCGCGCAGAAACTCCTCCATGTGCGGGGTTTGAAAATGCCCCATCAGCGCCTCCATGCTCTCCCATTCCTGGAACAGCATCAGCGTGTTCGGATCGGAAAGGCCAAGGTAGAAATCGTAGGAGACACAGCCCTGCTCCGCCTGCGTCGCCTCTGTCATACGCCGCGCCATCTGCAATGCTTGCTCCCGACAGTCCGGGCGGATGGGAATCAAACCGTGAACAATGATCATTTCATGACGCCTTCAGCACGCAGTATGTCGCCGATTTCCGGAATGATGGCGGGATCATCAATGGTCGAAGGCGTGACGTAGGGTTTGCCATCGATCATCTTGCGAATTATCTGGCGGAGAATTTTCCCCGAGCGGGTTTTCGGCAATCGCGTAACCGGCACGGCGCGCTTGAAGGCGGCGAACGGTCCTACGGCCTCGCGCACCATCTGAACCAGATCGCGCTGCAGGTCTTCAGGGTCAACGTTGACCCCGTCCTTCAGTAGCAGCAATCCCAGTGGAATCTGGCCTTTGTCTACGTCCTCGATGCCCACCACCGCGCATTCGGCAACCATCGGGTGTTCCGCCAGCACCTCCTCCATCTGACCCGTGGACAGCCGGTGCCCCGCAACGTTGATGACGTCGTCCATTCGACCCATGATATAAACGTAACCGTCCTCATCGCGAAAGCCTTCATCACCGGTAAAGTAAAAGCCCGGGTACTGGGAAAAGTAAGCCTCTCGGAAACGTTCATGATCTTCCCAAACCGTGGGCAACGAACCCGGCGGCAGCGGCTCCTTCAACACGACGGCGCCTTCCTGATTGGGACCCAACTCCTTGCCAGCCTCGTCCAGCACCCGAAGATCGTAGCCTGGCACCGGCAGGGTGGGAGATCCGGGTTTCGTTTCCATCAGCTCGACGCCGGCCATGTTGGCGCAGATCGACCAGCCTGTTTCCGTCTGCCACCAGTGATCGATGACGGGAATCCGCAGATGTTCTTCCAGCCAGTGGTACGTCGGCGGGTCCAGTCGTTCGCCGGCGACGAACTGATACTTCAGGGACGAGATATCGTAACTGGCCTTAAGAGCACACTCCGGGTCTTCCTTTTTGATCGCCCGGAAGGCTGTGGGCGCGACAAAAAAGCTTCTGACCTTGTGGTCCTCGATGACTCGCCAATAGGCCCCGGCATCGGGCGTGCGAACCGGTTTTCCCTCGAACAGAACGCTGGTGCATCCCCTGATCAGCGGACCGTAGACGATGTAGCTGTGCCCGACAACCCAGCCCACGTCTGAAGCGGCCCAGAACACATCCCCGCAATCAACGTCGTAGATGGCTTTCATGCTGTAGTGCAGGGCGACCGCATGGCCGCCGTTGTCTCTCAGCACGCCTTTGGGTTTACCCGTGGTTCCCGACGTGTAGAGAATATAGAGAGGATCCGTGGCGTCTACCTCAACCCATCCGGCGGGTTTGGCTGCCGCTTCCCACGCATGCCAATCCAGGTAATCGCTCGCGCCCAGATCGGCCGGGCCCTGCTCCCGTTGCAGCAGCACCACGCTATCCGGAGCGTGGGACGCGCGCTCGATGGCACCGTCCAGCAGCGGTTTGTAGGCAATGACGTTGTCGAACTCAATGCCACAGGAAGCGGTGAGTACAACTTTGGGCCGGGCGTCATCGATGCGGGTGGCCAGCTCAGGCGCGGCGAACCCACCGAAAACCACCGAATGAATAGCCCCCAACCGGGCGCAGGCCAGCATCGCGACCGCGGCCTCGGGAACCATAGGCATGTAGATTACCACCCGGTCGCCTTTGACCACCCCGAGCGCGGAGAGGCCCCCGGCCACCCGGGCCACCCACTCGGTCAGCTCCGCGTAGCTGTAGCGCTGGATCTGGCCCGTGACAGGAGAATCGTAGATGAGCGCCGTCTGCTCACCGCGGCCTTCAGCCACGTGGCGATCGAGGGCCAGCCAGGCGGTATTCAGACGGCCACCATGGAACCAGCGCCAGACCCCGTTCTCATCCTGATCAAGGATGGCGTTGGGAAAACGGAACCAGGGTAGCGCTTCAGCTTTTTCCCGCCAGAAGCCCTCAGGATCCGTCAAGGAGCGACCGTACTCCGCTTCGTAACTCATGCACTCACCTCACTCGATGCCTGTTTTTCCTGGACAGGCCAATGCCCGGGCCAGACTGCTCCGCCACCGGATCGAGAGTTAGGAGATCACCCCCTGCTGCTTGAGCCCGGCGATTTCGTCCGCCGAAAACCCAGCGCTCTCGAGCACCGATTCGGAATCCGCGCCGGGGGCCGGCTGGCTGTGAGAAACCTGAGGTTCCGTGCGGGAAAAACGCGGTGACGGCGCCGGCTGCACGACCCCATCCACCTCGACGAACGTACCTCTAGCTTTGTTGTGGGGATGATCCGGCGCCTCGAAGATCGAAAGCACGGGTGCGAAGCAGACGTCTGTGCCTTCCATGATGCTGCACCATTCGTCGCGGCTTTTGGTCTTGAAGACCTCGGCGAGCTCCGCTTTCAGCGCCGGCCACTGACCCGCGTCCATCTGGGGCGCAAATCGACTCTTGTCCAGCCCGGCTTTCTCCAACAGCAGGGCATAGAACTGGGGCTCGATGGAGCCGATGCAAACGTACTTGCCATCGCCCGTCTGGTAGGTGTCATAGAAGTGCGCACCGCCGTCCAGCAGGTTGGTCCCCCGCTGATCGGTAAAAGCACCGGCAGCGCTCATGGTGAAGAACATGGCCATCAGCGAGGCTGCGCCATCCACCATGGCCGCATCTACCACCTGACCCTTGCCTGATTTCTGCGCCTCCAGCATGCCGCACACCAGGCCGAACGCCAGCAGCATGCCGCCGCCGCCAAAATCACCAACCAGATTCAGTGGCGGAACGGGCCGCTCTTCGGGTCGGCCGATGGCATGCAAGGCGCCCGCCAGGCCGATGTAATTGATGTCGTGGCCAGCTGCTTGGGCCATCGGGCCGTCCTGCCCCCATCCCGTCATGCGCCCGTACACCAGTTTGGGGTTGCGCGCCATGCAATCGTCAGGGCCAAGCCCCAACCGCTCGGTAACCCCGGGTCTGAAACCTTCAAAGATCGCGTCTGCAGTTTCCGCCAAACGCAAGACGGTCTCGACACCCTCGCGCTTCTTGAGGTCGACGGCGATCGAGCGGCGATTTCGGGCGAGGACATCGGGCGTCCTCCCGGCCGCGACACCAGGCCTGTCGATCCGAATGACCTCCGCCCCCATATCCGACAGCATCATCCCGCAGAACGGTCCCGGACCAATGCCAGCCAGTTCCACAATGCGAAAACCTGTGAGCGGTCCCATGCCGTTTGCCCCCTAAAAAAACCATGTTGAAAACGAGCTTCCCAGTCAGTTTACGGGCTTTTTCGGGTGAAGGAAATTCGCCGGATTGCCCCGGTCGGCGGACCAGCAGCCTTACCTGAAAGTGCCGTTACGCCACCCGATGCGCAATAATGACTCCAGTGGCTGCGAGAGAAGCAGCGAGAGGAATCGTGCGCAAAATCGTCCACTGTGACTGCGACAGCTTCTACGCCTCGGTTGAGACCCGTGACGACCCATCACTACGGGATAAGCCGCTGGCGGTCGGGGGTGACCCGGACAAGCGCGGCGTGGTCGCGACCTGCAGCTACGCGGCCCGACGCTACGGCGTTCACTCCGCAATGCCGATGAGCCAGGCGCTGCGTCTGTGCCCGGAGCTCATCATCATCCGCCCGAACATGGCCAAGTATCGCTCAGTATCGAGAGAGGTTCAGGCCATCTTTCGCGACTACACGGAGATCGTGGAGCCTCTGTCGCTTGACGAAGCATTCCTGGACGTCAGCGACACCACTATCTGCCGCGGCAGCGCAACGCTGATGGCAGAGGAAATCCGCCGGCGAGTGCGCCAGGAGCTCGGCATTACGATTTCCGCCGGCATCGCGCCAAACAAATTTCTCGCCAAAATAGCGTCCGACTGGAACAAGCCGGATGGCCAGCTCACCATAACGCCGGCGGAGACAGAAGACTTCGTGGCGCGGCTACCGGTAGACAAGCTGTTCGGCGTTGGCTCCGTTACGTCCAAGCGGATGCGTCAGCTGGGGCTCGAGACGTGCAGCGATCTGCGCGGTCAGACTCTGCCTCAGCTCACCCAATGGTTCGGCAAGTTCGGCGCGACCCTCCATCAGCTGTGTCGAGGCATCGACAATCGCCCGGTGCGAACCTCGCGGCTGCGCAAGTCCATCAGCGTCGAACGAACTTACGCCCGGGATCTGCCAAACCTGGAGAGCTGCGAAGAAGCCATACCCGCGCTTCTGGAATCCCTGGAACAGCGAATTCACGATGCCGGTGCCGAGCGTCGCATCGTGCAATGCAGCATCAAAGTCCGCTTCAGCGGCTTCGAGACCACTACCGCGGGCAGGCTGGCGGAAGGGCCCGCCCCGGAGGTGTTTGCACGCCTGCTGCAGACCGCCTGGCACAAACCGCGCATAGAGATCGCTGGAACCGAGCAGGCTGTTGTGGTCGCCGCTGGCGATGAGAGCACCATTCTCGAGCACCAGAATTCGATCTGCCTGGCGAACCGTGGAGAGCCTGTGAGCGATCACCAGAATAGAGCATCTGCCTTTGAGAGTTTCGATGCTGTTGCGTATGCGCTCTTCGCTTTCCGCATCCAACGCGCTGGTGGCTTCATCCAGCAGCAGAATCTGCGGGCGGGGCAGCAGGGCCCGGGCGATGGCAAGGCGTTGTTTCTGCCCACCGGACAGACCCGATCCGCCTTCCCCGATCCGGGTTTCCAGGCCCTCTGGAAGCTGATTGACGAACTCGTCCGCATGGGCCAGCCGTAGCGCGTCGAATAATTCTTCCTCGCTGGCTTGGGGATGCCCGTAGTTGAGATTTTCTCGAAGCGTGCCGGCGAACAGAACCGCCTCCTGGGGAACGTACCCGACGCGTCGGCGCGCCTCCGCAAGGGACAGCGCGCGGACATCCACGCCATCCAGCAGCACCGCGCCACCCAACGGATCGTAGAACCGCAGAAGCAGATCGAATATCGTGCTTTTCCCCGCTCCTGAGGGCCCCACGAGCGCGACCATCTCTCCGGGAAGAACCTGAAAACTGACCCCCTTGAGGACCATCTCGCCGGCGCGGCTGGGGTAGGCAAAGCTCAGGTCGTTGACGATGAGGCGACCCGGGGCGTCATCCGGAAGCTGCACCGGCTGTTCCTGCTCCGACAGCGCCGAGGGTGATTGAAGCAGCTCCATTAACCGCTCCGCGGCCCCCGCGGCACGCTGAAGATCGCTGTAAACCTCGCTGATGGCGCCGACCGATCCGGCAACGATGAAGGCGTAGAAAATGAATGCGGCCAGCTCACCCTGAGAAATGTCTCCGGTGAGCACGTCCTGACCACCCACCCAGAGCATGGTGGCGATAGCCACCAGGACCAGCAGCATCACCAGCGCAATGAGTATTGCCCGCTGTCGCACCCGACGAACAGCGACCGCAAAGGCGTTTTCCACCCGATGACCGAATGCCAGCTCATCCAGGGGTTCGTGATTGAAAGACTGCACTACTTTAATGTGCCGCAGCGACTCCCCCGCGTAGCTCCCTACTTCGGCCAGCGAATCCTGGCTCGATCGGGAGAGCTTTCTGACCCGACGCCCGAACAGCACAACCGGAGCGACGATGAAGGGCACGCTGGCGATGACGATCAACGAAAGTTTGGCGTTGGTGATGAACAGCAGAATCAGGCCACCGATGAACATCAACGCGTTGCGCAGCGCAATGGAAACCGACGATCCGATAACCGTCTGCAGCAGCGTGGTGTCCGTCGTGATCCGGGACTGAATTTCCGTCGGCTGGTTCGCCTCGAAAAAACCCGGGTGCAGTCGAATGATGTGCGAGAAAACCGCCCGCCGGATATCGGCGCTGACCCGCTCCCCCACCCAGGACACGAAGTAAAAGCGCATGAAGGTCCCGAAGGTCAGAAGTATCATGAGCACGGCGAACAGACCCGCCCTGGCCGATAGAGAGCGTTACCCCAGCGGTTACGACCAGAGCAATGCTGGCGTAAACGACCTGACGCAGGTATGGGCGCAGAAAAGCCAGCGCGGGTTTGAGGTTGCTGAGATCTTTGGATTTCTTTCGATCGAGGCCGTCGTCCATCCGGCCATTATCACACGCCGCGGCCGAGGAATCCTGCACGGTGTTTGCATTCAGAGCGCGTTCTTGCTCAACTCTGACGCCACAGAAACACGCACCGCGTGCCCTGGAGAGCCTCTGATGAGCGATCCGCTGGACTGCCTGGAAATTACCTCCGAACCGGATGCGCCCGCCGGCTCGGCAGTCGCCGGCACCGTGATCTGGCTGCACGGGCTGGGCGCTGACGCCTCGGATTTCGAACCCATCGTGCCCCTGCTCGCGCCGCAACTGAAGCTCGAGCAGCCATTGCGCTTCGTATTTCCCAACGCGCCGGTCAGGCCTGTCACCATCAACGGCGGCATGGAAATGCGGGCGTGGTACGACATTGATCCGGGCGCGCCCCTATCGGGCGATGAGGACATACGGGCCTCGGCGATCCAGATCGAACAGCTGCTGGTCCGGGAGCAGGAGCGCGGCGTACCGTCTGGACGAGTAACCCTGGGCGGTTTCTCCCAGGGCGGCGTCATTGCCCTGCATCTGGGCCTGCGCCATCCGCAGCAGCTCGCCGGCATCATGGCCCTTTCCACCTACGTGCACGATCACGAGCGCCTCACTGAGGAAGTCAGCTTCGCCAGCGTCGACGTGCCCATTTTCATGGCCCACGGGTTGAGCGACCCCATGATTCCCATCACTCGCGCCGTGACCTCTCGCGAAGCCCTGCTGCAATTGAATTACCAGCTGGAATGGCACGAGTACGGCATGGGTCATCAGGTCTGCCCCGAAGAGATAAACGACATAGCGGCCTGGCTGAACCGCATATACCGGTGAATGCGCCCGCTATGTCTGAATTGAGCACGCTGGAAGGAGGATCCAATAGCGATGGGCTTTATTGAACTGTATGGAGTCGCGCTGCTGACGCTGCTGACGATGGTTTCCGGGCTGTGGGTCATCAGCGTGATCGTGAAAGACGCCAGCATCATCGACATCTTCTGGGGGCCGCTGTTCGTCGCCATCGTCTGGGTGCTGCTCGCCATGGGCGAGCCACTTACCACAAAAACCTACCTGGTCAGCCTGCTCGTCACGGTCTGGGGTCTGCGTCTGGCCTTTCATCTGGTGTCGAGAAACCTCGGCCACGGCGAGGACAAGCGTTACCAGCTGTGGCGAGCTCACGGGGGACCGAACTGGTGGCTGTTGACCTATCCCCGGGTGTACCTGCTGCAGGGGGCCATCGCCTTGGTGGTGGCCTCGCCGATTGTCGCCGCATACATCAAACCTGAGCCATTTACCGTCCTGAACATGCTCGGGGTGCTGATCTGGGTGGTCGGCTTTACCTACGAGCTGCTGGCCGACGTCCAGCTCGTTCAGTTCAAGGCGAATCCCGACAACCAGGGCAAGATACTGGACGCTGGCCTGTGGGGGCTGTCCCGCCACCCCAATTACTTCGGCGATGCGCTGCAGTGGTGGGGTGTGGCGATCATGGTGGTGACGGTTCCCACCTGGTGGGCATTGATCGGTCCGGCGGCCATGACGGCCGTCTTCCTGGGCCTGAGCAACGACGTGCTGGAAAAGGGCATGAACAAACGTCACCCTGAGTATCAGAATTACATCTCGAACACTCCGAAATTCTTTCCCATCCGCTTCGGTGGCTCGCACCCAGCGGCCTAAACCATGACTCCTAACCTGTGAATATACGCACAAGGATCTGCGGATATGTCAGAAGCTGCTGAAAACCCGGATCTCTCATGGGATCTGGATGACTTCACCAATCAGGATCGAGCTCGAGACTTCGTCATGCAGTTCGAAACTACCATGTGCGTGTACTCGCCATCGGTCGAGCAGCTCTATACCAGCTACCAGATGTTTTTTCCTCAGGAATGGGAGCGCAAGCTGGTCATCCTTCCAGACCCACAGGCTTACCACGATACATTTTTCAATATTCAGCTCGAGGCGGTTGCTGCCACCGGCTTGTATATCGTCCCCGGCGAGCTGATCAACCGCGACGGCCTGTTCCTCGCGAACGTCGACGAGAACCGCGGCCTGGGCCAGCGCCAGGTTCCTTTCGAAACCGGGATGCGGGCGATCATTGACGCCCAACCCGATGACGAACCGTTCCTGCCGATCCTTGCCAAGGGCGATCTGCGCGAGTTCGAGCAGTCCTGGCCGGTGCTGCACCTGCATCGTGTCCGGCCCCAGGTGCTCGAAAGAATCTCCGATCTCGACAAGTCCTCGATCGGCAACGTGATCTACGAAAAGCTCGAAACTCTCTTCCGCGATCAGCAGAAGGCGCCGATTGGACGCTGAGCAACTCAAGAGAAACGGCCGCATCAGAAGATTCTTCCTCAGCCTGGTGCTCGTGGGCCTTGCCGCATTGTCGTGGAGCGGAAAGCTCGATAGCGCTGCACTCGAAGGCACGGAAGTCACATTCAAGCGGGCTCTGGCTGCCTTTGCCGTGTCTCGAAGCCTGAACGGCGTCATCTCTGTGGCCCAGGGCACGGAAATCGCAATTCAACCCGTGGGCGTGGGGGTAACCCTGAGCGTCGGGGAGATACTGGACCCACTCAACGACCTGGTAGAACGCTTCTCCTGGCTGGTTCTGCTGGCGTGCGCGTCCCTGGGCAGCCAGATGCTGCTGGCCGAGATCATGGGCAACGCCTGGCTGTCGTCGGTACTCAGCATTACCGTGCTTCTGGGGCTCACCGCATTGTGGTGGCCGGGACGGTTCCCGGGCTCCGCTGCCGTGCTTCGTCTGTGCGCGCTGGCCGTTTTCGTCCGATTTCTGGTTGCAGCGGTGGCCCTGACCTCGGCCTGGGTGGACCAGGAGATGCTGGCCCCACGCCAGGACACCGCTTTGGAAGAAATCGTTCGGGCGCAGCAAAGCATCGAGGATCTGCGCCGAGAGCCCACCATGAGCACCGATGCGCAGTCGGAATCCATGCTGGACCGTTTCAGCGATTTTCTGGAAGACCAGCGCCAGGCAATGAACATCGAGGCACAGATCGAAGCGCTTTCGGACCGCGTGGAACGGACAATCAACGAGTTCATCAACCTGATCGTCATATTCTTCGTTCAGACGATTGTTATCCCGCTGGCGGCGCTGTGGGCCGCTTTCGCCGCCCTGCGGTGGACCTGGAACCGGACCTGGTCGTAAATGCAGGCAGGGCGACCTGCCAGGGCGACCTGCCAGGGCGACCTGCCAGGATGACCTGCAAGGGTGCCCTAGGCTCCGGCGCCGGTTTCCCCTAAAATCCCGCGCCTGTTTCGGAACTGACAGCGGAATGACCCGGATCTTCATCGACGGCGAAGCAGGCACCACCGGCCTGCAACTGGCTCAGCGCCTCGCGGAGCGGCAAGACCTGGAGCTGCTGCGGATCGACCCGTCCGAGCGCAAAGACCCCCAGGCGCGCGCGCGCATGCTGGCAGCTGCAGATATCGCCGTGCTCTGCCTGCCCGACGACGCAGCCAGAGAAGCCGTTGCGCTGGCGGCCGACCGCTGCCGTATTCTCGACGCCAGCACCGCCCACCGCGTCGCCGAAGGATGGGTGTACGGGCTGCCCGAAATGTCCCGGAGCCAGCGGGAGACGATCGCCAGCGCCGAAAAAGTGACCAATCCAGGCTGCTATCCCCAGGGTTTCATCCTGCTGGCCCGACCGCTCATCGAGGCCAACCTGCTGCCCGAATCGCTACCACTCAGGGTTCACGCGCTATCCGGTTACTCCGGGGGCGGGCGACCGATGATCGAAGCTTACGAGTGTTTCGATCGCGCCACCCGGGAGCGCTGGAACACGCGGCCCTACGCCCTGAACCTCCAACACAAACATGTGCCGGAAATGCAGCGTTATGCCGGCTGCGCCAGCGCGCCACTTTTCGCTCCCAGCGTGGGCAATTATCATCAGGGAATGCTGGTCCAGCTACCTTTATTCCGCAGCGAGCTGAACAATCATGCATCTGCTGACGCCATCAGGGAAACGCTGGCTGATCGCTACGCTGATGAGCCGTTCGTTCACGTCCTGCCGACGGGTGCCGAATCGGCGCTGGAAGAGGGATTTCTGGCCCCGACCGCCTGCAACGACAGCAACCGGATCGAGCTTATGGTGTTCGGCAACAGCGAGCAGATGCTGCTGGTCGCCCGGCTCGACAACCTGGGGAAAGGGGCAGCCGGGGCAGCCGTGCAGAATCTGAACCTCATGATGGGCGTGGACGAAACAACCGGACTCAACGGATGACCAGACTGATCGATCTCGACGTCGATGCGCTGCGCGCATTAGAAACCGAAGTGACAGAGGAACTCGCCCTGCAGCGCGGGAACCGCATGAAGCTGGACTTGACCAGGGGTAAACCTGCCGGCGAACAGCTGGACCTTAGCAGCGCCATGGACGAGACCCTTGCGGGCAACTACCTCGCCGCAGACGGCACGGACTCTCGCAACTACGGCGGATTGCGGGGGCTGCCAGAAGCCCGCGCGCTGGGCGCTGACCTGCTGGGCATCGACCCGGAAAGCGTCATATGCTGGGGAAACTCGAGCCTGACGCTGATGTACCTGGTAGCAGACGCCGCGCTGCGTTTGGGCCTGTGGGGAGACCACCGACGCTGGAACAGGTCGGTCCGCCCCAGAATGCTTGCTCCCGTACCAGGATACGATCGCCACTTCGGTGTCTCAGACGCGCTCGGCATCGAGCTGATCGGCGTCTCCATGACAGATCAGGGCCCCAATATGGACCAGGTGGAAGCGCTGGTCAGCGAAGATCCGGATATAAAAGGCATCTGGTGCGTTCCCAAATACTCGAATCCCACCGGCTGCATTTACGCCGACGACGTGGTGGGCAGAATGGCGCGCCTGGCCGCACTTGCAGCGGCTGACGATTTCGTCGTGTTCTGGGACAACGCCTATGCGGTTCACGATTTCGAGTTTCCCCGCTCGCCCCTGGCGCCGATCCTGGAGCTCGCCCGGGACGCCGGAACAGAAGATCACATCGCCCTGTTTACCTCGACCTCGAAGATCACCTACGCGGGCGGCGGGCTGGGTTTTTTCGCCGCCAGCGACCGGGTTCTGGCAAACATGGAAGCGCACCTGAGCACCTTCAGCATCGGTCCTGACAAGGTAAGCCAGCTACGCCATGCCCGGTTTCTCAATGGGCGTCTGGAAGCCCACATGGCGGGCCACGCTGAGCTGATCAAGCCAAAGTTCGAGCTGGTCGAGGAAGCGCTGGCCTCCGAGCTTGCCAAGCTGGAGATCGCAAGCTGGACCACCCCCAAAGGCGGCTACTTCGTTTCGCTGGATACCCGGCCGGGCCTGGCCACGCGCGTGGCAGAGCTCGCCAGAGAGGCGGGGCTCAGCCTGACGCCTCCCGGGTCGACCTTCCCGGGAGGTATAGACCCGGAAGATCGGAACCTGCGCATCGCGCCAACCTTCGCCTCGCTTGATGATTTGCGCGCCGCCATGCAACTGCTGGTACTGTGTGTGAAGCTGGCCAGCGTGAAAGACGAGCTGGCGGCGCGCGCATGAGGAGAGTACCCATCAAAAGAAAACAGGAAGTACAGACATCGTGAGTAATTGGGAACTGACAGAATTCGCGGTACCGGAAGTTCCGGACAAGGACCGGTTTCACGACTTCGCGTTGCCGCTGCCGCTGATGCAGGCGATCGCTGATCTGGAATTCGCGTATTGCACGCCTATTCAGAGCGGCGTTCTGCCCTTCAGCCTCGCGGACTACGATGTGACAGGGCAGGCGCAAACGGGCACGGGCAAGACGGCCGCGTTTCTCATCACGATCCTGACCCGACTCTGGGAAAACCCCGATCAGGCCGAGCGGCCACGAGGCTCACCCCGCTCTCTGGTGCTGGCTCCTACCCGGGAGCTGGCCCTGCAGATCGAAAGCGACGGCAGGGATCTGGCCAAATTCATGAACATGGGCGTCCATTGCGTGGTGGGCGGCATGGATTTCCAGAAGCAGCTGGACCGTATCAAGTCCGGACCGCTGGACGTGTTGATCGCCACGCCCGGCCGCCTCCTGGATTTCATCAACCGGCGGCAGATCAATCTCCGGCAGGTGGAAGTTCTGGTGATCGACGAAGCCGACCGCATGCTCGACATGGGGTTCATCCCGGACGTGCGGCGCATCGTCCACCAGACGCCTCACAAGCGAAACCGTCAGACCCTGTTCTTCAGCGCCACGTTCAACGACGACGTGATGCGATTGGCCAGCTCCTGGACCCTGGAGCCCGAGCACGTCTCCATTACCCCGGAAACCGTGGCGACGGACACGGTGCAGCAGGAATTCTGGCTGGTAGGCGCAGACGAGAAAGCCAAGGTGCTGACCGAATTTCTCAGCGAGCAGAAACCAGCGCGGGCACTGATCTTCGCCAATCGCCGAGACCAGACCCACCGACTCGTTGCGCTGCTTGCGCGCAAGGGGCTATCGGTGGAAGCGCTGGCGGGAGATGTGCCTCAGCGCAAACGCCTGTCCACTTTGAATCGCTTCAAAGAGGGAGACATCCCCTACGTGGTGGCTACCGATGTTGCGGGACGAGGAATTCATGTCGAAGGCGTCAGCCACGTGATCAACTTCGACCTGCCCGAAGATCCGGAGGACTACGTTCACCGCATCGGGCGCACCGGTCGGGCCGGCGCGGAGGGCATCAGCATCAGCTTCGTGTCCGAGGACGACGCTTTCAACCTGCCTCTCATTGAGGAATACTTGGGCAACACTGTCACCTGTACCCAGCCGGGTAAATTCGCGGGCGGCGATTGAGGGTACCCGGGGAACCGCCGGCCCTCCCCGGCCCTTAACCTGCAGAAAGGCGGGGGCTCAGCACCCCTTACGGATTCATGTCACGACTTACCAGAACGGCCGCCATTCAGCTCTGCGCGACGCCGGACGTAGATGGCAATCTGCGCACCGCAGAGCATTTGTGTCGTGAAGCTGCAGAGGCCGGCGCAGAAGTCATCATGCTGCCCGAGGCCTTCGCATTTCTCGGGCCGGAACGGGAGAAACGGTCCGTCCTCGAGCCCCTTCCGGCAATCGGCGAACGGGCCCGGGCTGCGCCGGGGCCCGTTCTGGCACGCTGCCAGGCGCTGGCCAGGGAAACCGGATGCCACCTGATACTGGGCGGGTTCCACGAGTCGTCTCCTGACCCCGAGAAATGCTACAACACCTGCGTGCACCTGACGCCGGACGGCAACGTCGCCGCCGCTTACCGCAAAATTCATCTGTTCGACATCAGCCTGGCGGATGGTACCCAACTGCGTGAATCCTCACGCACGCTGGCCGGGGACTCGGTCGTCACCACCCGTTTACCTTTCGGCGTTCTCGGCCTCAGCGTCTGCTACGACATCCGCTTTCCCTACCTGTATCAGAAGCTGGCCGACCAGGGCGCCACGGTACTGACGGTGCCATCGGCTTTCACGCGCACCACGGGGGCAGCCCACTGGCACGTTCTGCTGCGAGCCCGGGCCATCGAGTGCCAGAGCTATGTGGTGGCCGCAGCCCAGCACGGCCACAACTGGGGCAAGCGCACGTCTTACGGCCATTCGCTCATCATTGACCCGTGGGGGCAGGTGCTGGCGGAGTTGAAGGATGGAAACGGCTTCATCTGCGCCGACATCGATCCCGCTGAGGTGAACCGGGTGCGCGCGGAGTTACCCAGCCTGCAACACAGAAGACAGCTGAAGTGAACGACCTTTTCTCGAGTGACGCGCCCACAGGCCGAGCCAGCAGGACCCTGCTGATCCTCGCAGCCCTGGTGATCATTGCCGCAGGTTTGAAGGCGGCTGAGCAGATCGTGGTGCCGTTTCTGCTGGCGCTGTTCATCGCCATCATCGCCGCCACGCCCGTGTTCTGGCTGGAAAAGCACAAGGTGCCCGCGGGCATCGCCATTCTGGTGGTCATGGCAGTCATAGTCTTAGCGCTATTGGGGCTGGGCGCGCTGGTAGGGCAATCCGCGGGAGAATTCACCGCCAAAGTGCCTTTCTACCAGGAGCGACTGGCTGCGCTTCTGGCTCAGGTTATCGCCCGGCTTCAAAGCTGGGGCGTGGAGATTTCAGACGACCTGCTGGTTTCTTATTTTGATCCCGGCACCGCGCTTACCATGGCCGGTAACACCCTGAGGGGGCTGGGCGGCGTGCTCAGCAACGGTTTTCTGATACTGCTGACCGTGATCTTCATGCTGGCCGAAGCGTCGAGCTTTCCCCGGAAGCTACGGGAGATCATGAGCAATCCCGAGCGGGATTTCGACTACTTCTCGCGTTTTGCCGGCAACATGAATCGCTACATCGGGATCAAGACCACCATCAGCCTCATCACCGGCGTCATAGTGACCGTTTTTCTTACCGTGCTGGGGGTGGATTTTCCCGTGCTGTGGGGTCTGCTCGCCTTTCTGCTGAACTACGTGCCAACCATCGGCTCGCTGATCGCCGCGGTTCCCGCCATCCTCCTGGCGCTGGTGGAGCTTGGCCCCGGGACAGCGCTCGTCACCGCCCTGCTGTACTTTCTGACCAATATCGGCATGGGGAACGGCATAGAGCCGCGCTTCATGGGCCGTGGGTTGGGGCTCTCCACCCTCGTCGTCTTCCTTTCCCTGGTGTTCTGGGGCTGGATGCTGGGTCCGGTAGGAATGCTGCTGTCCGTGCCTCTGACCATGACGGTCAAAATTGCCCTGGAGGCGAACCCGACATCGGAATGGCTGGCCCACATTCTGGGACCGGCCGACGGCGAGTGGCTGAGACGACCGCCGCAGGCCGCAGAGACACAGGCCGCCAAGACGCCGGCGGTAACGACACAAGAAGCCGAACGATCATGAGCTACGAGCGTGAAAACATCCGCCGGATGGCCGGATATCAGTGGGGAGAGCAGCCTGAAGACCCTGATACCATCAAGCTCAACACCAACGAGAACCCCTATCCGCCAAGCCCCCTGATCGCGCAGGCATTGGCTTCGATGGATACCGCCACACTGCGGGTCTATCCACAGCCCACCGCGGAACCCCTGCGCCGTCGCATCGCTGACCTGCATGACCTGGACGCGCAAAACATCATCGTTACCCACGGCGGCGACGAGGGCCTGCGACTGGCCATGACAACCTTCGTCGATCCCGGCCAGATCTTTGCCATGGCCGAACCGAGCTACTCGTTGTACCCGGTGCTGGCTCAGATCCAGCAAGCCAGACTGAAGAAAATTCCTCTGCAGCCCGACTGGCTGCCTCCGGCGGATCTCGCAGAGACGCTGAACGCGGCCGGCACGCGCCTGGTGTGCCTGGTAAACCCGCACGCCCCCTCGGGCACCCTCATGGACGTGGAACGCATCGGGCAACTGGCGCATGAGTTCGATGGGGTCGTGCTGGTGGACGAAGCCTACGTCGACTTCGTCGATCCTCACCGGGGCTACAACCTGATCCCACTGGTGCGCGACCTGGACAACCTGCTTATCCTTCGCACGTTCAGCAAGGGTTACAGCCTGGCGGGTCTGAGGCTGGGATATCTGGCCGGGGCCACCCCACTGATTGAACCCATGCTGTGGAAAACCCGGGACAGCTACAACATCGATGCCATCAGTCAGCTGTTGGGCATGGCCGCGCTTGAAGACCAGTCCTGGGCCGATGACAACTGGCAGCAGGTGCGCGACGGCCGGGCTCGCCTGTCCAGCGCCCTCACTCAGCTGGGGTTCCCCGTGAATCCTTCGGAAACCAACTTCCTGCTGGTAAAGGTGCCCGCGCACTGCCCGCTGCCTGCCGATGGGCTGCAGCAGCATCTGAAGGCGCGAGGCATACTGGTCCGGCACTTCGATTCGCCCGTGCTCTCTGACAAGTTGCGCATCACGGTGGGTACGGAAGAACAGAATCAACGTCTCATCGAGGTCCTCCAGGAAACCCTGGCGACGACGAACGATGCCCGTTGAGGAGCAGAAGGCGATGAAACATCTGCTGTCAGCGTCGGAGATACAGGGCCTTGGGGAAGTGCATCACCAGCATCAGTTCAACGACAACGCCGTCCGGATGACCCGCACGCTGGGCACCCAGGTCGGTCTGAGCCGCATCGGCATCCATCTGGTGCGCCTGCAGCCCGGCCGGGACAGTACCCAGCAGCACTTTCACGATGCCGACGAGGAATTCATCTACATTCTGTCGGGCCGGGGCATGGCTCACATCGGCGATGAGCATTGTGAGGTGGGCCCGGGCGACTTCATGGGCTTTCCGGCGGCATCGCCGGCGCACGGGCTGGAAAACCCGTTCGACGAAGACCTGGTGTATCTGATGGGCGGCGAGCGCAACGCTTTCGACGCCGTGCACTACCCCCGCATCGGTCGCACCATGCTCAAATCTCACGGGCGCCGCCAGTGGGTGGACTGGCAGGACATGCACGATCTGCCGGTGGGTGAGGAAAACCGCGAGTGAGAGGCTACCCAGGCTGACAGGATTCGGAGGCTCCCTCATGGGGAAGGCGGGACAGTCAGAAAAGCGCACCTGCGGCGCGGTGGTCTTTCCGGGTTTCGAACTCCTCGACATCTTCGGCCCGCTGGAAATGTTCGGGGTTCTGCCAGACCACTTCGACATCGTGATGCTGGGCGAACGCGACGAGCTGGTGCCTAGCGCTCAGGGTCCCCGTACGGCGATAGACAGAAGCTTTGACGCCCCGGGACGAATCGACATTCTGCTGCTGCCAGGTGGTATCGGCACCCGCAAAGAGGTTACGAATCCCGCCATGCTGCGATTCCTGACTCGGATCTACCCTGACGTCGAGTACCTTGCCAGCGTCTGCACCGGCTCGGGTATTCTGGCAGCTTCGGGCTTGCTCAACGGACGGCGCGCCACCAGCAACAAGCGGGCCTTCGAATGGGCCAGAGGCAACTCGGCCGCGGTTACCTGGGTACCGGAAGCGCGCTGGGTGGAAGACGGCAACGTCTTTACGGCGGCTGGCGTCGCTGCCGGCATCGACATGTCGCTGGCTCTCATCGCCCGGCTGCTCGGGGAAGACATTGCAGCCGAAGCCGCCCAGCGGACTGAATACGAATGGCATCGGGAAGCAGCATGGGACCCGTTCGCCAGATTGGCCGGTCTGATCTGAGGCCGCACGTTGTTTCCCATCAGTGACGACAATCCGAGAACACACACGCCCTACGCCACCATCGCGATCATCGTCCTCAATGCGCTGGTCTGGATCGCCGTGCAGGGATTGGGCAGCGGCTACGCGCTGGCGGAGTCGCTGTGCCTTTACGGCCTGATCCCCGGCGATCTGCTGGGGTTCACCGAGTTGGGTGCCGGAATACCCGTTGGCGAAAACCTGGTCTGCCAGTTCGATGGCCATGCCAATCCCAAGACGCTGATTTCATCCATGTTCCTGCACGGCAGCTGGCTGCACATCATCGGCAACATGTGGTTTCTCTGGATATTCGGCGACAACGTTGAAGATGCCATGGGCCCGCTGCGCTTTACCGCCTTCTACGTGCTGTGCGGTCTGGCTGCCGCACTCGCCCAAATCATCAGCGACCCCGACAGCCTGATACCCATGGTCGGCGCCTCCGGCGCCATCGGCGGCGTGATGGGCGCCTATGCCCTCCTCTACCCCAGAGTCAGGGTCAACATGCTCATTTTTCTGGGTTTTTTTGTCACCACGTTAGCCGTTCCAGCCATCTTCATGCTGGGCTACTGGTTTCTACTTCAGCTGCTGCAGGCGCTGCCGGCTCTCGGCTCGAGCACTGGTGGCATTGCCTTCTGGGCTCATACCGGCGGCTTCCTCGCCGGGCTCGGCCTGGTAACGCTGTTCAAGCACGACCGCCCCGGTTCCGGCCCAGGCGTCGGCCGTCCCAAGCGTCGGCGCGGCGGGAAGACGGGCGAACGCTGGTTTTGACGGATTGCGCTGATCGACTCGATGCGCGAACCTGTTACGAGCAAACGGGCGTCTGCAGAAGGCCCGCAACAGATAATGGAATACTGTCATGAGCAAGCAACTACCGGCCGTGAGCCTGGCCGCCGTGCCCGGCCGCAGGAAGGCCATGATCGATATCGCCCGGCGGATCGAACAGCGGGGGTTCCCGGGCATCTACTGCCCCAGCCTGGGTGACAATCTCGCCCTGTGTGAAGCCATCGCGCTGTGCACCAGCGAAGTCGAGTTCGGCACCAGCATCACGCCCATCTATACCCGCAACGTGGTCGATTTCGCCAGCACCGCGGGCTTCATTCACGAAGTTTCCGGGGGCCGGTTCCGATTCGGCATCGGCGTCAGTCACGCCCCCGCCATGGATCGGCTCGGGGTCAAACAGGGCAAACCGCTGAGTGATATGCGGCAGTTCATAGCGGACCTGCGGGCCGTTCCCCGGGTGGGCGAGTTGCCTCCGCTGGTGCTCGCCACGCTGAGAACGCGAATGATCAGGCTCGCCGAAGAGATCGGCGAAGGCATGGTGTTCGCCAATGCCGCCAGATCCCACATGGGCTCGTCACTGTCGGTACTAGACGCGGGCTCCAGAGAAAGCAACGCGTTTTTTATTGGCAACATGATTCCCACCTGCATCTCGAACGACGAAGCAGCCGCCATGGCCATCAACCGCCGTACCCTCAGCAGCTATGCCCTGCTGCCCAACTACCGCAACTACTGGAAGGAAGCAGGCTACGAGGAAGAGATGAACGACGTCGAGACCGCCATCGCCGCTGGAGAGATGGAGAGGGTTGCCGCCTGCCTTTCCGACCGCTGGCTGGCCGATACCACCCTGTTCGGTTCCCCGGCCAAAGTTCGCGAGGGCATCGAAGCCTGGTTCGATTCCGGAGTCAAAACGCCAATCGTCGTGCCTTCATCGGCCGAGGGAAATCAGCTGAAGGCCTTTGAGGAGTTCTTCGCAATCTGGGACTGACGGACACATCCCTGCCGCAACCGTCCGGGTTACCAAAGTCAAACGAGATCGCACATTCTGCGAACATCCCGCTGACTGCATTCGGCTGCCGGAAGCGTAGCCTGATGATCAGATGTCGCGCCAACAATAGTGCGACCGACACAATCGAAGGCTGTTATGGACCTACAGCCCTCGGACGTGAAAGGCGACGCATACCGCCTGCTCGGGGGATTCATGAAAAAGCTGGCCCTAGCCATACTCACATTTCTGCCGCTGCACGCTATCGCTGCGCTCATGGTTGAAGACTTCACCTCTGCCGCCTGGCAGAGCGTGGTAGGCAGCGGCAAATCGACAACATCGCTGAACGGAGTGACCCTTACCTCGTACGGCGGGAGCCTGACATTCAACGGAAGCCACAGCGAGCGAGCCGGCTGCGCCGGCGGCGCAGCGAGTCACAGCCTGGCATGCCGCGGTGACGGCATTGGCATCGGCAACGACGAGATCACGGAAGGCTACAGACAGCGCCTGGAAATCTCCTTCAGCGACCCGGTAAACGTCCGGGACATCCATCTGCTGGATCTTTTCGGAAACGAGAGAACCGGCGAGATCGCGTGGATCGGCTCAGGGAACCCCTTTCCCGACCTGGTGCAAACCTTCGCCCCGCCCAGCGGCAACAACGGGGTGAGTGGGGGATACTGGGAAACAGGATTCACGGCCAGCAACGTGATTAGCATTACGCTCTTTTCCAAGGGTGACACGTTCAGCGACTTTGCCGCTGCGCGTATTGCCTACGCCACCGTTCCAGAGCCAGGTTCGCTGGCGATGCTGTTCGCCGGCCTGCTCGCCCTTGGTTTCCTGCGGCGTAGGGTGTCTTAGATAGCCCTCGGTTGTGACCCAGGTCTCGGAATAAGTCAGGGAAGCGTCCCTGCCCGGGCAATCTGCCCCGCGAGCCTTCCCCAACTTTTTCGAGCAACGCTTGGCCGCAAACGCCGATCTAGTGAGCGCCCTCCGAAATAAACTGCCCGACGGAATTGGCAAACACCGCGGTGAAGAGCGAAAGGACGAAAGCCAGGTCTAAGAGCTGTACGTAGTCCATCTGTTTCAAGTTCCATCTCGAGTACGTTGTCGTTCAGCCCGGCAAATTACCAGGACCGCCTTCGCGGTTCTGTGATCCATGACGGATGCTGAATCATTAGCTGCTGCGCACGCGCTGCGCACGCGCTGCACCCGCGCTGCCACCAGAACCATCAACGACGCCGGCATCAGAGGCAGATTTTCGCGAAAGGAACGCATCGCGCAGCTCAATTTTGTTTACTTTTAATAACTGTATATATATTCTTACATTGATACAGTTTTAATGGAGCATGCCTGCTCAGATGTCCTCGCGGGCGAGACCAACGGAAAACAAGACCAACAAACAAGGAGTGTTTGGCATGAGCATCATTACGATGGCCACGACAAAAGGGGGCGCCGGGAAAACCACCGTCGCTCAGATGATCACCGGGGCGGTACACCGACAGGGGTACTCCGTAGCCGTCATCGATACCGATCCGAACGCAACGCTATGCAACTGGCTGCAGGCTTCCGAAGGGATGGCCATCGAGCACAAGCACGTTCTCGATGAAAGCAAGATCGTCTCGGAAGCACGCAAGCTCGCTCGAAAACACGACCTAGTCGTCATCGACACGGCC
This sequence comes from uncultured Pseudomonadales bacterium, assembly GCA_947258825.1. Lineage (GTDB taxonomy): Bacteria > Pseudomonadota > Gammaproteobacteria > Pseudomonadales > Azotimanducaceae > UBA7803. The sequence goes on from CAMYJX010000016.1 coordinate 30,874, forward strand.
GGCGCTCGATCTCAAGCGACCATCTTTTCCATCGGCTGCGCAGATCTGGTTCTGGTACCAGTGCAGCTTTCTCAAGGTGACGTGGACGAGGCCGAGAAGACCTTCAAGCTTGCAAAGAGCGCAAGCCAGATGACCGACCGCAGGATCCCGGTAAGAGTGGTCTATACCGACTACACCCCGAAAACCAAGCTCGCCAAGAAGGTGCGAAAAGAAGTTAGCGATCGCGGAATGGAAGCCATGAGTACGCGTCTACATCACCTGGTCGCCTACAAGGAGCTGACCTTCAGCGGTAAAGTTCCAAAGAAAGGTACCGCTGGTGCGCAAGGCCAGCTGCTGGTGAAGGAAATCGCAGCAATGGGTTGTCTGCCCTTCATGCAGGATCTGAAGCGGGCCTCATGAGCAAGCCAGCCCCGAGGCATTCTCGCTCGGGAAGCACCAGAACTGGGTCGACCAGAACTAGGTCGACAAGAACTGGGTCGACAAGAACTGGGTCGACAAGAACTGGGTCGACAAGGCAATCTACGGTGAGGAAGCAGCCAAAGGGTGGTCAACCCTCCCCACGCGCGAGGCCAACCGCGCCGAGCCAGGAGACCGCGAGCCAGTTCACTTTGAAGATGCGCAAGTCGCTGCATCGTGAGCTGGCTCGAATGGCCTTCGATGCCAATATGACCATGCGGGGCTTCATCATGAAGGCGCTGAAGAGCAAGGGGTTGAGCGTGACCGAAGCGGACCTGGTAGATCGCCGCAGGCGCTAGTTGAGCCGCAGGCGCTAGTTGAGCCGCAGGCGCTAGTTGAGCCGCAGGCGCTAGTTGAGCCGCAGGCGCTAGTTGAGCCGCAGGCGCTGATCAAGCCAACCGAAGAACACAGCATGCCCCAGCAACCGCCAATGCCAGAGCGTCAACACGTGTATCAGAACCATCACCTGGACTCGACCCGGTGGGATTATTTCGCATCGCGGCCAGGCGACATCATCATCTCGACGTCTTACAAGGCGGGCACGACATGGATGCAGACCATCGTCGCAAACCTGCTGTATCCGAACGACGACGCCCCAATGCCGGCAACCGCACTGTCCCCCTGGCTGGACTCAAGGTTCTTCCCCCTGGAGCTGGTGCTGAACCAACTCGCATCGCAAAGCGCGAGACGCTTCATCAAGACACACCTGCCGCTGGACGGCCTGCCGTACCTCGAGGATGCGCGATACGTCGTGGTCTCGCGGGACCCACGAGACGTGTTCATGTCGCTTCTAAACCACTGGGGAAACCATACCCCCCAGGCGTACATGATCATGAACGGCATTCCAGGCAGGGTTGGCGAACCCTTTCCACCCTTCGAAGACGATGTGCCGAAGCTGTGGCGCAACTGGATGACGCGCGGCTGGTTCGACTGGGAGTCCGATGGATATCCATACTGGTCTCACCTGCATCACGCCGAGACCTGGTGGAACTACCGCCACCTACCCAATATCCGCCTCGTCCACTATGCGGACCTGCTGGCAGATCTCGAAGGTCAAATGCGCGGTCTGGCGGGCTATCTGAACATCGAGGTTCCAGAAAAACGCTGGCCGAAGGTGGTGGACGCCTGCACTTTCGAAAGCGTGAAGAAGGACCCGGAAAAAGTCGTCGGCGACATGAGCTCGATGTTTAAGGGCGGAGCTCAGACCTTCATCAACAAAGGTACCAACGGCCGTTGGCGAGAGGTGCTAAGCGAAGCCGATCTGGCCCTGTACGAAGCTACCATGGCCCGCACGCTGGCCCCCGATTGCGCCCGCTGGCTGGAGCAGGGATCTGTCGCTGTCTGACCTGGGCAGATTCCTTGGACCATCGAGCCCGAATCGCGTCGATCTGGAGCAGCAAACAACCGATCTCACTCCAGCTGCTCGATGTCGTCCTGATACTTCAGAAAGAGTCGATAGTTGTGCTCCGTGGTGGGATTCAGATCCTGCTGTATGCGGGCGGTTTCCAGCTGGTTTTTCACCCATTGATGCTCCGCCCAGTTGCCGCCCCCCGACTTCACGACTTCCATCTCCGCCGTCGACAGGCGCAATGCACCGCCGACACCGCTCAACATGTCTGTCAGGGAGGGCTCTTTGTCTTCCATCTCTTGCCAGGACTCACTCAGGCGCTCCTGCAAAGCTCGCGTCTTGGCCGTGACGTCTATGTAGTTCTTCACCTGCTTCTCAGTCAGCTCTCCATCTGAGGGGGGATCGTAGACATCACTGGCAGCAGCCTCAGCGAATTCCGCCTGACGCTCCAGGCCCCCGAACACGGCTTTCCCGGACCGTTCCGTTGCTTCCTCATACGATCCATGGGAGGGCGCCATCGTCACGGATGGCGCGAGCATGGATCCCAGCGTGAAACTGACCAGCAGGTTTACCACCAGGGCAGCGAGGATGGACACCACGAAGTGTTTGACCCGCGCCGTATCGGGGATTTCCAGAAAGACCGGCAGGAATCGATAAGCGAGCATGATGCTGTAGATGCTGGCTGCCAGACTGATCAGCCAGCCTATCCAGGGAAGTGGGGCCAGGGCGACACCGGCCGCCGAAGGAATGATGGCGAGCGCCACCACCGAATACGCGGCGTTGAAGTTCCGCTTGCCATCAAAGGTCCCGGCCAGGAAGTCGAAGATAAAGGCGATCACAAAGGTCCAGGCCAGCCCCCAGATGAGGGAGAACAACAACACGCCCGGCGAGAGCCCGCCGAAAAGGAATGAGCCGCCAGTGAGAAAGGCGACAACAACGGCCAGCAGATAAGCGGCTACATAGACCGGCAGCGTCAGCTGCACAAAAGATTGCTGCCAGCCGGCGGCGGTTTCCTGATAGGCAGCCGCCGCAGCGTTCGGGTCCGTCACTACGGCCATAACCCACTTGATGGTGGCCTGAACGTCGAACATGGTTCTTCCCCCTGGACTCTCCGACGACCGATGATGCCAGACGCTGCCTGCCGCGCAAACGAAGCGGGATCAAGACGCTTTACCCCAGGCTTATATTTCTATATATTTCTATATATTTAGAAATATGGATTTAAAGTCTGGATTTGAAAGTATGGATCTAAATGTCGGCCTGGATAACGCGGTCGGCGCGCTGAGCGCCCTGGCCCACGAGTCGCGTCTGACCATCTTCCGCACGCTGGTTCAGGCCGGACCCTCCGGCATGCGGGTAGGTGAGCTGGGGTCGACCCTGGCAATTCCCGGCGCGACCCTGAGCCACCATGTGAACCAGCTCAAGACTTCAGGTCTGGTTACCGCGACCAGATCAGGTCGCGAGATCATTCTCCGCGCCGACTACCAGGCGATGAACGGGTTGTTGAGCTACCTGTCCGAAAACTGTTGTCAGGGCACGGGCAAGACTGCGGAAAGCGGCGGCTGCGACCCGGCCGTCTGCGATGGCGCGGCGCCCGATGGCGCGGCGCCCGCTGACGACAGTACCTGACCATCAAGCACCAGGAGCAAATGCCAATGAAACGACTGCACGTACACGTCTGCGTTCCCGAGTTGAACGCCGCTGTCGAATACTACGCCCGCCTCTTCGATGCCGAGCCCACAACGCTGAAACCGGATTACGCTAAATGGTCGCTTGCCGAACCGTCGGTAAACTTCGCCATTTCCAGCTCCAGCAGGCGGGAAGATGGAGCCACGGAAGGCGGCGTCCAGCATCTCGGCATCGAGGTTGACGGCGAGACAGCGCTGGCAGAGGTAACTGCCAGGCTGCAGGACGCCGGCGCGCCATCGGCGGCAGAATCGGACGCAACCTGCTGCTATGCCCGTTCGGAGAAAACCTGGTCTCACGACCCGGCCGGGGTGGTCTGGGAAACCTTCTACACCCACGGGGAGAGCGCCGTTTACGGCAACTCTGCGCCGGCGATGGCGGCGCCGCAAGCGCCGGCAAAGGACGAACCTGCCTCTGCGAGAGCAACCGGCTGCCGTGCGGGAGGCTGAGCAAGGCGCACCTCCATCCGTGATCGCGCCGCTGACGAAACGGCCACGCGGCTAAGACAGCACGCCCCCGATGCAGTAATCTTGCGTCCTTCGCCACGCTGGAACCTAAAACATGATCTGGCTTCTGACCCTGGTCACGCTGCTGGTGGCCCTGTGGGCATTCGCCCGATTTTTCCTTGGCGGCAGGAATCTGTCGGCCTTCGATTTCCCCGTTTACGATCCGGTTCGTGAGGCGCCCAGCCCCGAGCACTCGGATGTTCTGCATCTGCTGGGGGAGATGGGGAAATCGGTGCAGGGTTTGCGAGGCCGCGACCGGTTGCACAAGCTCCGCGAGCTGTTCCACCACATGTCCGACGACGTGGAACTCACAGATGTCAGCATCGCGCCCGCAGACGCCGACGGCGTTCCCGGGGAATGGGTGATACCTGCCGGGTACGACGGCCAAGGTCGCCTGCTGTACATCCACGGCGGCGCGTTCGTGCTGGGCAGCGCCACCGGCTACCGACGCGTGACAGCCCAGCTGGCGCGAAAGACAGGGTTAGCCGTGCTCGCCATCGACTACCGACTGATGCCCGAGCATCGCCGACGTGACGGCATCAGGGACTGCCAGACCGCGTACCGCTGGATGCTGAAAAACGGCCCCACAGATCGCTCCGCGGCCAAAGCCGCATTCATCGCCGGCGATTCAGCTGGCGGCAATCTGACCCTGATGCTCGTCGCCTGGGCCCGAGATAAAGAGGCTTGGGATAAAAAGGCTCGAGATGAAGGGCTGCGCCCGCCGGATGGCGCCATCGCCCTGTCACCGGCTACCGACTCAGCCTTCGCCAGCCCCAGCCTCAAGCACAACGTGGAGGACGATCCGATGCTGGGACCCCTCGCCGCCATGGTCAATCGAGTGCCCAGAACGCTGCTGCTTTACTTTGCCTGGGCTAACGGGCGCATCCGCCCCTGTGATCCTGTGGTGTCACCCGTACGCGGGAGCCTGGCAGATCTGCCCCCGATCCTGATTCAGGCGAGCGAAGCGGAAATCCTGATTGACGATGCACGCCGCTATGTCAACAAGGCACGGCACGAAGGGACACCCGCGGAGCTGGAAACCTGGCATGGAATGATTCATGTCTGGCAGGCTTTCGCCGGGCACCTGCCGGAAGCCGATGAAGCCTACGACCGGATAAGCGCCTTCATCGAGCGCTGCCAACCTGAGCCTGGATCGACGGCAGCGGACGCGGCCTGATCATTCCAAAACGCGGCGCCCCGCCAGGGCCGCCGCGCCCTGGAAGGCGGAGCTGGTTTGCACCGGCGCGCAGGCGACCGTCATCCTCTGCGCGCCCTCCTGTGGCCGCCATAGTCATGGCCGCTTCTGCGATCCCGATAGCCGTCTCTGTGGTAACGTCCGCCGTGTCGATGCGCTCTATGATGGGGCGCATGAGCATAGCCGTCTCTACGCCCGTCATAGTGGGCCCTGCGCCAGCGTTTGTGCGCCTTCCTGTGAGCCTTCGCGTGAGCCCGGGTGTGGCCCCTCCAGTAGCGGTCGTGATGGCGATGATGGTGAGCGTACCGGGGCGACCGGTAGTGCGCGCGACGATGTTTGTCCCGGTCGTCACCAATGGCATAACCCACTGCCGCTCCGACGATGAACGACATGGCGGCGTCATCCTGATGTGCTTGCGCTGCATACGGCAGGCTCAAACCCAAAGCCATGACACCGACGCCGATCCACTGAAATTTCCTTCTGATCATTTCTGCCTCCTGAGAATTTCGGGCAGGGTCAGAATGAGCGGGACGCCATGAACGACCAATGAACCGGAACTGTCTGTTCGCTGAACGCCGGCGGAGGATCGGCAGGCGGGAATCTCAGGCAGGCTGAAACTTCAGCATCGTGATATCCCGCGATACCCTTTCGAAGCGGGCCTTCACGCGCATCCCTACCCGGATGTCCACCTCTTCGACGTCGACAAGATTGGTGGTAAGGCGCACGCCTTCGTCCAGCTCTACTACCGCCAGCAGCTGCGGGGTCTCACCGGCAAAATGGGGGGACGTGGGCTGCCTGGCGATGGTGAACGTATACAGCGTTCCGTTCCCGGATACGTCCCGCCAGCGCAGCTGATCCGACAGGCAGCACGAACATCGGCTGCGCGGGTAGAAGACCCAGCTGCCGCAGGCATCACATTTCTGTATCCGGACCTTTCCAGCCGCCAGCCCCTCCCAGAAAGGCCGACTGACCGGCGTAGGCACGGGGAGGGGTTTGACCAGCTCCACGTCCATCTCAACCTCCCTGCAGGACGAGCGCGCTCTGCTCGCTCATGACACCGCCCGTCCCCGATACGTAAACGCTGTCGCAGTCGGCTACCTGACGCCGCTCGCAGCGCCCCATGACTTGCCTGGCCGCCTCCACCACCTGGGTCATGCCCCCGGCAGCCCCCGCCTGACCCATGCCCAGCTGCCCGCCATGAGTATTTACCGGGAAATTCCCCCGCCAGCTCAGGTCGTTGTCGCGAAGGAACCGCATGCCTTCACCCTTGGCGCAGAACCCCGCGTCTTCCAGGGTGAGCAGAACCGTAATGGTGTAGCAGTCATAGATCTCTGCAGCGTCGATCTGATCCGGGGCCAGCCCCGCCATAGCGAACGCCTGCTCGGAAGCGGGGCCCACCGGGGTCGCGCACATGTCCCTGGCGTAGGTGGGCGTCTTGATGGTCAGGTGCTCTCCGAAGCCCGTCACTTTGGCCGGCCGATGCCTGCATCTGGCAGCCACCTCTTTGCTGGCTACGACGACGGCACCCCCGCCAGCCACAGGCATGACGATCTCGAGCATGTGCAGCGGGTCTGCGATCATCTTGCTTGCCAGCACGTCTTCAGAAGTGACCGGACGGTCAAAGAAGGCCGCGTTGGGATTGATGGCAGCGCTGGCGCGCTGATCCGCAACCAGCTTCGCCATGGCCCCCGCGTCATACCCATACTGCGCCGCGTAGCGCTGGGCGATCATGGCATAACCGCAGTTCTGCGCCAGATTGCCGTAGGGTATCTCGAACTCGGCCTGGGGCGAACCCCAGTTCGGACTGGAGGACTGAAAGAACACCATGGGGTTGAGCGGTTGCGGGTCCGGATTTCTCGGTATGGGCAGCGCCGGCAGGGCACAGACCACAACCTCGCAGATTCCCAGCTCGATGGCTGCGGCCGCTCGCCATATCATGCCGACCGCCGTCGCACCGCCAAGATCGATACGCTCGGCAAAATTCACCGGCTGACCAAGGTACTCCACGACCGTCGCCGGAACGAACATGCCCGATTCGCGAATGTCAGAACAAACCAGGCCGTCTATGTCGCCCGCTTCCAGACCGGCATCATCCAGCGCGTGATGCGCCAGCTCCGCCCATTGCTCGAGCATGAACATCCTGGGCCCATCGTATTTTCGCCGATGCTGATACTCCGCGACGCCGACAATGGCAGCCTCTCCGCGTAGCCCCATAACTTCCCTCCCAGGATGACTATCAGAGGCGGTTTCAGCCCCTGATGCAGCAACTATGACAACGCGAGCCCAATGAGAGGCATCCCGCCGCGGTCCGATGATAGACTCGCGGCGCTACCAAGGAAAAGCTGCATCGCAGGCCGTCAGCGATTTCAAACCGCCGAAAGGGGGGAATCGAAGATCTATGAAGCTTTGGTTGATCCGTCACGCCAAGTCCGATTGGAGCGAGCCGGCACGCTCTGACTTCGATCGGCCGCTCAACAAGCGGGGCCGCCGCGATGGGCCCAGAATGCAAGCCTGGTTGTCTGAGCAGGATCACCCGGCAAGCTGGATCTGGTCAAGCAAAGCCAGACGCGCCCGGGCCACAGCCGATTTCGTAGCGGCCGGATTCCATCGCTGCTCGCCGACCATCGCCGAGGATGAGCGTCTTTATCTGGCCAGTCCGGAGAACATTCTGGCGGTAATCCGAGAGACGCCGGATCCGGAGCCCGTTGCAGCGTTGATCGCTCACAATCCTGGCATGACCTATCTGGTCAACCTGCTGGCGGGCGATGAAGTGCTGGATAACCTTCCAACCTTCGGCATCGCCAGATTTGACCTGCCCGGCCCCTGGTCGGATTTGCGCTACGGAATCGGCAGGCTTGATTTCCTGATGAGCCCGAAGCGCCTTTCCAGCCAGAGCTCAGGCAGCTGAGATGATCGAACTCGCCAAACCCGCGCTGGATATCGGGCTTTTCACAAACGACCGCGACGCCGTTCTGGACTTCTGGCAGCAGCAGGCAGGGCTACCGTTCAGCGAGAAGCTGCCTCTGGGCGGCGGCCTGCAGCAGCATCGCCACGCCATCGGTGAGACCGTGCTGAAAATCAACCACGCCCGGGATCCTCTCGCCTTGGAACCCGCCTGCGGCATCCGAAAGCTGATTCTGGCCCGGCCAGATCGCGATGAAGTCGCCGAGCTTTCAGACCCCGACGGCAACCGGCTGGCCATGGTACCTGCAAACTACGAGGGCATAACCCAACTGCGGGTGGAGCTGGTTGTCAACGACCTGCAGCGCCACCAGGATTTTTACGGCGAGGTGCTTGGTTTTCCCGAGTTGAGCGCCGACACCTTCCTGTGTGGCGTCTCGCAGCTCCGGCTGCTTCAGGGAGAGGCAACGATTAACCCGGTCCAGCAGGCACGCGGTTACCGATATACGACCATACAGGTTTTCGACGTGCTGGGATGCCATGCGGAAATTCTGCGCAAAGGCGGTCAGGAGGGACGCTCGCCGGTGAAGCTGGGCGAGGTCGCACACATATCCTTCGTGCGCGACCCGGACGGCAATTGGATCGAAATTTCCCAGCGGAAGTCCATCACGGGTTCGCTGGACTAGGCCCCGAAGTGAGGTATAACGTACCCCCATACGAACAACTCAGACGAACAACTCAGACGGAGACAACTTAATGGGCTTTTTCTCTTTTCTCGTACTCCTGGCCATCGCATATCTGGTCTGGCGCGTCACCGATCAGCTGCCGGACCTGATTTTCCGCCTCAGCGAGATTCAGCGCGACGTTGCCGAACTGCGTCGTCGCCTGAACGAGGAGCAGACCGCAGGCCAGTCGTCCGAAGCCGCGGGCACTGAGGCCGAGGCAGCCCAGGACTGAGCTGCAAGCACCCGGCAGAACGTCAAGGGATGATCCGTACCAACCCCGACTGGCGGGTATGGCTGGGCCTGGCGCTCACCGCCGCCTGGCTGATGCTCGGGGTCATATACATCTCCGGGGTCATTGGCTGGCGGCAGCTGCCGTTCATCGGCGCCGATGATCTGGGAAGCTTTCTGGAAGGCGCCTTTGCCCCGCTGGCATTTCTCTGGCTGGTGATCGGCTACTTCCTGCAGAAAAAGGAGCTGGAGCAGAACACCCGGGCGCTGCAAGCCCAGGCGGAAGAGATAACGCGCACCGCGGAGCAGGCGGTGATCCAGTCCGAGAAGATGGCGGCTTCCGAAATTCACGCGCGGCAGGGCACCTTTCTGCAGATTGCCAACAACGTGCGCTTCTCGCTGGGTTCCATCAGCGGTCTACTGTATCTCTCCAGCCATAGCACTCGCGAAGAAGACGGCACCGTTACGCCGGATGAGATGAGCCGGCTGTTTTCTTTGCAGTCGGCCCAGGACCCGGACATCTTTTCACGACGTCTACTGGAAACCCACGCGCAGATGGACGATCCGCAAGAACAGTTCGCCCTCTTCTACGGCACGAAGGTCAGGGCGCGTCATTCGAACAACTTCATCTACACGTTCGAGCGCCTGATGCGCCGAGCGGAAGAGGTAGACCCGGATTTCATGATCAGAGACGCCCTGCTCACCGGCAGCCAGGGCTTCATTTACCGGCTGGCTAAACGTCACCAGGACAACGCGCCACCCGAGCTGGCGGATCCAGGCCAGACCGGCACTCAGGTCAACTTCTGATGGCCGCAGCCGAAACGGGCGTTTCCCCATGCACCGTAATTCAACGCCCATGCTAAGACCAGCCAGCATAGACCCGGTGGCACAGCTGCGGGCCGAGCGCATCAGCGCACGGGATAACGAGGATCCTTGCGCCAGCCTGTGCACCGTCGCGTCCGTGGACCGGGACGGGCTTCCCCATGCGCGAACGCTGGTACTGCGGGACGTGGAAGAGCAGCTGGCCATCTTCGGCAATCGGACCAGCCCCAAATGGCAGCAGATGCCCGAAGGCACGGTGGTGGCGGTCGTGGTCTGGCTGCCGAGCCTGAGCCTGCAGTATCGCCTGCGCTGCACCACCCGACCCGTTGCTGACCATGTGGTTCACGCGAGCTGGCAGCTGCGGCCTGCCACGCCGAAGAAGCTGGACTGGCTGTATACCCATCATCAGCCTCAGAGCACCCCGGTGACGGACCGTGCAGCCCTGTTGAGCTTGCTGGAAAGCCTCGACTTGCCGGAGCCACTGATAGCCCCGGACACAGCCGCAGGTCTGTTCCTTACCCCGCAGGTGGTGGAGCGACTGGACCTCAATCAGCCGGACGGCGTGCACGACCGGCGGCACTTCGAGCGAACGGATCGGGGTTGGCTGGAATCGGTTCTGGTACCCTGAGCCGGGCTGGCGCAGCTCAGCCTCGTGAGAGCGGGTGCTCGTCCAGCTCGGCGGTAACAATGCCTACCAGGGTATCGAAGCAGACGGTCTTGGCGATCTCGATAAAGCCCTGAATGAAAGGTGCCTGTCGTTGGTCCTCTCGAACCGCGGCGTAAAGGGTTGGCCATATCCCCTCCTCACCCAGGGATTTGACGACCACGTAGTCGCGCCGCAGATACTCGTGCAGCGCCCAGTTAGGGAGGCAGACCACGCCACGGCCGCTGGCGACAAGCTGGATCATCATCGTGGTGAGCTCCGCATGGCGGACTCGGGCCGGTTCAACGCCCGCCGGTTCGAGAAAGCTCTTGAATACGTCCAGCCGATCCCGGTCCACCGGGTAGCAGATGAGGGTTTCGCCGGCCAGATCATCTGGCTCCACCCAGGGACGATCCGCCAGAGCGTGGTCCCGGGGCAGGGCAAGCTGGGCTTCGTAGCTGAACAGCGGTACATAAGCCAGGCTGTCGTCATCAATGGGATCCGCCGTGATCACCAAATCAAGATCGCCCCGGGCCAACGCGGGCAAAGGCGCGAAATGAAAGCCGCTGGCTATGTCCAGCTCGACGTCGGACCAGGCCTCACGATAGCGATTGATGGCTGGCAGCAGCCACTCGAAGCAGCTGTGACACTCGATGGCCATGAAAATTCTGCCCGACTCGCCACCCGCGAGCCTGGCCAGATCGTGCTCGGCGTTGTGCAGCAGCGGCAGGGCATCATCGGCCAGCCGCAGCAGCCGCTGCCCGGCGCTGGTGAAGCGAACGGGCCGCGTTTTGCGGATGAACAGGGCGCAACCCAGCCGAGACTCCAGATCCTTTAGCTGGTGAGACAGCGCCGACTGGGTCAGGAAGACCTTTTCGGCAGCTTCCACCAGGCTGCCCGTGTCTCGTAGCGCAACCAGGGTCCGAAGATGCCTCAGCTCGATCTGGCTCATGAATACTGTTCAGGAAAAACCGAATGAACACGCATATTATTCATGTTTTCAGCAGCTGTCATCTGAATCCAGATTTGTGGGGTGGTGCACAAAGGGGTAGTTTCAGCTCCTATAAACTGACTGCCAGGTCGATGGATCGCTACGCATGTTCAATTCCAATCGAGTTCTCATAGATGCCTTCGTGGCGCACTCAGAGCAGGTCTACCGGGAAGCGTTTCCGGGGCTGGATGCCGAGCTGTCCGCCGGGCTGGAACGCGCGGCCCGCACCGCGCTGGGGACTTTGCTCAACTGCGACTGCCCGTACCACGATCTCGAACACACTATGCTGGTAACCGATGCCGGCATGACCATTCTGCGCGGACGCATCCTTTCCCGCGGAGATCTCGCTCCCCAGGCCTGGCTGCAGGCGGTGGTCGCCCTGCTCTGCCACGACCTGGGATATTTGCGCGGGCTTCTGAAAGAGGATCTCGACGGTAGCTATCTGGCGGACGAACAGGGCGCGAGGGTATCCCCCCCGCGAGGAGCCACCGATGCTTACCTGATGCCCTATCACGTCGCCCGCAGCTGCATGTTCGTCAGAGAGCGTTTCGCCAGAGACCCGGTAATAGACACCGCGCTGGTAACGGAGTACATCGACATGACTCGATTCCCCGTGCCCGAGGAATCTCAGTATCAGCGCGTGGATACGCTTGGCGCGCTGGTAAGAGCCGCGGATCTCATTGGCCAGATGGGCGATCCCGCCTATGGCAACAAGCAAGCACGGCTGTTCTGGGAGTTTCAGGAAACCGGCGAAGCCGCTCGGCTCGGTTACAGCAACCCGGCAGAGCTGCGCGCAGACTTCCCGGAATTTTTCTACGAGCGGGTGTATCCGTACCTCAGCGAGTCGCTGGCGTACCTGCACAAAACCCCGGACGGGCAGCAGTGGATTGCCAACCTGTTCCATCACGTGCATGCCCGAGGGGGCAGCAACGCGAGCGACGGCACCGGCACCAGGCCCGGCTGGTTACCCGAGCACAGCCTCCACGATTACCTGGACCGGACCCATCTGGACCGGACAAAGGCGAGCGAGCCCGTTTCACGTATCTCCATCCGTAACCGGTAGTCATCCCGGAGCCTGAACATTAGAATCCAGGCCTTTGCCTGGAAGTACCATGTCAGAGCTGGCGTTGCGCAACGATGAAGCGCCCAACTCACCATTGCGTATCGCGCTCCTGGGGTACCGCAGCAACCCCTTCAGCGGCGGCCAGGGCATCTACCTGAAATATCTGTCGAGCGCCCTGGCAGAGGCCGGCCATGAAGTCGACGTCATTTCAGGCGAGCCGTACCCGGACCTGGACCCGCGCATTCGCCTGGTGAAGCTCCCCGGGTTGAATCTCTTCGAGGCCAAAAACCACGTCACCGCGCTGAGGCCCCGGCATCTGCGGTCGATGACGGACACCTTTGAATGGTTGTCGATGCTGACGGGCGGGTTTCCCGAGCCCTACACCTTCGGGCGGCGCCTGCAACGGCATTTCCAGGCGCTGCAGATAAGCGGCAGGCACTACGACATCGTGCACGACAACCAGTCCTTGAGCTACGGGGCGCTGGCGTTGCAGCAGCAGGGCCTGCCGCTGGTGACGACCATCCACCACCCGATCACCTGGGACAGGGACATCGCACTGACCCACGCAGAAAACTGGCAAGAGCGCTTGCTCATCCGCCGCTGGCACAATTTTCTCAACATGCAGACCAAGGTGGCCCGCCGACTGCAGTGGGTGGTCACTGTGAGCGAGCGATCCAGACAGGACATCTGCACCGCGTTCGACATCCCGCCGCAGCAGGTGCACGTGGTGTACAACGGCGTCGATACCCAGGTCTTCCGACCCGAACCCGACATCGCCCGGAACCCCTGGCAGCTGATCACCACGGCCAGCGCAGACCAGCCTCTGAAGGGCACCCAGCACCTGATTCCCGCGTTTGCCCAGCTGTGCGGGCAGTTTCCGAAACTCCGCCTCACCTTCATCGGTCGACCCAAACCCGGAGGCCCTACCGAACGGCTCATCGACCAACTGGGGGTGCGCGAGCGGATAGTTTTCATGCACGGCATTTCCGCGGATGAGATGCGTACCCTCTACGCCAGCTCTGCTGTGGCCGTGATCCCCTCCGAGTATGAAGGCTTCGGGCTTCCTGCCGCAGAGGCCATGGCCTGCGGCACGCCAGTGGTCTCCACAGATGGCGGCGCCCTGCCCGAGGTGGTGGGCAAGGCAGGTGTTATCGTGCCGGCCGGAAGTCCGAACGCGCTGGCATCAGCTATAGGCCAGTTGCTGCAGGACCCCGCCCGCCGCGCGGAGCTGGGGAGGCAGGGTCGAGGGCACATCGAGAAGAACTTCTCCTGGTCTCAGGCGGCAAGCCAGATGACCGCCCTCTACCAGCAGGTTCTGGCGTGAGCCTCACTACCGTCGACTTCCCGCGCCTGCAGCTCCAACCCGGAGACCGGGTTCTCGATCTCGGCTGCGGGGAAGGCCGGCACGCCATCACCGCCTGGCTGGAAGCGGATGCTCAGGTAGTGGGCCTGGATCTTTCGTTGCAGGATCTGACAACCGCCAGAGAGCGGGCCGGACAGTTCGATAAGCCCGGCGAGGCCGACAGCGCGCTGGCCTGGATTCGGGGAAGCGGCCTGTCACTGCCGTTTCCGGATGCCACCTTCAACAAAGTCATCTGCGCCGAGGTGCTTGAACACGTGCCCGAATACTAGCAGATCCTGAGGGAGATTCAACGGGTACTGAAACCCGGCGGGCTTCTGGCGTTGAGCGTTCCACGTTTTTTTCCGGAATGGGTGTGCTGGCAACTTTCAGACGCCTACCACCAGGTTGAGGGCGGTCACATCAGGATATTTCGCAGCGGGGAGCTGCGTGAAGCCGTGGAGCAGCAGAACCTGCGCTTTCTCAACCGTCACTGGGCACACGGCCTGCACGTGCCATATTGGTGGCTGCGCTGCCTGCTCTGGAACCGGGGTGAAGAAGCCTGGCCGGTGCGTACCTATCACCGGCTGCTGGTGTGGGACCTCATGCACAAACCGCGGCTTACGAGATGGCTCGATCGCCTGCTGACCCCGCTGCTGGGCAAGAGCCTGGTTCTGTACTTCGTGCGCAACGATCTGCAGGCCTCATGAACCGCGGCGATTTCATCCAGCACACGGCGGAATACATCGCCCGGGTTCAGCAGCCAAGCGGCGCGATTCCCTGGTTTCCCGGCGGCACTCTGGACCCGTGGGATCATGTCGAAGCAGCGATGGGCCTGTCCGTAGCTGGCTACATCGATGAAGCCGAGGCCGCATATCGTTGGTTGATGGGCCGCCAGCGGAATGATGGCGCATGGCTCGCCGCCTACGACGGTGACGAGATCGTCGACGGCACCCGGGCCGAAACAAACTTCGTGGCGTACGTGGCCACCGGTGTCTGGCATCACTATCTGATCTCCGGAAACCACCGGTTTCTTGGCGATATGTGGCCGACGATAGACCGCGCCATGAAATTCGTGCTCAGCCTGCAGGCGCCAAGCGGCGAAGTTTACTGGGCCCTGGACACCCGCACCGGCATCAACAAGGATGCGCTGGTGACGGGCTGCAGCTCCATCTACAAAAGCCTGGAATGTGCCATCAACGCGGCTGACATGCTGGGTGAGGATACGCAACGGCTGGCAGCGGCAAGATCCGACCTGGGCGCCGCGCTGCGTTCCCGACCGGAGCGGTTCGATCGGACCTGGGAAAGCAAACAGCGCTATTCCATGGACTGGTTCTATCCAGTGATGACCGGCGTCTTCGAAGGGGAGGCAGCAAGGCAGCGTCTCGCCCAGCGCTGGAAAACCTTCGTGGAGCCGGACCTGGGTTGCCGCTGCGTCGCCGATCAGGACTGGGTAACCATCGCAGAGTCGTGCGAGCTCACCCTGGCATGCCTCGCCGTTCAGGAAACCGGACCCGCCAGAAATCTGTTCTCAACGCTTGCCCGATATCAGGCCGAGGATGGCTCCTGGTGGACCGGGTACGCTTTTACCGATGACGTCATGTGGCCCGATGAGCGGCCCACCTGGACCGCCGGCGCGGTGCTGCTGGCGGCGGATGCTTTGACGGCGCGCACGCCGGCGAGCCAGCTTTTTACCACGGTTTCGCTACCCGATTCTCTGCAGCACCCCCAGCGTGCGGGTCGTCTCCAACGCCTCAAATAAACCAGAGGCCAGCGCAAGCTGATAGATCTCGTACGGCGCCTGCCCGCCATCCGCAGGATTGGGGAAAATGTCGTGAATGGCTAAGAATCCTCCCAGCTGGACACGTGGCGACCAGACGCGATAGTCGCCGAGGGCGGCTTCCCGACTGTGGCCCCCATCGATGAAAACCAGAGCAAGAGGATGCAGCCAGTGGCGCCCGGCCATCGCGGAGGACGCCACCACAGGAACAACGGTGCTCTCCAGCTTCGCCCGCGCCAGCGTATCCCGGAACGTCGAAAACGAGTCCATGCGTCCTGATGGTTCATCCAGCAGATCTTCGTCGTGATAGGCCTCACCCGGTTGGTGCTCCTCGGAACCTCGATGATGATCCACCGCATAGAGCAGCTGGTCGCGCTCGCAGCAGGCGGCACCGAGGTAGAGGGTGGATTTACCGCAATAGCTGCCCACTTCCAAACAGGGGCCGCGGGCGCTGGCTGCCAGAGCCAGCTGATAAAGGCGCTCACCCTCTTCCGCCTCGAGAAACCCCTTGACCGACTCAGGATCTACGGGAAGCCGCGGGCCAATCACAGCATCTCCAAAAGGAAGAACACGATGAGAAATGCAACCGGCAGCACCCCGGCAATATAGGCGATGAGATTCAGCAGCTGGTTCTGCTCGGCCGCTTCGGCGAGGGGCAGTCGCGGACCCAGCAGGAGCCAGGCGCTGCCACCGACGATGAACGCCAGCACGATGGTCAGTATTGCTGCGGCCAAGTTTCAGATCCTCCCTGCGAGCGCTCCCTGAGCGCCTATACTTAAGCGAGTAAGCAAGCGAGTCTACCTATGGCGCTCACAGACAGCCATCGACAGTTGCTGGTCAGATGCTCGGTTCGGAACCGTCGCGGGGAGATCAGCGTCAGGTTCATCGAACAGAGCCTGTTTCGCCTGTGGCAGTACATGATGGCGAACAAGCACGGCCTTCAGGTCGAGCGGGTCGAGGTCAGCCTCTGGCTGCCGGAGCAGGAGTGGGAGGCACAGCACGCGCTGTTCCAGCAAGCGGGCCCTGTAGAAGAGGTGAAGCGCATCAGCTTTGCCGTCTACGACGCGGGCTCGAAACTCTGCAACACCCTCCAACGCTTCGTCCTGGCAGCGGAGGCCGACAGAGTCAAAGACCTGTTGCTGGAGCGACTGCCAGCCGATGTGAAGGACGCTGGCGCCTCCGGCGATTACGCGATGGAAGTAGAGAGCGGATACGCCGTCATTCGCGAGGACATCGCCGACCTGACCAGCCTCGGGCAGCCCCTGACGGAAACCCGATCCGCATAAAGAGACGGCGTAACGCACCGGCCCAGGAGTCCCGGCGTCTGAATCAGGCCTGGTTGAGCTGCAGCATGCCCCGTGGTTTGGCCCCGCTCAGATCAGATATCTTTGCGTAGTTTTCCGCAATGTCTTCCACCGTGGCGTCCACGCCGAGATCCACCCCCTCGTTCTCTACGATACAGGCGATGGAATACTTGCCGCCCTGAGCCTGAATCACGACGCCATTGGGGGCATCATCGGTACAGAGGTAGACCACCGCGGGCGTGATCAACTCCGGACCCAGCGCCTTCAAAGCCTCTTCGGGCATCAGGTTCTCGGTCATCCGAGTGGCAGCGACGGGCGCGATGGCGTTGGTATAGATGTTGTTCTTCGCGCCCTCGATCTTCAGAGTGTTCATGAAGCCGACCAGGCCGAGCTTGGCCGCGCCGTAATTGGTCTGGCCGAAGTTACCGTACAACCCGGACGGCGAGGTGGTCATGACGATGCGACCGTAGTTCTGCTCGCGCATGATGGGCCATACCTCTTTAGTTACGTTAACCGAACCGATGAGGTGGACATCCAGGACGATCTGAAAATCGTCGAGTTCCATCTTGGCAAAGGACTTGTCCCGAAGAATACCCGCGTTGTTGATCAACACGTCGACCCGACCCCAGGCATCCATGGCGTCCTTCACCATGCTTTTGGCGCCTTGCCGATCTGAAACGGAGCCGCCGTTGGCCAGGGCTTCACCACCGGCCGCCTTGATCTCTTCGACCACGGCCAGCGCTGCATCCGAAGAGCCGCCCGTTCCATCCATAGAACCGCCGAGATCGTTGACTACGACTCTGGCGCCCCGCTGAGCCAGTTCAAGCGCGTGGCAGCGTCCAAGGCCCCCGCCGGCACCCGTGACGATGGCCACTTTTCCTTCGAAAGAATAGCTCATGGTACGTACTCTCTTGTCGATGCAAAGCCGGACATTTTAGCCCAGGTCGGGGGTTCGCGTCAGGCAGGGGCGTCGGCGACGAAACTTAGTTGGGATGAAGAGACCGTTCCGGCAGGATTCATGGCCATCGTGTCGTTACACCAACAGAACTCGGAGAACGCAGCGTTCAGGATCTGCGCCCAGATCCTGCAGGCGGCCGACCTCAGATCAAGGGCGGATGGGAAACCGCACCGGCCCCGTGAGCGTCTCCAGCTGCGGCTGAATCCAGTCGATCCAGCGACAGAGTACGGGTCGCGTTTTCCAGCTCCCGCCGTTTTGCCTCGGGATTCTCTGCCGCCGCAATCTCGCGGTGGAAAGCCACCGCAACACCGCCCTCCAGCGGCAGGGGGCCGGACTCCACGGACGGCCAGGCGATCACGTAGGCGTCGTCACCGTAATGAGCGGCGGTAGCCACCCCAAAACCTTTGTGTACCTGGATGGAAGCCCAGGGTACCGTGGCCTGAACGGCCGCCGCCACCGCGGCCATCCCATAGCGAATGGTGCCCGCTCGTTCCGATTCAGGCCCGATCATGAAACCAGGCTGATCCACAAAGTTGACGATGGGCAGGTGAAAGGTATCGCAGAGCTCGACGAAACGCCGATATTTCTGTGCCGCCTCAGCGGTCATCGCTCCGGCATAGTGACGACAGTCATTGGCCAGCACCCCCACCGGCTGGCCATCGAGCCGCGCAAGACCACAGATCTGACTGGGACCGAAGGCAGCACCCAATTCGAAAAAAGAATCCCGGTCCACGACCATCTCAACGATGCTGCGCATATCGAAAGGCGCGTTGGAATCCCGAGGCACGACGTCCAGCAGGTCCTGCTCCATCCGCTCAGGATCGTCCTCGCAATCCAGCCTGGGCGCTCGCTCCCAGACGCTGCCGGGCAGGTAACCGAGAAACCGCCGAATCTGCCGAAAAGCGTCGTACTCGTCCTCCGCAAGGTTGTCCACGATCCCGGAAAAGGCGTGCACCTCCGAGCCGCCCAGCTCGTCCTTGGTCAGCCGGACGCCGAGCGCTCTTGCCACCAGCGCTGGCCCGCCGATGAGAATCTGCGCCGTGTGACGGGTCATGACCGAAAAGTGAGAAGCCACCAGGCGGCCGGCAGGGAAACCGGCTACCGCGCCCAGGGCGGCAGAGGCGATGGGTACCTGACCCATGGCATCAGCAATGATCTTGAATCGCGGTTCCGCGTAGACCGGCTCGCCAACGGTGCCGCCCTTGCGTCCAGAACCCTTGACGCTGCCGCCGCCACCCTCCAGCAAGCGCACCAGGGGAACCCGATAGCGGGTGGCCATATGCTCCGCGTAAACGCTCTTCCGCAAGCCGGCAGCATTCGGAGACCCACCCTTCAAAGTGAAGTCTTCACCGCCCACCACCACGCGACGCGCGTCGATTCGCCCGAATCCAAGCACGTAGTTGGCGGGAACGTATCCCGTCAGCTCATCGTTTTCGTCGTACTCGGGAATAGCCGTCGCTCGACCCTGCTCCTGAAAACTGCCTGGGTCGAGCAAGGCATCCACGCGCTCGCGGATCGTAAGCCGGCCCTTGGAATGCTGCTTGGCAATGCCCGCCTTTCCGCCTTGCTGGCTGGCAAGCTGGCGCCGGCGCTCGATCTCTCTGACTTCCTGTTCCCAACTCATGCGAGGATCAATCAGCCATCACGAAACTGCGGCAGGCGTTTCTCGAAGTTCGCTTTGATGGCTTCCACCTGATTGGCAGAGCCGATGAGCTCCATCTGCAGCCGCGATTCCATCTCGAGACCGGTGCGCTCGTCGGCGTGCCAGCTTTCCTCGTACAGGCGCTTTCCGGCCCGCACCGCATCCGGCGACTTGGCTGCGATCTCTTCGGCAAGCGCCATGGCGTCCGCGAGCGGATCGTCAGATACGTGGGTCACCAGACCCAGAGACTTGGCATCCGCTCCCGACAGCACCCGCCCGGTGAACGTCAGCTCTTTGGCGATATCTATGGGCACCAGATCCCGCAGGGTCTGGGTGATGCTCATGTCCGGTACGAGCCCCCACTTGATCTCCATGATAGACATCCTGGCATCCGCCGCGGCGAACCGGATATCGGCCCCCAGGGCAATCTGGCAGCCACCCCCGTAAGCCACCCCGTGGATCGCCGCGATGACCGGCATCGGCAGCCTTTTCCAGACGTAGGCCGGCCGCTGAGCATGATTTTCCGGACGCTCGTCCCGCTTCAGCAGGCCGCCGCTTCCGCCGTCAGCGGAGCCGCCGCCAGACGCTCCGCCGGCCATTCCCTGAAAGCTACCCATGTCCAGGCCCGCGCAGAATCCCCTCCCGTTGCCCGAGAGAACCACCGCCCGGACATCAGCGGCGGCTGCCAGAGACTGCCCCGCTTCGATGATGGCCTTGAACATGTCGGGGCTGAGCGCGTTGTACTTGTCGGGGCGGTTGAGCCGAACATCGGCAACTCCCGCCTTTACATCAATAGTCACGAGATCTGTCATGAGGGCGCATCCCCGGCATCTTTTTGATGCGGTAACTTACCATGTGCTCGGGAGAAATTCTCAGCCCGGCTCGTCCCGACCGGCGCGACTGGAAACCCGCAAGTCACCAAGTTTGAGTGGGTTTCTGACCACGTAGAGGCGCCTGATCAAGCCCTGACGAGCTTCAAGGAGCAGGCAGGCGTGGATCATACCTTCACCAGCGAGCACCAGCGCCACCCCGCCGTTCACCGGCATCAGCTCCGGATAGAGCTCGGCTACCGTTTCCTTACCAGCCAGATGTACAAGCACTCGGGCGATTCGCCTGGGGTCAACAACCGGTCGGATCGCAGCACTGACTTCCCCACCACCATCAGCCAGCAGAACGGCATCTTCCGCCATCAGCGCCACCAGGCCTTCCGCGTCGCCAGCAGACACCGTGGAGATCATCTGCTCGAGCAGCCGTTTCTGCTCGCTGGAAGGCGTAACCTCGCTGCTGTCGGAGTCCAGCTTGCGCCGGGCGCGGTGATAGCGTTGGCGGGCCGCGGCGGTCTCGATACCGAGCATGCTGCCGATCTCGCGAAACCGGGACCCCAGGGCCTCCCGCAGAACGAACACAACCCGCTCCGCCGCGGACAGCTTTTCCAGCATCAGCATGAATCCGAAGCCAAGCTCCTGGTTGACCATCACGGGCTTTTCCGTGACGTCGTCGTCCGTGATGACGGGCTGCGGCAGCCACGGCCCGGAGTAAGCAAGGCGTTCCACCTTCAGATGACGAAGGCGATCCAGAGCCAGGTTCGCCACCGTTCTGGTGAGGTAGGCTTCGGGGTTTTCAGGCTGGTAACCCAGATCCAGCAGCCTCAGGCGTGCTTCCTGAACGATATCCTCAGCCTCATCAATAGATCCCAGAAAGCGGTAGGCGAGCAGCTCAAGCGGACGGCCGTTCACCGATCAACTCCAACACCAGCCGCGCGAAGGGGGCATCGAACGCGTCCCCGACCGCGTATATCCAGCCACCGAAGCCCAGCAATGACGCCAGCGTCAGCACCGCGGCGCCCGTACCCAGGCGATACAGGTTGGGCGTGCTCAAGCGGAATCGGCAGCCAAATCGGGAAGCCGCGATCACCAGACCGTTGGCGGCGTGAAAGAAGCCGGACACACCGAGCAGGAAATAGTAGGGGTAGAAATAGCCGGGCAGGTACTGCAGCGTGAACGACACCCCCATGGCTTCGGGCCGGATTCCGTACCAGCCGGGAATAAACCGCACCGCGGCCACGTGGCCGCCGACGACGACCATCAGAAAGATCCCCGAATAGCGATGCAGCCGCTGGCGGACCGACAAGCCGACAGGGCCCTCGGGCGCGCGCCGCCAGCGCAGCACCGCACAGACGACGTGCACCACCAGCGCGCCGAGGATCAGGGTTTCCACCGGCAGCCATTGATAGATGGTACCGACCGGTCGTTGAAAGGCGTCGTACCAAGGAGCGCCGAGCGCCGATAACCAGGTATTGAGCAGATGCGTAAACAGAAAAACAGCAAAGACGAGGCCGGACGCGGCCTGAATTCTCAACAGCATGGGTTTTCTCCTCGTCAGCATTGTAGCCATCAGTATCTACCTGACGTTTCAACGCGGAGAAACGTGACATGTGGGCTCAGATTTCGATCACTACCAGAACTTCGTCTTCTGCCACCGAGTCTTCCGGTTTTACTCTGAGCTCCAGAATTCGACCGGCTGCAGGTGCTTCGACGGGAATTTCCATCTTCATGGACTCGAGAATGATCAGCACATCCCCCAGGGCAACCTGGTCCCCCACGGCCACCTCCACCTTCCAGACGTTTCCCTGAACCTCACTCTCTACCTCGATGTTGGCCACAGCTCCTCCCTCAACTCTCTGGTAACCACCGGCGCCTGTGGAGAAAACCCGTATCCAGATCGGCGGCGAGAAACGCGTCGTCCTGCAGAACAACTTCCAGCAGCGGAATGTTGGTCTGCACGCCGCGGATCTCCAGGCCTTTGAGCCCAACCAGCAGGCGCCCCACGGCCTGTTCTCGCGTCGTGCCCCAACCGATCACCTTGGCCAGCAGCGGATCATAGTAGTGGGTGACCGACTGCCCCTGAGCGTAACCCGTGTCAACCCGAACGCCAAACATCTCGGGGGTACGGAAATGGGAAAGCCGCCCGGTAGACGGCAGGCCCGTGCGGGAATCCTCTGAATAAACCCTGGCCTCCACGGCAAACCCGTCCAGCGGCGGCTGCTCTGGCAACTTCCCGCCTGCGGCAAGCTCGATTTGAGTCGCAACCAGATCGACGCCCGTGACCGCTTCGGTAACCCCGTGCTCCACCTGGATACGCGTGTTCATCTCGAGAAAACCGAACTTACCACGGGCGTCCCTCAACATTTCCAGGGTGCCGACGCTGTCGTAGCGCATCGCGGCGGAGATCGCGGCAGCCTTTGCCGCGAGCAAATCCAGCTCCTGTCTCGGGATGCCGGGCGCCGGAGCTTCTTCAATCACTTTCTGGTGTCGCCGCTGAAGCGAACAGTCCCGTTCGTACAGATGCATGGCGCCCCCCCTGCCGTCCCCGAGAACCTGGAACTCGACGTGCCGCGGCGAAGCGATCCAGGCTTCCAGAAACAGGGTGTCATCGCCGAAGGCCGCTCCCGCCAGGTTCCGCGCCTGGCTGAAGGCCAGGGAGAGCTCATTGTCGTCCCGCACCACCCGCATGCCGATCCCGCCGCCGCCGCCCGCGGGCTTGAGCATGACGGGATAACCGATAACCTGGGCAGCCTGCAGGGCAGCCTCCAGGTCCGACACGGCATCGCTGCCGGAAAAAACGGGCAACCCACGCTCCGCCATCAGCGCCCGGGCGTTTATCTTGTCCCCCATCATCTCGAGGAAACGCGGGGCAGGTCCGATGAAAACCGCGCCGGCCTCTTCTATGGCCAGGGCAAACGCGGCGCTTTCCGCGAGAAACCCGTAGCCGGGATGCACGGCATCGGCGCCGCTGCGTTTGACGCAATCGACAAGGGCCGGGATGTTCAGATAGGTCTCTACCGCTGACGAGCCGCTCAGGGCGAGGGTTTCACTCGCCTCAGCGAGGTAGGGCGCACCCGCATCTGCTTCCGAGTAGACGGCGACGGAACCTATGCCCAGCTTGTCACACGCGCGGATTACGCGGCGCGCGATCGCACCCCGATTGGCAACGAGCAGCTTACGGAACGGACCCGGCATCCTCAGCCTCAATGTCCCCGGCGGCGCGTTCCGCCAGGCAGAGCAACAGCTCGGACCAGGCCTCGACAAAACCTCCCAGGCCGCGCGCCGCCGTGGCATGGGTGGTCAGACCGGCGTCCGAAGCCCTGGCCACGACATGCGCTACGACGGCAGCCTCAGCGGCCGTCAAAGGCACCCGGAACATATCCGTGAGCGGGCCTCCGCGGTGATCGGCAGGTTTAGGCAGCGGCCCTGCGCGCAGGGTTTGCTCGAGCAGCAACCGCGGAGCCTCGGCGCCAGGTTCCTGCGCGAGCAGCTCAACGGTCTGCAAAAGCATCCACCGACTGAGCACATCGGGCATGTCGCAGAGCGATTTGTACTGATCCCAGTCCAAGAGTCTTGAGCCGGTTCGGGGGTTATCAGGGCAGCTGCAACTGACTGCCCGTGAGGCGTTCATAGGCCTCCAGATACCGGGCAATGCTCCGCTCTATCACGCTCGAGGGGAGCACCGGGCCGGGAGGCGACTTGTCCCATTCCCCGGCTTCGACGACGGTTTCCAGATAGTTGCGCACGATCTGCTTGTCAAAGCTCGGCTGCTCGCGCCCCGGCTGCCATTCATCCGCAGGCCAGAATCGCGAGCTGTCCGGCGTGAAGATTTCGTCGATGAGTATCGGCGTGCTCTGACCGGGCAGCTGGCCGAATTCGAACTTGGTATCAGCGAGTATGATGCCGCGCTCGTATGCGTAGTCTCTGGCCCGGGTGTAGAGGTCCAGGGTGGTGTCCCGCAGCCAGCCCATGAGTTCGCGCCCGACCTCGGAGGCGCCCTCTTCGAAACTGATGTTCTCGTCATGGCCGGTCTCCGCCTTGGTGGAAGGCGTAAACAGCGGTTCCGCCAGCCGGTCACTGTTGCGCAGGCCTTCAGGCAGGGGGATGCCGCAAACCGACCCGGAGCGCTGGTAGTCTTTCCAGCCGCTGCCGGTTATGTAGCCTCGCGCAATGCACTCGATGGGCACTACCTGAGTTTTTCGGCAGAGCATCATGCGACCCTGCAGCAAGCGGCGCTCGTCCGCATCGAGACCGGGCACTGAGGCTGGATCGGTTGAGAGCAGATGATGCTCTACCTCGCCGGAAAAGTGATCGAACCAGAACTTGGATATCTGGGTGAGCACGATGCCCTTACCCGGCAGCCCGTTCTGCATCACCACATCGAACGCGCTGATACGATCCGTGGCGATGATGAGCAATGCTTCTTCACCATCTTCCAGCGTAACGTCGTAGAGATCGCGGACCTTCCCGGATCGTCGGTTCGGCAGGTTGAGTCGAGTTTCCATCAAAGCGTCGTTCATGTCAGCCTCAGCTATGTTTCCTGGAGCCCGGTTTGCATCGTCTGGTTCAAAGGGTGCTGCCACCATCGGCCATGTAGACGGATCCGGTCACCCAGCTGCTGTCATCGCTCGCGAGAAACAGCATCACCCTGGCGATTTCTTCCGGAGACCCGTATCGACCCATGGGGATGCCGGCAGCAAGGCGCTCCTTGATAGAGGCGCCAGCCCCCGGGGCGAAGCCTTCTTCGAGGCTGCGCATCATTCGGGTATCTACGGGCGACGGGTTCACCGTGTTCACCCTGATGCCAAGCGGAGCGCCCTCGGCAGCGGCAGACCGCATCAGGCCGATTACCGCGTGCTTGCTGGTGACGTAGGGCGCAACGCCTGGCGAGCCGCTGACCCCGGCAACCGAAGAGGTGATGACGATACTGCCGCCACCGCGCGCCTGCAGCGCCGGAAAAGCCGATTGCAGGCCAAGGAATACACCCTTGACGTTGACGTTCATCACCTGATCGAAACGCGCCTCGTCCTGTTCCGGAATGGGTTTCACGTCGCCCTCGATGCCGGCGTTGGCGAGGAAAATGTCCACGCCGCCATAGCGCTCCGACGCACGCTCGAACATGGCCTGGTTGTCCTCGGCCCGGGTCACATCCCCCACGCTGAAGCTCACCCTGTTGCTGCCGATCTGTTGCACGACCTCCGCCAGAGCGGCCTCGTCCAGGTCCACCAGCAGCACGTCGGCACCCTCAGCGGCGAACAAAGCGCCCGCTGCCGCCCCGATGCCGCCTGCACCGCCGGTGATAACCGCTACCTTACCTTCCAGTCGACTCATCTTCCGGTACTCCAGCTTCAGCCTTCAAGCGCCTGCTGAAGATCGCTCAGCAGGTCCTCGGTATCTTCGATGCCAACGGATATCCGGATCAGGGAGTCGTCGATCCCCATGCTGGCACGGCGCTCGGGGCCCATCTCGAAATAGATGGTGTGCGCAACCGGTATGGCCAGAGTCCGATTGTCTCCCAGGTTGCTGGACTTCACGATGACGCTCAGGCGATTCATGAAGGTCCAGATATCTACGTCCGCTTTCAGCTCGAAGCTGAACAGCGCC
Source organism: uncultured Pseudomonadales bacterium (assembly GCA_947258825.1). Taxonomy (GTDB): domain Bacteria; phylum Pseudomonadota; class Gammaproteobacteria; order Pseudomonadales; family Azotimanducaceae; genus UBA7803. Next base: position 56,889 of record CAMYJX010000016.1, read on the forward strand.
CCGGGGTAACGAAACAGCCCTTCGGCCCGGTCGTGCTGCGGATGGCTCGGCAACCCGGGATAGTAGACGCGCTTCACCTTGGCGTGGGAATCGAGATAATCGGTCATCGCCCTCGCGGTCGCACATTGACGCTCCAGCCGCAGCGCCAGCGTCTCAGCACCCACGGCGATGTGGTGGGCCGCTTCCGGACCCAGCGCCGCACCAAAATCTCTCAGGCCTTTCTTCTTGATCTGCGTGATTGCCCACTTTTCCCGGGCGCCAGTCTTGTAGGTATCGTAGATATTCGAGAATTGCGACCAGTCGAAGCGCCCCATCTCGGTGACGGCACCACCCAGGGCGTTGCCATGGCCGCCGATATATTTGGTAAGGCTGTTCACCACCAGGCTGGCATCGACTTCCGCCGGTTGAAACAGGAACGGGGAGGTCATGGTGTTGTCGACCACGTAAACCAAACCCCGTTCCCGACACAACCGACCGATGCCGGCCAGGTCGGACACCTGGGTTCGTGGATTGGCGATGGTTTCCACAAACACGAGGCGCGTGCGCTCGTTGATGGCGTCCGCTACGGCATCAACGCTGGTGGCATCGACAAAGCTGACATCCACGCCGTGGGCGGCAAAGCTGTTGAAAAGGCTGTTAGTGTTGCCGAACAGGAAAGCGCTGGAAACGAAATGATCGCCGTTGCGCAGCAGCGCAAAAAGCATGGTGCCGATCGCGGCCATGCCGGTGCCGAAGCAGACCGTCTGCAGCCCGTTCTCCATCCCGCTTATCTTGGTCTGCAGCGCTTCTACCGTAGGATTGACCTGTCGGCCGTAGGTGTAACCCGGCTGGGCACCCTGAAACACCGCAGCCAGATCTCGCGCGTCTTCATAGCCGTAAGCAACGGTGGCGTGCACGGGTTTGTGAAGCGAGCCGTGCTCAATAACATCCTGACGATCGCTGTGAACGATCCTGGTGGTAAACCCTTTCACGCTTTGCTTCAGACGGTGGCTGCAGAGTTGGTGGTTTCGGCCAGAACCAGCTCGCGATAGCCGTTTCGGTTCAGAAGATCAGTCATCTGCCGGGCTGGTACCGGTCGGCTGAAGAAGAAGCCCTGCACTTCGCGACACCCCTGGGTGCTCAGGTAGCGCAGCTGAGTACGGTTCTCCACGCCCTCCGCGATGAGGTCCAGCTTCAAACCCCTCGCCATGGCTACGATGGCGTCGATGATGCTGGCGTCGCCCTCTTCCGCGCGGATATCGGAAACGAAGGAGCGATCTATCTTCAGCGTGTGAATGGGGAACTGCTGCAGATAGCTGAGAGAAGAGTAACCGGTACCGAAATCGTCAATAGCGATGCGGGCTCCCTGCCGTCGCAGCTCGCGGAGCTTGGGAATGATGATCTCCAGATCCCGCATGAGGGTGTTTTCCGTGATCTCCAGCTTCAGGCTTTCGGGATCCAACCCGGCCATCTGGACATGGCCAAGGAAGCGATTCACGAAGTTGTCCTGCTCGAGCTGCTGCGCGGAGAGGTTCACCGACAGGCGCAGGGTCTCAAAACCCTGCTCTCGCCAGCGCGCGACGTCAGCGAATGCCTGACGTTGAACGGCTTCATCGAGCTGCACGATGATGCCCGTTTCCTCCGCCAGCGGCAGAAACGCCTCGGGACCCAGCAGGCCCTGCCTTGGATGCTGCCAGCGCACCAGCGCCTCGACCCCGGTGATGACGCCTGATCCCAGCGCCACCTGAGGCTGGTAGTAAACAACCAGCTCATCGCGGGTAAGCGCGTTGCGCAGCTCCCGCTCCAGGGACAGACGCGTGGAGTACTGATGATTCATCTCCTCGGAGAAGAATTGATAGCCATTTTTGCTGCGGCCTTTCACCTGGTACATGGCGATGTCGGAGTTCTGGATCAGAGCCTCGCCGCTGTCGCCGGCCTCCGGATACATGGCGATGCCGATGCTGGCGCCAACGAAGAGTTCGTGCCCATCAATGAGAAACGGCGTGTTGAGACGATCCAGAATCTTGGTGGCGATGACGACCACGTCGTCCCGCGTGCGCACCTCTGGCAGCAACAGGGTGAACTCGTCCCCACCGAATCTGGACAGGGTGTCACCCTGACGCAGGCAGCTCTGCAGACGGTTGGCAACAGCTTTCAGCAGCCTGTCACCGATGGAGTGTCCAAGCGTATCGTTGACCACCTTGAAACGGTCGAGATCAAGAAACATCACAGCCAGCTTGCGCTTGTTTCGACGCGCCTGAGCGATGGCCAGAGACAGGCGGTCTTTCAGCAGCGCCCGGTTGGGAAGGTGAGTCAGGAGATCGTGATAGGCCTGAAAATTGATGACCTCTTCGGCTTCCTTACGCTCGCTTATGTCCCGGGCGGTGCCATAGGTGCCGGTGAAATTTTTCCGCGTGCGCTCCTTCGGGTTGGTGTAGACGCCCATGGCGCTGAGCTCCATCCACACGCTCTGGGTGTGCGGAAAATGCATCCCCCGGCTGCGCAAACGGCTCTTCAGGCGCATCTCGACGTTGATGACGGCACGGTTGCCCGTTCGACGCTCGTTGAAAACATTGCGAGCAACTTCGATGTAATCGTCGTCGATAATCTCGCTGTAGTGACGGCCGATCAGCTCGTCCTTGCGGTAACCGAGCAGCGATTCAACACGGTCGTTCAGGAAGGTGAAGCAGCCGTTGCGGTCCAACATGTAGACCAGATCCGGCGAGCTGTTGACGATGAATCGATGCAGCGACTCCGACTCACGCAGCTGCTCTTCCATATCGACGTTCTGCAACTCGAGGCGCCGCTGACGCAAGGCGGTTTCCATCGTGGAAATCAGCTCGCCCGCTTCATAGGGCTTCTTGATGAAGTCAAAGGCGCCGCAATGCAGCGCGTGCTTGACATCGCCACTGACCACGATGATCTTGCATTCCAGGTTCTGCTTTGCCGCGTAGTCCAGAACGTCATGCCCGCTTACCCCGGGCATGATCAGGTCCAGCAGCACCACGTCATAGGCCTTGCGCGAGAGCTTGTCGAGGGCCTCCCGGCCACCCAGTGCCTTCTCTGCCTGATAGCCGTGGAGGGTCACGAGCTGGTGCAGGCTGTTCAGCAGCTCCGGCTTGTCGTCCACAAGTAAAATCGCCGACCCGGTAAGCTGAGCATTCTCTCGACCATAGGCGGCTAATGCGGAAGCCGCAGGCAACATCTCAGATTCCATAGCGTTCCTTTCGCTCATAGGCGCCCGGCTACCCCCTCAGCCCAGGATCGCTGAATTGTGAACTGTTTTCGACGTCGATCCTAGGTGGATGACGCAGTTGATGACGGCTTTTTCCAGGCTGCCCAGCTCGTATCGGGCCCCATCAGCGCCGATCAAAAGGCGTCGACTCAGAATGCGTGAACGGCCGCGGCCAGAGATCGAAGACCCGCGCCAGAGCCGAAAGCGCCAGGGCATGACGGATTTCACCACTTCTGGCCGCCTCCCGGATCTGCGCCTCGGTCATGAGCTCTACCCGAATGGCCTCTCCCCGGGTGAGATCCTGGGCCTGGGTCGGTTCGACGTCCAGCGCCAGGTAATGGTGACAGAGATGATCATGAAACGCCGGATTGGGCTCCACCGCACCAAGGTAGCGCCAGACGCCGCCGGTGTAACCCGTTTCCTCCCGCAGCTCCCGCCGTGCCGCCTGCAGGGCGTCCTCCCCCGGGTCCACCATCCCGCCCGGTGTTTCCAGGGTAGCGTAAGCCACCCCGAAGCGGAACTGACGCACCATAACGGAGCGCCCCTGAGTATCCAGCGCCACCATGTTGACCCAGTCCACCGACTCCAGAACCAGCCGGCGCAGAACGTCGCCGCTAGTAGGATGCCGAAGATGATCATAGCGCGCCTTGAAAAGTATCAGATCAGGGCCGTAGGCCTGATCTTCGAGCTGCCAATCCAGATCGTCACTCATATCCCGTCAACTCCATATACCCACTGCCCTTCATTGTGCCTTCATCATCCACCACTCTGACCAGCCCCTCCCAGTAGGTAATCAGCGTATCCATGCGTTGATCCGCCACCGCTGCTTCAATCTCATAATGACGCACGCCAGAGGGAAGTCGCACCTTCAGGCGCCATTTCACCGGCCAAGAGACGCCAGAGTCGTCACGCCAGTATCGCAAAGGCTGAAGGTCGAAATCTTCGGCCTTGAGCCACTTAGTGCCGCCATTGGGGTCTACCCAAAGCCCCTGATCATAGGGATCCCGGGATCCGTCTTTACGCCGCAGCTGAAAGACCATGAGTTCCTCGTTGCCGTCCAGCTGCAGCCCGAACCAGTCCCAACCCTGCTGACGTGACGACAACAGGCTGGTACTCCACTCCCGGTCCAACCAGGCGTTACCGGTTACCTGATGCGTCTGCTCGCCAACCCGAAGGGTGCCCCGGGCAGCGATCCGGGTCATGGAGTAGTAGTAGGAGGCCTGACCGGGACCCTTGGGGCTGAGACCGCGATCACCCTGCAGCACCAGCTCTTTGGCCGGCAGCAGGGAAAGCTGGACGTCAAACCTGTCGGCGCGGGCCTGCAACGCAAGGGGCGGCAGAGAAAACTCAGCGCCCCCAGATTCCGCGCCCTCGGATCCCTCGACCGCAGACAGCGACCACCCGTCAACCCAGACCCGGAACGGGTCAGCCCTCGCGCCGGCGAGTTCCGGATGCGCCCTGGACAATCGCTCAGCCTCCAGATGCAACTTGGCGTCGACGTCGGTGACCGCCATATGAGCCAGATAGAGCTGACTCCCGGACTGATTCCAAGACTGATTCAAGGAAGACGGCCCTGCGGAAGTTGCGCCCGACTCCCCTTCGGCGCGCAGCGCCTGTCGAAACGTGGTGAACTGGACTCCGAAACGCGCTCCGTCAGCGTTCTCCAGACTCATGGTCAGATACCACCATTCGCTTCTGAAGCGCTCGTGGGGTCCGTGATCCAATGGAAACACGAACGGACGAACGATGTCCGCCCGAGCGAAGGTCCCAGCTGGATCAGAAAGGCTGGCGTCGCCAAGCACGGACTCCAGCTGCAGCTGGGCAGCCGACGCCGTTACCCAGGCCGATACCCAGAACAGGCCTCCTCCCAGCAACAGCAGAAGCCGGGCATGGAAACGTCGGCTCGCACCCATGGTCCCGCCGGCTGCGCTAGGGAACCTCTGACTAATTCTTGCATGCTCAGAGCGTCTCGCGTTTTTCCTGTCTAGAAGCGGGCCGCAGGCAATGTAAATCACCTTGGCAAGGCTCGCGACAACGACAGGGAGAACGCGAGACGCTCCCGCAGGGCGCAATTTACGGGGCCTTCGGCGGCGTTGCGCTTCTTGGCAAGGTGACCTACATTGCCG
>CAMYJX010000017.1 GCA_947258825.1 uncultured Pseudomonadales bacterium
GATTACTCTGTCCTGGTGGTTCGTGACGAGCAGGGCCACATACGCGCTTTCGTCAACTCGTGCCCGCACCGCGGCATGCAGTTTTTCGATTCCGGAACCCAGGGCCGGGGCAGGCAGTTTCTGCGCTGCCCGTTTCATGGCATGTCCTGGCATCTGGACGGCAGGCTGCGGGAGATTCCCTGTCGCTGGGATTTCCCTCACGTAAAGGACGAGACCTTCGGCCCGACGGAGCTGCCCTGCGACACCTGGGGCGGTTTCGTCTTCATCAACCTGGATACCAGCGCCGGACCGCTGCGCGATTTCCTGCAGGTTCTGCCGGAGCACTTCGCTGAGACACCGCTGGAGAACCGGTTTGTCGCGTTGCATATGGAAAAGGAGCTGCCGGGCAACTGGAAGATGTGCATGGAGGGATTTCTGGAGGCCTATCACGTGCTGGCCACCCATCCCAAAGGCCTGCGCTCGTCATCCTGGGCGAACACCCAGTACGACCTGTTCAGCCCCCATGTGTCACGCTTCCTGCAGACGCTCTCGGGTGGCAACCCCCACTACGAGAAGGACTTCAGCGAGGCCGAGCGTTTCGAGATGCTCGGGCATGACCCGGCAGAACTGCCTCCCGGCAAGCTGGCGCGCGCGCGGCACGCGGAAGTGCTGCGCGAACGGCTTGGCGCTGAGATGGGGGTGGATCTGTCCGCGGTATCCACCAGCATCCTGCTGGACAGCATCGAGTATCACCTGTTCCCAAATGCGTGCTTTTTCCCGGGCGTGGTGATCCCTCTCATCTACCGATTCCGGCCCCTGGGCGTGGACCGCTGCGTGCACGACATCCTGCTGCTGCAGCCGGTGCCGGACAGCGGCAAACGGCCACCGCCCGCGGCAAAGGAAAGCCTGGACATCGACACCCCCTACGTGGCGCTGGAATCGTTCAACCAGAACCGGCTGGCCGCAGTTCTGGACGAGGACACCGGCAACTTCAAGCGCCAGTGGGCGGGCATCAAAGCGTCAGCCAAAGGCAAGCAGACCTTGGCCAACTATCAGGAGGTTCGCATCCGGCATTTTCATGCCGCGCTGGATGAGTATCTGAGCGCGAGCTAGAACCGAACGATTGCCGCTGGGAGGCTCTCTACAGACCCTGCGTATAACGGGATCACGCTGACGATGTGGCGACGCCGAGTGAGGCGAATTGACCCGGGCGGGGCGACCCGCCTGGGGCGACCCGCCTGGGGCGACCCGCCTGGGGCAACTTCACCGATCGAGGGAAGCGCGGAGCGTCGTCGCCAGGTCAGCGTGATCCCGTTATACGCAGGGGCAGGTGTGATCCAATCACGCTAAGGCAATCGTCCGCCTGCCTATCGACGGCGGTTAACGTCTGGCGTGGCTGGCGAGGAAGTCCCTCACCGCATCCAGGTTGGCAGGGATCACCGTGCGACGGGTCGGCAGACCTCGCAGCGCTTCCAGGGTTTCGTGGTGGGCGACGTCGGCGCCAACGGCTTTGTTAACAGCCTCGGGGAACTTGGCCGGATGGGCCGTTGCCAGACAGATCTTGGGCCCGGTCGCCGAAACCTGCTCGGCTGCGGCCAGACCGACAGCCGTGTGGGGGTCCAGAAGGTAACCGTGAGACTCGTAGGTGCGCCGGATGACGCTCAGCGTATCCTTCGCATCCACTGCCATGGCTGCAAAGTCTTCATCGCGTGCCGACGAACCCAGCGCCGCACGCCCGGTGGACGAGAAGTCGTCCATGAACCGGCGCAGGCGTTCGCTGTCCTCGCCGAGCCGGTAATAAAGGTACCGCTCGAAGTTACTCGCGACCTGAATGTCCATGGCGGGCGTCACCGTAAAGCGAACGTCACCGCGCTGATAGACGCCGGTGTTGAAAAAGACGGACAGGATGTCGTTTTCGTTGGTGGCGAGCACCAGACGCTGGATGGGAAAACCCATTCGCTTGGCCAGGTAACCGGCGAACACGTTCCCGAAATTGCCCGTGGGCACGAAGAAGGTAGCCGGCGGCCGAGCCGAAAATTTCAGACTGGCGTAGCAGTAGTAAACGATCTGCGCCAGCACGCGCGCCCAGTTGACGGAGTTGACCGCGCCCAGTCGGTAAGTGTTCTTGAACGGCAGGTCGGCAAACAGCGTCTTCATCAGGTTCTGACAGTCGTCGAAGCTGCCTTGAACCGCCAGACAGTGAACGTTGGCGTCCGCTACCGTCGTCATCTGCAGTTCCTGCAGCTCGCTCACCCGACCGTCTGGGAACATGACGAATATGTCGATCTCCGGCAGCCCATGAACCCCATAAATCGCGGCGCTGCCGGTATCACCGCTGGTCGCGCCCAGGATATTCAAGTGCTCGCCACGGCGGCTGAGGATGTACTCGAACAGTTGGCCCAGCAGCTGCAGCGCCACGTCCTTGAAAGCCAGGGTCGGCCCGTGAAAAAGCTCCATGACGTTGACGTCGCCAACCGGAATCAGCGGCACCACCTCCGGATGACTGAAAGTGCCATAGGCGGCCCGAACCAGTTCCTCGAGCGTTTCCCGGGGGATGTCATCGATGTAAAGCGGCAGGATTTCCAGCGCCAGATCGACAAACCCCAGATCGCGCCATTCGTCCAGTCGGGCGCTTACATCAGGAATCGTTTCAGGCAACAGGAGGCCGCCATCCGGCGCGAGCCCGGTGATGACCGCATCTTGAAACGACAGTGGCTGCGTTTCACCTCTGGTGCTGATGTATCGCATGAACCCAGGAAACCCAGTACGGCGAGCGCGCTATTGTAAGGGCGCATCCGGCGGATGGAACCCCATCTCAACAAACCCGGGTCGTCGTGGCATATGCCAGGAAGGCGCCTGGGATCAGATTGAGCCCCGGCCGTAGTTGTTCTCGGGTCGCTTCGGTGGGTCGGCCCGGAAATCCACCGGCACCTCCTCGATGTTGCCCCCCTTTTTCAGAAAACGTTCCACGTCTTCGGCCAGCTGGTTGCGCACCGGTTCTTTTGTTTCGATGCTGTGGATATCCGTGGGGGCCGGGTTATTTGTCTGCTCGCTCATGGTTCTCACTGTGTTTTCGGAACGCATGATTTATAGAACAGATTTGCAGAAGCGCAAGAAAGTCAAAAAAAGGGGCGCCACAGCGCCCCTCCAGATCCCGGATCGAAACCGCTCGATCAGGTGGATGTTTTCATGAACTCCGGATAGGCCTCAAGGCCGCATTCCGAAAGGTCGACACCCTCGTACTCTTCTTCTTCCGATACCCGGATACCCATCACAGCCTTCAGGGCGAACCAGACGATCAGGCTGGTGATGAAGACCCAGGCGAAGATGGCAACGATTCCCAGCAGCTGGGCGCCGATGGTCGCGTCGGCGTTGGATATGCAGACCGCCAGCAGACCCCAGATCCCCGCCGAGCCGTGCACCGAGATGGCACCGACCGGATCGTCGATCTTCATGCGGTCCAGGGCAACGATGGAGAAAACCACCAGGACGCCGCCGACGGCGCCGATGAGCATGGACAGCTGAGCGCTGCCCGCCAGTGGCTCTGCCGTGATGGAAACCAGGCCCGCCAGCGCGCCGTTAAGCGCCATAGTGAGATCGGCCTTGCCGAACAGCAGCCGCGCCGTAATCAGCGCCGCCACCAGCCCGCCGCACGCGGCGATGTTGGTGTTGACGAAAACCTGTGAGACCGCGTTCGCCTCGCCGACATTACTGACCATCAGTTCGGAGCCGCCGTTGAACCCGAACCAGCCGAACCAGAGAATGAACATGCCCAGCGTGGCCAGGGGAAGGTTGGCGCCCGGAAGCGCGTTGATCTGGCCGTCGGGACCGTACTTGCCCTTACGCGCGCCAAGCACCAGCACGCCGGCCAGCGCAGCCGCGGCACCGCACATATGCACCACGCCGGAGCCCGCGAAGTCGAGGAATCCCGCCGCGTCCAACGCGCCGCCACCCCACTTCCAGAAGCCCTGCACCGGGTAGATGAAGCCCGTCATGACCACGGCGAAAGCCAGGAAAGCCCAGAGCTTCATCCGCTCGGCCACGGCACCCGAGACGATGGACATAGCGGTTGCCACGAACACCACCTGGAAGAAGTAGTCGGACCGCGCCGAGTAGTAAGTGTCGCCGCCGGAGGCAAGCACCGCTTCAGTGGTGTTCTCATCGCCAATCAGAGTACCGAAGATGGGTATCCAGGAACCCTCTCCCGCGCCCGGATACATGATCGCGTACCCGCAAAGCAGGTACATGATGCAGGCGATTGAGAACAGCGCCACGTTCTTCGTCAGGATTTCCGTCGTGTTCTTAGCGCGAACCAGGCCCGCTTCCAGCATGGCAAAGCCCGGCGCCATGAACATGACCAAAACGCCCATTACCAGGAAGTAAAAGGTGTCCAGGGCATAGTTAGTTTGAATCAGATCTTCCACAATCTTTCTCCTTGGGGACGCGCCGCGGCGCTATTGCCGTTGCTGTTGCAACGGCTAATGCGGAAACCGCGGCCAAGCCGTCAGACGGCGTCTATCCCAGTTTCTCCCGTACGAATTCGTACGACATCTTCAAGGCCGGTGACAAAAATCTTGCCGTCCCCAACCTTCCCCGTGTTTGCAGATTTGGTGATGGTCTCCAGCACCTGCTCCAGCATTCCGTCGTCGACCGCGACCTCGATTTTCACCTTGGGGAGGAAATCGACGACGTACTCGGCGCCGCGATAGAGCTCGGTGTGACCTTTCTGACGACCGAACCCTTTCACTTCGGTGACCGTCATGCCTTGGACGCCGATTTCCGACAGCGCTTCACGCACGTCGTCCAGCTTGAAGGGCTTGATAATGGCTGCTACCAGTTTCATTTAATTATCTCCTGTGGAATCGGGTGTGCACGTCTCTCAATGGGGCCGATGGCCCCATTGAGAGCATCTGTGGAAGACCTGTGCGCCACCGATTCTCTCTCAATCACAAGCTTTTCGATACCGAGAGGACAACGGTGTCGTCGCAGATGTCATCGGCGCCGAAACAGTCTTCCTCATCCAGGTCGGTGCCGATGTAAGCGATCGACCAGTCGAGATCAAAATAGCTGGTGGAAACGCCGACGCTCCAATCCATGTATTTGTCTTCCTCGAACAGAAACTCTTCTTCGTCGAAGGAGTTGTAGCCGAGGTGCAGATCCAGGCTGAATGCCTCGCCCAGGGGGAAGCTGTAATCGCCGTACAAATACCAGTACGCATCGGTCTCCGCGAAAAAGTCGTTAGAGTAAATGGCGCCCACGGTGGCACCCATGAATCCCAGGCTTGCCGCGAATTCCTGGTAGTCGAGATCGTTACCTGGGCCATCTTTCGGGTAGGCGTAGTAGTAGTAACCAACGTCGAGATCCAGACCGTCGGCAATCGATCCCGCCCAGCCGCCGTAGAAGTCCATCTCGATGGCGCCGCCTTCACTGAAGTTCACGTTCGACGCCCAGGTACCGAGATAAATACCGTTCTCGAAGGCCACGTCGAAGCCACCCTGGATCGCCGGTGATATCTCGCCGGCATTCTGCGAGATGCCGCGGAAGCGATAGTCGCTGACCAGCGCCACATTTCCAGACACTTCTGCGGCCTGGGCCGTAACCGCCCCGCTGACCAGCAGAACGCCAAACAGCGCGGATATAAGTTTCATTTTCATGGTGAGTTCCTCTATCTCCTTATAATGTTGAGCCTTGAAGGCACGGCTGGTTGACCGCTGCCTGTCAGCTGCCTACGTCAAGGCATATTCTGTGCCAGGTTTTTTTCCTCACTTTTTTCAGTCAGATAGCCGAGTAGCGCTCGCTGAGATGTCGACTACGCCCCTTTGTGCACTATTTTGGTGCCGATCTCGGACAGCTCCGCACCTTTCCCGGGCGCCGGCTGAGAAGGCGACGAAATCGGTGGACGCCTACGCCCATCCGCGCCGATTTCGCATCGACGGTGCGCTGAGGCAGCCGCTAAGATGCGCTTTCATCCCCGATCCAAGAACCGGATACCCTCATGACTCAGGAACCCCCCCAGCAGGATCCCTCCCATCAGGAAACGATCGTCACCGACCTCATGAATCGTCTTCGGGATCAGCTCAGCAGCGCTATTCCGTCCCAGACCCTGGACGCGGCGCTGGATCAGGCGCGCCGCGTTCTGCACCAGGGCCTGGCTGAATTCGATCTGGTTTCCCGGCAGGAACTGGACGCGCACCTGAAAACGCTGGCGCAGCTCCAGCAGACGGTGGAGCGCCTGGAGCGCCGCATCGGCGAGCTGGAAAGCCAGTAAGCCCGGCTGCAGGCCACGCCTCATGCCGCTGGAAGGCACCAAACCGGCCGACGGTCATCGGGCATATAGCCGCGCGCTGGTAGGCATGACCGCACCAAGAGTGACCGTCGAAACCCACCTGCCTGGTGGGCTGCCGGGCTTTACGCTCGTAGGGCTCCCGGAAACCGCCGTGCGCGAGGCACGCGATCGAGTCAAGAGCGCCATCCAGAACTGTGGCCTTGACTTTCCCCTGGGCCGGGTGGTGGTAAATCTGGCACCTGCCGAGCTTGCCAAAGAGGGCGCCAGGTTTGATCTGGCAATCGCGGTCAGCGTGCTGTGCGCCACCGGCCAGCTACCCAACGAGCGGGTCGCGAGATACGAATTTCTCGGCGAGCTGGGCCTGTTTGGAGAGATCCGAGCAACCCGCGGCTGCCTGTGCGCGGCGCTCTCCATCGAGCAGGAAACAGAGCTCGGAGTCGAGCAGGGAGCCCAACGGAACAACGACACGGCCGACCCGGCGCCAACGCCGCTGGCACTGATCGTGCCCCTTGCCAACGGGCACGAATGCCTGCTGGATCCAGCAGCACGCCTCCAGCCGGCCGCTCACCTGATGGACGTGGTCCGGTTTCTCAGGTCTCCCGAAAAGTTTCCCCTGCCCGCGCCGACCCCGGCAGCCACATCCGCTGATCTAGCCGTCAAAAATCTTGCGGATATCCATGGCCAGGAAGCGGCGAAGCGAGCCCTGGTCATTGCCGCTGCGGGCGGCCACCACCTGCTGATGGTAGGCCCTCCGGGAACGGGGAAGACCATGCTGGCTCAGCGCATGCAAAGCCTGCTGCCCCCGCTGGACGACGCCAGCACGCTGGAGGTTGCCGCCGTCTACTCAGCGGCCGCTATGACGCCGCCTCTTCCGGGTGTGGCGCCCTTCCGGGAGCCTCATCATTCGGCATCCGCACCCGCGATGGTGGGCGGTGGAAGCAAGGCCCTGCCCGGCGAAATTTCACTGGCCCACCGTGGCGTGCTGTTCCTGGACGAGCTGCCCCATTTCAAGCCGAGCGTTTTGAACCTGCTGCGGGAACCGCTGGAGTCCCGACAGATTGCCATTGCCAGAGCCGCCTACCGGACGAGCTTCCCAGCCGCATTCCAGTTGGTCGCAGCCATGAACCCCTGCCCAGCCGGCAGGCTGTGCGAGCAGCAAAGCTGCCGCTGCAGCCCTGACCAGGTAAGGAGATATCAGGGCCGGATTTCCGGGCCGTTGCTGGACCGCATCGACCTGCACGTTTCGGTGCCACCGGTACCGGAGCATCTGGTGCTGAAGAACCGCGACGAGAATCTTCGGGCGTCAGATCGGGTTGAGCAGATCACCCTGGCTCGAGCGGCGCAGCGACGCAGACAGGGGGTATTGAATGCGGACATCGGCGGGCCGGAAATGATCAATCTGGCAGGTCTGAACGCCCGGGCACGCAACCTGCTCACTCGGGCTGCCGTACGCTATCGCCTGTCGGCGCGCAGCACGCATCGGGTTCTCAGAACGGCTCGCACGGCTGCCGATCTGGATGAATCCACGTGCGTATCTACCGAGCATGTTTCCGAAGCCCTGAGTTTCAGAGCGCTGGACTGGGAGGGCGGCCTGGGGATGGCCGCCTTCTGATAGCGGTGGGTTATTCCACCTATGCCTACTGTTCTACCTGACCGACCATGTAGTCCATGGCACCCCTGAGCTCTTCATCGGAGCAGCTCATGCAGGTGCCTTTGGCAGGCATCGCGTTGATGCCGTTGAGGGTGTGGTCCCACAGGGTGTCCATGCCCTGGGCAAGACGCGGCGCCCAGGCATCCACGTCACCCAGCACCGGTGACCCACCCACCCCGGCCGAGTGGCAAGCGACGCAGAACTGGTTGTACACCGCCTCGCCGGACAGCGGCCCCGAAGCCACAACAGCAGCGGCCTGGCCGCAATCCTCACCAGCCCGACACAGGTTGCCAAAGGGCTGCAATCGCGCCCGGATGTCGTCATCAGTCCCTGGGGGAACCATATCCGCGGATACGGTTTGAGCTATCAGACTCAACACGAGAAAGGACACAGAGGCTGCTACGCCAAAAAAACGCTTACTGATCACGTGCGCTTCTCCAAAGCATCTTGAACACTGAAAGAACGGGGAACCACCGGAGCGGCGAGCAATTATAACGGCCTTACGCGGTGGCGTCGAACAGCTCCCGGCCAATGAGCATTCGGCGAATCTCGCTGGTTCCGGCGCCAATTTCATAAAGCTTTGCATCACGCAGCAACCGGCCGGCGGGATACTCATTGATGTAGCCATTGCCACCGAGGGCCTGAACGGCTTCAGCGGCCATCCAGGTCGCCTTCTCGGCGGCATAGAGAATACAGCCTGCCGCATCGATGCGCGTCGTTCTGCCCGCGTCGCAGGCCCCGGCCACGGCGTAAACATAGGCCCTGGCCGCGTTCATCGTGCTGTACATATCTGCCAGCTTGCCCTGCATCAGCTGAAAGGTGCCAATGGGCTGGCCGAACTGCTCGCGTTCGTGTACGTAGGGCAGCACCAGGTCCATGCAGCTTTGCATGATTCCCAGCGGTCCGCCTGCGAGCACGACGCGCTCATAGTCCAGGCCGCTCATGAGAATGTTCACGCCCTGACCTACCTCCCCGAGAACCTGAGATCGGGCAACCTCACAATCCTCGAACACCAGCTCGCAGGTGTCCGAGCCCCGCATCCCCAGCTTGTCGAGCTTCTGGGCGGTGGTAAACCCGGCAATGCCTCGCTCGATGAGAAACGCGGTAATGCCCCGCGGGCCCAACGACGGATCCACCGTCGCGTAAACCACCAGCACATCGGCGCCGGGGCCGTTGGTGATCCACATCTTGTTGCCGTTGAGAACGAACACGTCCCCCCTTTCCTCTGCCCGCAGCTTCATGCTGACGACGTCAGAGCCAGATCCGGGTTCGCTCATGGCAAGGGCACCCAGGTGCTGTCCGGAAATGAGCCCCGGCAGATAACGCTGCTTCTGCTCCTCGGACCCGTAACGACGAATCTGATTGACGCACAGGTTGGAATGGGCGCCATAAGAAAGCCCGACAGAAGCCGACGCGCGGCTGATCTCCTCCATGACCACGCAGTGCGCCAGATAGCCGAGCCCGGCGCCGCCATAGGCTTCTTCTACCGTCACTCCCAGCACGCCGAGCGCGCCCAGCCTGGGCCAGAGGTCACGGGGAAACTCATTGCTCGCATCAATGGCCTGAGCCATTGGGGCGATTTCCTGCCGGGCGAACTGCTGCACCGAATCGCGCAGCATGTCCAGGGTTTCCCCCAGCCCGAAATTGAACTGAAACATGGCTAAGCCCTCCAAAGTTCACCCGCCGGCTCGAATATCAATCCTCCAGAGCCACCAGCTCGACGCCGTCCTCAACCCGGTCGCCAACGGCGCAGCTGAGTCGGGCAACGGTACCCGCACGGGGCGCGCTGACCCCATGCTCCATCTTCATGGCTTCCACCACCAGCAGCGGCTGCCCGGCCTCGACGCTGTCTCCAACCGCAACCAGGACCGAGATCACCTGGCCAGGCATGGGCGAAACAATGCGTTCACCGGCCCCCGCCGCGCTGGCGAGCTCGCCAACGTCCAGCCGGGGGAGCAGAAACTTTTCCGTGCTGCCGCCGCTCATGACGTAAACGGCCTCAGGGGTACACTTGACGAGCGCGCGGATGCTACGCCCGCCGACCCGGAATTCGATCCGGTGGGAGATCCGGTCGGCGACCCCGTCAGAGCTACAGCGTAGGTCTTCCAGCAGAAACTCGTCGTCATCCAGGAAAACCCGCTCTCCCACCAGCAGCAGCGCCAGGGGCTGTCTGTCATGCTCGAGAACCTGACGAAAACCTCCCGGCTGGTTGACCCGGAAGCCGTCGCACCGCGTCCACAGGCTGCCCTGAGCCTGTCGCCGTGCCAGCGCCAGCACGGCGCAGATCGCGGCAGCAGGGTCGACGACCGGCAGCAGGGCTTCGCCCGCATCGTCTATCAGATGGGTCGTGTACCTGCCGCTGCGAAATTCTTCGCGGCCAAGCACGCGCCGCAGAAAGCCGATGTTGTGCTCCACCCCAGCGAGCTCCGAAGATGCCAGGGCCCTGTCCAGGCCGGTGAGCGCTTCGTCGCGGCTCCCGCCGTGAACGATGACCTTGGCCAGCATGGGATCATAGTGCACCGACACTAGATCCCCCGTAACGACGCCCGAATCGACCCGGGCGTCCGACGGGAAAGACAGGTGTGTCAGATGGCCGGTGGAGGGCAGAAAGCGCCGGCGTGGGTTTTCCGCGTAAACGCGCGCCTCGATGGCGTGACCCTGAAGCGGAACGTCGTCCTGGTGCAGGGACAGGGTCTCCCCTGCGGCGATTCGCAGCTGCCACTCCACAAGGTCCAGCCCGGTCACCGCCTCGGTGACCGGATGCTCAACCTGCAGGCGCGTGTTCATCTCCATGAAGTAGAAGTCATCGCCTTCGGCGATGAACTCGATGGTGCCGGCACCCTCGTAGCCGATGGCTTTCGCTGCCTGCACCGCGGCTTCCCCAAGCAGCGTGCGCAGCGCCGGCGTAACGCCAGGGGCAGGCGCTTCTTCAATGACCTTCTGATGCCTGCGCTGAACCGAGCAGTCCCGTTCGAACAGGTGCAGCGTATGGCCGGAGCGATCGGCCAGAATCTGCACTTCCAGGTGTTTCGGAGAGGTCAGATAGCGCTCCAGCAGCACGCGATCATCGCCGAAGGCGGCCTTGGCCTCACGCCGCGCCCCGGTCAGCGCCGCCGAGAACTCGGCCGATTCGCCCACCAGGCGCATGCCCTTGCCACCACCGCCGGCGGAGGCCTTGATGAGCAGCGGAAAGCCGATCTGCGCCGCGGCGGATTCGAGCACCGTATCGCTTTGGTCGTCTTCCTGATATCCGGGCACCACCAGCGTGCCGGCTGCTGCCACCAGGCGCTTGGCTTCAATCTTCGACCCCATGGCTCGAATCGCATCCGCAGAGGGGCCTACAAAGGTCAAACCGGCGGCGGCACAGGCCTCGGCAAATTCAGCATTCTCCGACAGGAAACCATACCCCGGATGCACGGCTTCGGCGCCGGAAGCCAGGGCTGCCTCTATCAGCCCATCGATGCGCAGATAACTCTCCACCGCAGGCGGCGGGCCGATGCAGACTGCACGATCCGCCTGGCGAACGTGCTGCGCCTGCGCGTCTGCCCTTGAGTAAACGGCGACGGTCTCCAGACCCATGCGCCGGGCCGTGCGGAAGATCCGGCAGGCGATTTCACCCCGGTTGGCGACGAGCAGCGACCTGAACATAGCGGCCATCCTTTACATTCTGAAAATGCCGAATCCGGAATCCGGCTGGGCCGGTTTCCGGCACGCAACGGCAAGCGCCAGGCCGATGACGCGACGCGAGTCCGAAGGGTCAATGACCCCGTCATCCCAGAGCCGCGCGCTGGCGTAGTACGGGTGGCCCTGATTTTCGTACTGGTTACGGATGCCATCCATGAAAGCCTGCTGATCCTCATCCAACCAGGTTTCACCCCTGGCCTGCATGCCATCCCGCCGCACCGTGGCCAGCACGTGCGCCGCCTGCTCCCCACCCATCACCGAGATGCGGGCGTTGGGCCAGGTCCAGAGCATCCGCGCGCCATAGGCTCTGCCGCACATGGCGTAATTGCCGGCACCGAAAGACCCGCCAATCACCAGCGTGAATTTCGGGACCGCGGCGCAGGCAACCGCCGTCACCATCTTGGCACCGTTCTTGGCAATGCCCTCGTTCTCGTACTTCCGGCCGACCATGAACCCAGTGATGTTCTGAAGAAACAGCAGCGGCACGCCACGGCGATCTGCCAGCTGTATGAAATGGGCCCCCTTCAGCGCGGACTCGGAAAACAGAATGCCGTTGTTGGCAACAATGGCGACCGGCATTCCTTCGACTCTTGCAAAACCGCACACCAGCGTCTCACCGTAGAGCGGCTTGAACTCATGAAATTCCGAACCGTCCACCAGCCGGGCGATGATCTCGCGAACATCGACCGGCTGGCGGGTGTCGGTCGGCAGGACGCCGTAAAGCTCGTCGGGGGAATAGGCCGGCGCACGCGGCTCCTCCGCAGCAACCTGAGGTTGGTACCTGAGATGGCTGCTCGCGACGATCTCACGAGCCAGCGCCAGGGCATGGTCGTCGTTGGCGGCAAGATAGTCCGTGACGCCGGATACCCGGCTGTGCACATCTCCGCCGCCGAGGCTCTCGGCATCCACCTCTTCCCCGGTCGCCGCTTTCACCAGCGGTGGCCCGCCGAGAAAGATTGTTCCCTGATTGCGGACGATGATCGCCTGATCACACATGGCGGGAACGTAAGCGCCTCCGGCGGTGCAGGAACCCATGACCACGGCTATCTGCGGGATCCCCCGGGCAGACAGGTTGGCCTGGTTGTAGAAGATACGCCCGAAGTGATCTTTGTCTGGAAACACCTCGTCCTGCAGCGGCAGGAATGCGCCACCGGAATCCACCAGATAGACGCAGGGCAGATGGTTTTCGGAGGCGATTTCCTGGGCCCGGAGATGCTTCTTGACCGTGACCGGGTAGTAGGTGCCGCCTTTGACCGTGGCGTCGTTGGCCACGATCATGCAGGGTACCCCCGATACTCGACCAATGCCGGTTATGAGCCCGCCTGCGGGCAGCCAGTCATCATAAAGCTGGTAACCGGCCAACTGGCCCAGCTCCAGAAACGGCGACCCCGGATCCAGCAGCGCATCCACCCGTTGACGCGGCAGCAGCTTGCCACGGGAGAGGTGCCGCTCCCGGGAACGCTCGTCCCCGCCCTGCGCTACCTTGTCGACCAGGTTGCGAAGATCCTCGGCCAGCGCCAGATGATGCGCCCTGTTCTGCCGATATCCGTCGGCGCCCCGGTCAATTTTAGTCTGCAGGATTGCCATGCCAGCTCATGCCCCCCACCCTTATGCACTGACGCCGGCGCAACCTTACACCATTCGCCATCAAGTTGAATGATCGGCGCTCGTCCGGCGATCGCTCACCTCAGCCAGGCAAGGGTCTCGTCCAGTGATTTCTCGAGCTTGCTGAACAGCTCGTCGACCTGGGCATCGCTGATAATCAGCGGCGGGCAGATGGCCAGCGTATCTCCCAGCGCCCGCAGGATCAGCCCGTTCGCCTCGCAGCGCCCCATGCAGTAAGCGCCGACACCTTTGCCCGCGTCGAATGCTGCGCCGGTGGTTTTATCGGCGACCAGCTCCAACGCACCGATAAGCCCGACACCCCGCGTGTCGCCGACCAGCGGGTGATGGGAAAGCGCATTCAGGCGCGTCAGAAACGGCTCGCTGACCACGGCCACGTGGCCGAATATGTCACGCTCTTCCATGAGCTCGAGGTTGCGCAGCGCAACCGCCGCGCAAACGGGATGGCCCGAGTAGGTGAACCCATGGCCGAAGTTTCCAACCTCGCCGCTCGCCTCCACGAGGGGCTCGTACATGAACTCGGGAATCAGCACGCCGCTGATGGGCAGATAAGCGGAAGACAGGGCTTTGGCAATGCTCATGGTGGTAGGTTCGATTCCCATGGTCTGGGCGCCGAAAGGTTTCCCGGTACGGCCGAAGCCGCAGATGACCTCGTCATCGATGAACATGATGTCGTGCCGGCGCAGAACAGCCTGCACTTTTTCGTAGTAACCGTCCGGAGGCACGATAACGCCGCCCGCACCCATTACGGGCTCGGCAATGAACGCGGCGATGGTCTCTGCGCCCTCTCGTTCAATGAGCGCCGACAGATTGCCGACGACGCGATCTACAAAGTCCGCTTCGGTTTCGCCCGGCTCGTGGCCTCGATAGTAGAAGGGACAGTCGGTGTGCAGGATGCCGGGCATGGGCAGATCAAAGTGCGCATGAAACGCCGGCAACCCGGTTAGCGATCCCGACGCCACCGTCACGCCGTGATAACCGCGGTGGCGGCTGATGATCTTCTTTTTCTCCGGCCTGCCGATGGCGTTGTTGTAATACCACATCAGCTTCAACTGGGTGTCGTTGGCATCGCTGCCGGACAGCCCGAAGAACACCCGTCCGGCTTCAAACGGAACCAGCTGCTTGAGCTTCTCCGCCAGCAGGATGCTCGGCTCGTTTGTCTTACCGCCAAAAAGCTGAGAATAGGAGAGCTTGCGCATCTGCTGCTCCGCAGCCTGAATCAGCGCTTCTTCTCCGTAGCCGAGCGCCGTGCACCAGAGCCCGGCCATCCCTTCCAGGTACTGCTTTCCCCTGCTGTCCCAGAGGTAAGCGCCCGCGGCGTGATCGTGAACCCGGGGACCGACCTGGTGGTGCAACTTCAGGTTGGTCGTAGGATGCAGCAGGTGCTGCAGATCCTTCGCCTCGAGCGATTCAGGCGGAAATTCGTTGTGCAACGGATCGGCCATGACAGCTCCTCGAAGAGGACGAGACGACTGCCTTTCTGCAGCCTTCCCTCACGCTATCCAAACCGGGCAGCCGCCGCAAGCGCAAAGCGCTCGGCAAAAAAAAGCGCCAATGCAATCGCATCGACGCTACCCCGGCAAGGGTCCCGCTGAGCACAGCTCAGCGGGTAAAAGTCCCGCTGAGCACAGCTCAGCGGGTAAAAGTCTCACGGTCTTTGAAACGTGAGTAATAGCCACAGCGGCCCGAGCCCGCGGCTAATCACGCAGCGTGAAGTACCGGTGCCAGTTCAAACCCCAGCGCCTGCGCAACGCCGGGATGGCGAATCTTGCCCAGGTGCACGTTCAAGCCCGCGGCAAAGTGCTCGTCCGCGGCCAGCGCTCGCTGCCAGCCAAGCCTGGCAAGCGCCGCAACATAGGGCAGGGTGACGTTGTTCAGCGCCAGGGTCGACGTTCGGGCAACGGCCCCCGGCATGTTGGTGACGCAATAATGAACCACGCCGTGCTCGATGAATGTGGGTTCGGTGTGTGTTGTGGGACGGCTGGTCTCGAAACAGCCGCCCTGGTCGATGGAGATATCCACCAGAGCAGCGCCATCTACCATCTGCCGCACCATGTCCCGGGTTACCAGCCTGGGAGCAGCGGCACCGGGTATGAGCACGGCGCCTATGACCAGGTCAGCCTCCAGCACATGGGCATTGAGCGTTTCCCGATTCGACATGACCGTTCGAGCGCGCCCCTGGAAGCGATCGGCCAGCCAGTTGAGCCGGCTTACCGAACGATCGAGGATGGTGACGTCAGCCTGCAGGCCCAGCGCCATGGCGGCCGCATGGCTGCCGGCCACGCCGCCGCCCAGGATAACCACTTTCCCGGGCGCCACACCGGGTACGCCGCCCAGCAACACGCCACGCCCGCCGCTGGCCTTCTGCAGCGCGCACGCGCCGACCTGAATCGACATGCGTCCCGCCACTTCGCTCATGGGGCTCAACAGGGGCAGACCGCCGTCCGGGGCGGTCACCGTCTCGTAGGCAACCGCGGTTACGCCGGAACTCATCAGCGCTTCTGCCTGGGGCCGGTCGGCGGCCAGGTGGAGATAGGTGAACAGTACCTGACCCTCGCGAAGCCGGGCACACTCGGCCAGCTGCGGCTCCTTGACCTTCACTACCAGGTCTGCGCCGAAGACCTCGTCAACGCTCACGACCCGGGCCCCCGCGGCCTCATAGTGGCTGTCGAGGAAGCCGATACCGGCACCGGCGCCGGTTTCCACCAGCACAGAGTGCCCCTCCGCGGAGAGCTCCGAAACCGAGTCCGGCGTCAGGCCAACCCGATACTCGTGCACCTTGATCTCTTTTGGAACGCCGATCCGCATGTGCCGATCCTCCGCCGGTTTCCATTGGCCTCATCTTACCGGGACACATGAGGCGAAATTCTGCGAAAAAGACGGATAATTCGATACTACGCGCAAGTTATTGCCTATTATTGCTGATATGGTACGGAAATCTACGAACCTGGACCGGACTGACCGGGCAATTCTCCATGAGCTGCAGCTGGACGCCAAGCTCACCAACCAGGCCCTGGCAGATCGTATCAACCTGTCCGAATCTGCCTGTCTGCGTCGGGTAAAGCGCCTGGAGACGTCGGGCATGCTGCGCGGCTACGTCGGGCTGGTGGACCAGCCGATGGCCGGTTACCCGGACAACGTCTTCGTGCAGATTACTCTGGTGAGCCAGCAACAGGATGACCTGGCGCTGTTCGAGGCGGCCATCGCAAAGATCCCGGAAGTGATGGAGTGCTATCTGATGTCAGGTGCAGCCGATTACATCCTGCGCGTCATCGTCGAGGACGCCCGGGACTATGAGCGCATCCACAGCCAGTACCTGACTCGCCTGCCGGGCGTGGATCGGGTCAACTCCAACTTCGCGCTGCGCACCGTCATAAAGAAAACGGAGATTCCCATTCGCGCGTGAGTCAGATCAGCTCTGCCGCATTCAAACTGAACTCGGCCATCACCTGGTCTGCGTAGTCGATACGCCCGGTCAGCGAGCGTGGGTCGCCATGCACGAGGCGCAGGCAGGCCTCGGCCATGTGCTCAACCGGCGTTACGTGGTGGCGGTTTCTGTCATTGATCAGGTTGTGGTGCACGGCACCCGGTGTCGCTATCAACCCCGGAGAGATGACGTTGACCCCGATGTTGTCCTCGAACACTTCCTGGGCAAGACCGGTTGTAAAGCGCTCAAGAGCCGCCTTGCACATGCCATACACGGTGGCTCCACGACCGGGCAGCGCCTTGTCCGGGTGCAGCGCGGCATGAGAAGAGATATTGAGTATCCAGCCTTCGCCACGGCTCTGCATGCCTGGCAGCACCAGCTGGGCCAGCTCGAACGGAGCCCATACCTGGATCTCCAGCATCAGCCTGAAGCGCTTTTCGGGAAACTCGGCAACCGGATAGTAGAAAGTCACCGCCGCGTTGTTGACGAGAATATCGACCGGTCCAAAAGCGGCCTCGGCCTGCTCGACCAGGGAGCGGCGGTCGTCGGCCTGGGACAGATCTGCTCGAACCGCCAACGCCTGGCCTCCGGCATCGCGGATGCGCTGAGCCGTTGCGGTAATGGTACCGGGCAGGACGTGGTCGTCCTCTTCCACCGTGCGGGCTGAAACCACGACGCTGGCACCTTCCATGGCGTAGCGACGGGCAATCGCCTCACCTATTCCGCGGCTGGCGCCGGTGATTAACGCCACCTTGCCGGCCAGCGCCCCGCTGAGATTTACCTGGGCAATGTCCCCCTCCCCCATGTCCGCCTCCCCAGTTCAAGAGAATTTTCCCGACCACAGGTTACACTATCACCATGACTCGCCACCCCTTTGCTATTGTGTGCGTGCTGGCATCAGTGACCTTCGGGCACGGTGCTTTGCGTGCCGAAGCCCGTGACCCGACTGCCGACTGTCTGGCAAACGCGGCCACCACTTCCATCGACCCTTACCCCTGCGATCTCGCCCTGGAAATTGCCCGCAGCAACGCCGACAACTGGGCAATCGCAGCCGCCCATACCAACCGCGGGTTGATTCTGGAACGCGCGGGACGACTGAATCTGGCGCTGCAGGATCAGGACGCCGCGGTAACCCTGCTGCAGGAAAACCCCACGTTGCTGCTGAACCGCGCCGGCCTGCTGCTGCGGATGGAACGGGCCGTTGAAGCGCTGAAAGATTACGACAGAGCCGCCAGGCTGAGCCCGGAGGATCCCGGCGTCTTCTTCAGCCGCACGTTTGCGCATCGGGCCTTGGGCGATATGGCATCCGCGCAAACGGACGTTCAACGCGCAAGAATGCTGCTGGCAGACAGGCTCAGCAGGTAGCCGGGGTTTCTTCGTATATCCGCTGGTAGCGGCTACCGAGCCCGGTGAGAATCTCATAGGGGATGGTCTGCGCCCAGGCAGCCACTTCGTCCACGGATATGTGCTCGCCCATGAATTCGACCCAGTCTCCGGGCGCCAGCGGAACATCGCTGACGTCTACCGTCGTCAGGTCCATGGAAACGCGCCCCACGATGGGGCATCTGCGGCCACCACAGAAAGCCTCGCCGCTGTTGGAGAGCAGACGAGGCAGACCGTCCGCATAGCCGAGCCCTACCACGGCCACGGTCATCTCGCGGGATGCCCGGTAAGTGGCCCCATAGCCAATGGACTCTCCAGACAGCACCTGCCGCAACTGCAGAACCTGTCCTTCCATGGTGACCACCGGTCGCACGGGGCTGGCAGCGTCCGCGAGCGGGTTTCCTCCGTAGAGGCCGATACCGGGACGGCCCAGCCCGCCGTGGTCCCCCTCCACCCCGCTCAGAACGCCAGCAGAATTGCCAACGCTGCAACACAGCTCCGGAAACCGCGTTCGGAAACGGGCAGCCGCACTGGCAAAGCGCTGGCGCTGAGTGGCATTCAACGGGTGGTCCGGTTCGTCCGCGCAGGCAAGGTGGGTCATGAGCAGCTCCAGAGGAACGCCATCGAACGCCTCAACTTCCACGCCCCAGGGAAACCCCAATCGGTGCATGCCGGTGTCCAGGTGAACGGCGGCGGCTCCGCCACCCCCCAGTCGCCTCCAGGCTTCGAGCTGGCCCGAGTGATTGAGAACCGGAACGATCCCGGCGGCCGCGAGAAGGGGTGCGGTTTCGGCCCGGGCGCCCTCGAAAGCAAAGATTTTGGCCTCGGGGACCAGATCCCGCAGCTGCACGCCCTCCTCATAGGACGCAACGAAAAAGTCGCGACAGCCTTCCCCCCAGAGGGCCCTGGCAACAGGCGCGATACCCAGGCCGTAGGCGTCGGCCTTTACAACGGCGGCGCTGCGCCCGCCCGCGCAGGACGACTGAAAAAGTCGGTAATTGGCGCTTAGCGCGGGGAGATTGATTCGCAGCCGGCGTGTCACGAGGTCCAGCTGCGCTCAGCGAAAGCTGTTGATGTAAGCCACCACGTCAGTGATGGCCTTGTCATCGACCTGGGCGGGCTGAGTGAGGCTCATGGCCATAGAACGCATCTGCAAAATTTCTCACAGCCGCTGACCACGAGTGGCCCAAGGGCCACCGTGAGCAACGACGCTGCGACCATAACCAGATGCTGCCCGGAGCGGGCAGAGCAGGCCCTTTCCGCTATGAGCAGCGCTACTCGCGACCGCTTCGACGCAACAAGTTCAGCAGCAGCCCGCGAGAGCGCTCTTCCCTCCGATTGCGCCGCCTGCGGTCAGCCTCCGAGCTCTCACGTCTGGCTCTGAACCCAAACAGCCCCTTGGCCCTGCGCCGCCTGTCCTGGGCGCGCCGGTCGTCGCCAGAGCGACGGCCATCAGGGTACGTGAGAAGTCCCGCATCGTTACCATATTCAAGACTCATAACTACGTTGATCACTCCCTGAATACAACGTGCCAGCACTATAACGGCAAGACAGAGAGAAGACCAAGGCCCAATTCCGGGCCTACCGGGGCAGATGAGCCAGCCCGTGCGGAGCCCGAGCGGAGCCCGAGGAGAGGGAATATTGGCCCGATTTCGGGCCCCAGGAACGGAATCAGGCGCGTTTTCTGCCCCTCAATGGCTGACGAGGCGGGCCGCCTGATCTATCCAACCATCCCGCAGTATTCGCCCCTTATGAGCGTAGAGGGCATGGCATTCGTCCGACAGCGCCAACTCGTCCAACTCGGCGATCTGCTCAAGGCGATAGATCCCAACCTCGTTGAGCTGCTCCGCCAATCTGTGACCAATGCCATGTATCCGGGTGAGATCGTCGCCGCCGTGCTGCATGCGGATGTGGGTCAACTCTTCCTCAAGATCCCTCACGCGGTCGAGCAGGGATGCGTTCTGCCCCCGAGCGTCGTTGAGCTGCTGGTTCAGGACCAGCATCATCTTGCCGTTCGAGTTGTCGGCGTCTTCCTTCTGGATAACCTGACGCTCCCAGCGCTCCCTATTCAGCTCCTCTGCCTGTTCCCGAACCAGCCGCTCGAGGCGCCGGATCTTCTCATCCAGCGCGGCGGTGTCGTTCGAATCCGCGGCCGTTTGGACATCAGAACTGGCCTGGGCCGAAGCGCTGGCCTCATGAGCCTCCGCAAGCTCCTTCTCCAGGTCCTCCATGAGCGCTTTCTGTCGCTCGAGCCGATCGTCGAGCTGGGTAATGTGCTGGGCGTTCTCCTGCGCCTGGCGGTCCGCCCGCAGCCGCGCGTCATCCAGCTCCTGCTTCTCGCGTTCTACCTGCCGCATCTGCTCGTCATGCCGGCTCTGATTCTCTTCCAGCTCGACAACCAGAGCCGAGCGCTCCGCGATCTGCTGTTCCAGACGCTCGTTGCGGTTTTCCAGAGCCGCCAGCTTCTCCGAAAGCTCACGCCGCTCCTGCTCTCGGGCCGAGTTGGACTCTTCCGCGCCGTCGATGCAGCCTTCCAGCCGGGCGATTTCCGCGCGCTGTTCCGCGATCACAGATTCCGACTCGGCGGCTTGGGCCAGAGCAGCCGCGGCTGCAGCGGCACTTTCGGTAAACTGCTCGTCATTGCGTTGGGCGTCCCGCGCGCTATCCAGGGCGGCAGCCAGAGCGATCTGGACGGCCTCATCCGACTTCTGAAGCTCCTGGCGTAGTTCCTCGGCGAGCTGATCGGCCGCCGCAATCTGAGCTTCTCTTTCACCCTGCAGCGCTTCCTCGGATCGGTGAAGCCCTTCCAGCTCGCGACGCAGCGCTTCAAATTCAAGGCCGCGCGCCTCTGTCTCTCGCTGCAGCGCCTCGGTTTCGAGCCGCCGAGCTTCTGCTTCCTGCCGAAGCTGTTCCGATTCAACCCGCAGCCTCTCCGTCTCGCCCCTGGCCTCTTCCGTTGCACGCCGCTCCGCTTCTATCTCGCGGCGCTGTTCCTCGCCTTCACGCCGCAAGGCTTCAGATTCCTGCTGCCGGGTTTCTGCTTCACGTTGAAGGGCATCTTTCTCACTCTGCAACTCTTCTTTTTCCAGCCGCAGCTCTTCTGTTTTCAGCCGCAGCTCTTCTGTTTTCAGCCGCAGCGCTTCCTCTTGTTGCTCAAGCGCCTCTTTTTCCGCCTGCAGCTCACGCTGCAGCGCTTCCGTTCTTGCCAGGGCGGCCGCTTCACGATCACCGCTTTCGCGCAGTTCCTGGCGCATATCAGCCAGGCTGTCGGCCAGCGATTCAATCTGCTGATTGGCCATTTCAGTGGTCTCGAAGAGCTTTTCGTTGCGACCGAGCAGGGATTCCCGTTCCTCACGGGCGTCCGCCAGATCCAGCTCGCAGCGCCGGAGCGCCGCCTGCTGCTCCGCAAGCTCCTGACGCACTTTCGTCAGCGTCTGATTCAGCGTCTGGACCTGATCCTGCCGGCTCTCTGCCGCCTCTGCCTCCACATCCAGGGATTGCGTTACCGACTGCCACTTGTCTTTCCACAGGCGCAAGTCCTCTTTCAGGTCAGAGACCTCCAGATTCCGCGCATGCAGCTCTCCTTCGGCGGTTTTATAGCGTCCGTCCAGGGTTTCCAGCTTGGCTTCCAGCTCTGAGATGAGCTCGTCACGCGCGCGAACGCCAGCATCGCTGCGCCCCGAGCCCGACGCGCTAACACGCCTCAGTCCCTCCAGTTCGGCCTTGAGGCTTTCGGCTTCTTCAGTTCGCTGCCGCAGGGCGGAAGCCAGTTTTGGTACCCGGCCGCGCCATTTATCCAGTTCTTCGCGCAGGGAATCGCGACTGTCGGGCTCAGGCTGGCCGGCCTGCGACGTCTCGCTGGCTTCGGTGTTGTTTGTCTGTTCCTGCATGTCGACGTCCCTTCTTTACGCACCGGCCGCGTGCTCCGCGCACCGGCCGTGGGCCGGATGGGCCGAATTTCGCGGGGTCACAGATAAAGTTAGCGAAAAATCCTCTACGGAAATGTGAACGGTTTCAGAAATCTCCCAAAGATGTGATGCCCATCACCGAACGCGTCTAAGCCGATAGAGGCTGAGATGCCGACGCAGTGCGTACGCAGTGCGTACGCAGTGCGGACTAAAGTCAGCTGAACCCCTTTGAAAGCGGGCAGTCCAACCCCATTACTAACAATGCACCAAAATTGTCACCGAGGAGATCATGCGCATACTGCTGTTTCTGGGTACCAACCTTGCTGTCATCGTCCTTGCCAGCATGACGTTCCGGCTTCTGGGCTTCGAGGGGCTATTGCAGAACAACGGCGTCGATCTGAATCTCACCGCTTTGCTGGTATTCTGCGCGTTGCTGGGTTTCGGCGGCTCGCTGATATCGCTGCTGCTGTCGAAGCGCATCGCTAAATGGTCGACTCGGGCATCGGTGATCGAGCAACCGCGCAACGAAACCGAGCGCTGGCTGGTGGAAACCGTCGCCCGCCTGGCAAAACAGGCCGAGATCGGCATGCCGGAGGTCGCCGTCTTTCCTTCCACCGAACCCAACGCCTTCGCCACGGGGGCGAATCGCAACAGCGCCCTGGTGGCGGTCAGCGTGGGCCTGCTGCAGAACATGCAGGCGGATGAAGTCGAAGCGGTGCTGGGTCACGAGATCGGCCACGTCGCCAACGGAGACATGGTTACCCTGACCCTGATTCAGGGCGTGGTGAATACCTTCGTGCTGTTCCTTGCCAGAATCGCCGGCTTCTTCGTGGACCGCGTCCTGATGAAGAACGAGCAGGGCTTCGGCATAGGTTACTGGATCACCACGATCGTTGCCGAGATCGTGCTGGGTCTGCTGGCCAGCGCCATCGTCATGTGGTTCTCGCGCTATCGGGAATTCCGCGCCGATGCCGCCGGTGCCAGACTGGCCGGAAGGCACAAGATGATCAGCGCCCTGGAAAGCCTCAAGCGTGCGCAGGGCCTGCCCAGCGCCATGCCCGATACGCTGGTGGCCTTCGGCATTTCCAGCGGCATGCGCCAGGGCCTGCGGGCCATGTTTTCCTCGCACCCGCCGCTGGACGCACGGATCGCGGCTCTGAAGTCCATGGCCTGAACCGGTCGGCGGACGGGCCGACGGAACGGCCATCAGCGGTTACCATAGGCTCTCGCTCAGCCAAAAGGTAAACGTCGATGGCCTTGAAGCGTCCATCCTGGCCGGACGGCCAGCTGGTGACCGTTGAACACCGCTCGAGGGTGCTCGCTGACAACCCCCTGGGAGACCCTCACGAGCGCCGGTTTCCCGTCTGGCTCCCGCCTCAGTACTCGAAGACCCGTTCGCGGCGTTTTCCTGTGCTGTTCGATATGGTTGGCTACACCGGATCGGGCTGGTCACATACCAACTGGAAGAACTTCGAGGACAACCTGCCGGAGAGACTCTCCAGGCTGCTGCATCAGCGCCAGATGGGGCCCTGCATCGTGGTCTTTCCCGACTGCTTTACGGCACTGGGAGGCAATCAGTACATCAACTCCAGCGCCATCGGTCGCTACGCCGACTACCTGACCCGGGAGCTCATCCCCTTCATCGACCGCGAGTTCCGGACCCTGGCCGAACGCGATCACCGGGGTTGCTTCGGCAAATCCTCAGGCGGATACGGCGCCATGGTGCACGGCATGCGCTACGCTAAGTACTGGGGTGCGGTGGCAAACCACTCTGGGGACGCGTACTTCGACTTCATCTACCGCTCCGACTGGCCGAATACCCTGGACGAGCTCGCCAGATACCGCAGGCGCGCGCGGAAGGAAGGTGTCTACGACGTCGCCCGAGAAACCGCAGGCCTGAAGGAAGGTCGGGACGACGGGCGGGTGAAGCGTTTTCTCGAGCACATGTGGCAGCAGGACCAGCCGGGCGGTAAAGAGATCATGGCGCTGATGAATCTTTGCATGGCGGCAAGCTATGACCCCGACCCTCGCGTCCCCAACGGCTTTCGACTGCCTTTCAACCTGGAAACCGGCGAGCTGATCGAAGCGCGCTGGCGCGCATGGTTGAAAAACGACCCCATCCACATGGTGAGCCGCTATGCCGGAGAGCTGAAAACCCTGCGCG
Organism: uncultured Pseudomonadales bacterium; assembly: GCA_947258825.1. GTDB lineage: Bacteria > Pseudomonadota > Gammaproteobacteria > Pseudomonadales > Azotimanducaceae > UBA7803. Next base: position 24,106 of record CAMYJX010000017.1, read on the forward strand.
GGCTCTACATCGACTGCGGCTGGCGGGACCAGTACCACATTCATTACGGCTCACGCATTCTGTCGAAGCGGCTCACGCGCTGGGGAGTAACCCATCGATACGAGGAGTTCGACGGCACCCACTCGGGCATCGATCGCCGCATGGAAAAAAGCTTGCCTTTCCTGACACGCGCGCTGCGCTGATCCGGAAGGTTAAAGCAGACAGCGGCGCAGCGTCTCAGTCAACGGTGTCAGCCTGATACCTAACGCCTCCACCGCGGGACCGGGATCAATCTGGTCATCATGATCCAGCACCCCGAGCATGGCGCGTGTCACCGGCGGGTCTTTGCTGATGCGCTCGAGCAGCGATGCCACGAGCAGGCCAGGAGCCAGCGGCAGCGAGACGATGCGGGTTCGTTTCCCCAGCAGGGCGGCCGCGCGCCGGGTCAACTCCCGGCGCGGCAGGCTGTCGAGCCCCGCCAGGTCCAGGCCAAGGGTTTCGGGCAGCGGAACCTCCAGGCCCGCCTGTATGCCCCGGATGACATCACCCGCGTAGATCGGCTGCTCGAGGCTGGAGCCACGTAAAAGAAAATTGATGCCGCTGTCCGCGCGCTGTCGCAGCGCACGTGATGCGTAATCTCCTTCGCCCAGAACCATGGGCACCCGAAGTACCAGCACGGGCACCGGCCCGGCGCAGAGGATCTGTTCAGCTCTGCCTCGGGACGCCAGGCAGCGGTTGGTCGCGTCGGCGGCAGCCCCGAGAATATTCAGATAAACCACCCGCTCGAGGCCAGCCTGCTCAACGGCTTCCGCCACGACCCGGCAGCCGTCCTCATGAGCTTCCCGATAACTGCTGGTGGCCGTCTCTTTGAGGATACCCACGAGATGCACCAACGCCGTGCAACCCCCCAGAGCTGCGGCCATGGCTGACGGGGCCAGATAGTCGACAACCCGAACTTCCGGCGCGGCGGAAAGATTCAGCGCGTTGATCTGCTGAACCGCGCGCTCGGAACGGACCAGCGCGCGTACGGGCACCTGATCTCCGAGGGCTGTCAGCAATCGCCTGCCCAGATGTCCGTTAGCGCCGGTAATGGCCAGCATCCGCATACACCTCTGGTTTCGGTTCCGGATACGCTATGATCTCATTGCCGGCTGTCGTCGCACCACCCACCCTGAAGCCGAACGGCCTCGAAAAAGCCAGAAGAACGTCATGTGGACCACCTGGGCTAATCTCCTCACGCTGATTCGCTTGCTGGTCGCCGTCCCCTGCGCGCTGGCGGCGTGGGAAGCGCAATGGTTCCTGGCAGCGATGCTGCTGACCCTGGCCATCGCCACCGACCTGCTGGACGGCCCCGTCGCTCGACGTTTCAAGCACGAGACACCCCTTGGCGGGCTGCTGGATCACGCAACCGACGCCGTGTTCATCGCCCTGCTGCTTGCCGCGCTGGCAACCAGCGGGCTCATTACCCCGCTGCTGCCGATCCTGGTGATCGCAGCTTTTCTGCAGTACACGCTGGATTCCGCCGCGCTGCGCGGACGCCGACTCAGAAGCAACCAGCTTGGCCGTGGCAACGGCATCGCCTATTTCGTCGTTGGCAGCATTCCCGTCTACGGGAATGCGCTGGGCCTGAGCGGCCCGCTGCAGGCCGTCACGGCCGTGTTGGCCTGGGCCCTCGTGCTGACTACCCTGGTGTCCATGGCGGAACGCCTGTGGGTCTGGCTGGGCACGCGCTAATACCGCCGACGAAAGCCCAAGCCCCATCGTTATCGCACAATCTGCTGTCAGCAACTTCCATTATGAGAAAACGTGCTTTCTGTTCCGGAAACAAGAGGCATAGCATGGAGGCTCGTGGCGGGTCCTTCAGCCTCATTCAGTCGATGAAAACTGCTGTTACAGCAAAACGTGAAGAGCAAAGCCTGAACGGATCCGCCACGAACTTTTTTGCCGGTCTTGCCAACGTTCGCCCCGCAACGCTCCCGATGGGCGTTACCGCTCGACGTTTGCCCGCCCATTCAGGCCCTCGATTAAAGCACCTCGAAGCTGACGCCGGCGTTTTCCGTCAGCCGGGCAAGCAGCGCCTCACCCATGGCGGAGACCGGCGTGAGTACGCCGCCGGGTGAGCTGAGGGGATCCTGCGCCAGACACACGGCGCTCTCGGCGAGCATCTTGGACGTTGAGCCGTAACCGGGGTCACGATCGCCCCGCACTCTGGCCCGAATGTTCAGCGACGCGTCCACCGGATGCTTGCCCAGCATTTCAATGACGTAGTAACCGGATTCCCGCGCCTGCTCCGACGGCCCCTCACCGGGTTTGGGCACCATTCTGCCGAGCACCCGTCGCAGGCTGCCAACGGACGTGGCCGCATTGAAGGCGGCAGTACCCGCGCTCATGGCCGCCGCGAGCGGGAACCCCAGCATGCCGAAGGGCATGATGGTGCCCTCGTCGTAGCGGAAATCCTCGCCGTATGGATAGCCCATGAGGGCATTGCTGCGGCGGACCACCTTGGTGTTGATGGCAGCCATGACGAAGGGGGTAACCCAGGCATCGAAATCCGCTTCGTATTCCGGCAGCTGCCGCTCGGGCCCGTCCAGGCCCCGCCGCTGCCCCTGGGGATTGAGACCGTAGGGATCGTTCAGCACCTCGGCTATGGAAGGGTCCCGCTCTACTTCATCGAGCATGTTGAGCATGCTGGCAATGGTGCCGCCGCTGAACCCGCCCTTGAACTCTTTCGCCCGATACTTCACCGCGGAACAGGCGACACCGTGACGCGCGCGCATCTGCTGTTGAACGAAGTAGACGCCCATGTCCGACGGAATGCTGTCGAAACCGCAGGTGTGGACAATTCGCGCTCCGGATTCACGTGCAGCGTCATGGTAGTCGTCGATCATTTTGCGCATCCACTGTACCTCACCGGTGAGGTCACAGTAGTGCGTGCCCTGGTGCACACAGGCAGCCACCAGCTTCGACCCGTAAAGGGCATAAGGGCCCACGGTGCTGCAGATCACGCGAGCCCTGGCCGCCATCACGTCCAGCAGGGCCCGATCGTCGCTGTCCGCCAGGACCAGCGGGATCTGCGCGCCGCCGGGCCCCAGGTCAGCGATCAAGGCCTTCAACTTATCCTCGCTGCGCCCTCCCAGCGCCCAGCGCAGGTTGCTTCTCGATCCCTCTCCGGGCGGACCGTACTGACGCAGCAGGTATTCGGCGACCAGCCGGCCGGTGAAGCCGGTGGCTCCCCAGACGATTACATCGAATTCCCGGTTCTCCATGTTCAGCTCCTGAGGTGGGTCGAAACTTGAATGATACGCCAACCGTCTGTCCCAGGTGCACGACCAGGGGTAAACTGCCCGACCGACACGATATCAACGAAACGTCCACGGGAGAGAATACCAATGCGGATTTCGATGCTGCTGAGCTATGCAGGGGGCTTCAAGGAAGCGGTCAAAGAAGTGCAGCTGCTGGAGAAGGCCGGCCTGGACATGGTCTGGGTACCCGAGGCTTACTCTTTCGATGCGCCCAGCGCCATGGGATATCTGGCTGCAAATACCGAGCGAGTGACCATCGCATCGGGCATTCTGCCCATTTACTCGCGCACCCCTTCCCTGCTGGCCATGACCGCCGCCGGCATCGACTACCTGTCGGACGGCCGCTGCATGCTCGGCCTGGGCGCGTCCGGACCCCAGGTCATCGAAGGCTTTCACGGCGTCCCTTACACCGCACCGGTGGCTCGAATCCGCGAGATCATCGAAATCTGCCGCATGGTCTGGCGCCGCGAGCCGGTAAAGCATGACGGTCGGCACTACCAGATTCCCCTGCCGCAGAATCAGGGTACCGGTCTCGGCAAGCCTCTCAAGCTCATCAATCATCCCGTTCGAAACGACATCCCCATCGCCATCGCCGCCCTGGGCGCCAGGAGCGTGACTATGACCGCAGAGCTGGCGGACGCGTGGCTGCCCGCCTTCTATACCGCCGAAGCGGCCCAGTCGGTGTGGGGGGACGCGCTGGAAGCCGGCAACAAGCTGCGCGATCCGCAACGGAAGCCGCTGGAGGTGTTCGCCGGCGGTGCGGTCGCCATCGGCGACGGGCTGGAGGATCTGCGCAATCTGGCGCGGCCGCAAATCGCCCTGTACGTCGGCGGCATGGGGGCAAGGAGCAAGAACTTCTACAACGACATCTTCAGCCGGTCGGGTTACGAAGCCGAGGCGAAAACCATTCAGGAGCTCTTCCTGAGTGGCGACAAGAAGGCGGCAGAGGCGGCCATACCCGACAGCTACCTCGCCAGAAACTCTATGATCGGCCCGGAAGGCTTCGTCCGCGAGCGCCTGCAGGCGCTGCAGGAATCCGGGGTCAACGCGCTGAACGTGGGGCTGATGGGCAAGACCACCGAAGAGCGCGTGGCGAACTGCGAGAAGCTCCGAAACCTAGTTGACGGCCTCTGAGGTTTCCGGAACGTCGCGGGGAAAGAACCTTTGCCGTTCCATCGGGTCGAAATGGCAGGATGACCATCTTCGCCGAGCAGAGTTCGCTGTCCCCTGCCAGGGTGCTCCTGACGGCCCTGCTGATGGCCGTGCCCCTGACCTGGGCTCTGTCCTCGACGGCAGCGGAAAGTGAGAAGCCGACCCTCGTGGGCGGCTGGCAGATAGACGACGCGCTCACCGCCGACGTTCAGCCGGTGGAGGGGCACAAGAAGCCCCGCTTCGAGGGCATCGGCATGCCCAGCATCTCGGTAAACGGCATGCCGCTACCGGGGACCGGCGGCGGGGCTCAGCCTACGACCGGCAGCGCGCGGGATCCCAAAGTGCTGCGCTGCTCGGCGATGACCATCGAGTCGGTGGGCGACAACGTGCATCTCACCTACGTCGGCACCGGCAGCGAGACCCTGACGCCGGGCACCGTCCAAGGTGTGAAAACCCGCTGGCGCGAAAGATCGCTGACCTCCAGCTACGAGACGACCAGCCGTAAGGTGAGCAAGCGCTTCGAATTGCAGAAGGACGACACCCTGCTGGTGACGGTAAAGCTGAAACCGCGCAGCGGGCCGAGCGTGACGCACAAGCGGGTCTTTCGGCGCAACGCGCCTGGCCTGGTCAGCGCACCGTAACCACGGCCGCACCCTGAATCCGTCCTGCCCGCAGGTCGTTCAGGGCGTCGGCGGTGCGTTCAAGCGGGTACGCGACGACTTCGGTTCGAACCGGAACCTGGGGCGCCAGCGCCAACAGGTGCAGCCCATCTTCGCGGGTCAGATTCGCCACCGAGCAGATGGTCCGCTCACCCCAAAGGTCCGCGTAGGGGAACGCGGGGATATCAGACATGTGGATCCCTGCGCAAACGACGATCCCCCCTTTGCGAACTCGCTTCAGGGCCGCAGGCACCAGAGCGCCCACGGGCGCAAAGATGATGGCGGCGTCGAGGACTTCCGGCGGGGCTTCAGACGCGCCGCCGGCCCAGCAAGCGCCCAGGCTGGTGGCAAACGCCTGGCCCTCGAGATCACCGTCCTTGGTAAAAGCATAAACCCGGCGTCCCTGCCAGACGGCAATCTGAGTCAGAATGTGTGCCGCGTTGCCAAAGCCGTAGAAGCCCAGGCGCTCGCCATCGCCGGCCATGCTCAGCGCCCGATAGCCGATGAGCCCGGCGCAAAGCAGCGGGGCCACCTGAATGTCCGGGTAACCTTCGGGCAGGGGAAAGCAGAAGCGCTCATCAGCTGCCACGTACTCGGCATAGCCACCGGATCTCTGATAGCCGGTGAACTCCGCCCGATCGCAGAGATTCTCGCGACCGCCGGTACAGAAAGCACAGCTGCCGCAGGTGTAGCCCAACCAGGGAATGCCCACCCGCTGGCCCGACGCCAGGGGGCTGCTCGACGGTGCCGACTCGACCGTGCCGACGATCTGATGTCCGGGCACGACTGGATACCGGCCGTCCGTGATGTCGCCGTCCACCACGTGCAGATCGGTACGGCACACGCCGCAAGCGCTCACCTTCACCAGAATTTCCCCGGGGCCGGGCTCGGGGCGCGGCAGTTCCACCAGAGATAACCGGCCGCCCGGGGCATCCAGCTGCATGGCGCGCATTGAATTGTCCTCCCCCTGTTCCGGTGTCAACCACTCGAGCACCCAGCCGCACAAAGCAGTTTACTTCTGTGCTAGTTTTCGCGCTAATGATGGCAGCGCGGTAGACAACCCACTTCATGACAAAAGCCCTGCTTTCCAGCCTCCTGCTGCTTGTATTGGTCCTGGGCCTTACCGCCTGCTCCGAGCCGTTCATCGTCTTTTCAGGCGGCAGCCTCTCGGGCGAGGAGGTGCTCGCCCCCGCCGACTGGTCCGAGCTGGAAAGCATCGACACCATGCAACTCGAAACCCGCCCCGCTGACCCCTATTCGGTGAACATCTGGGCAACCGGCATCGGCCGGGACCTCTACGTCGGCACCGGGCCCGACGGCACCCGTTGGAGCGAGTACATGACCGAAGACCCGAAGGTCCGATTCAGGGTGAATGACACGGTCTACCGGTTGCTGGCCAGGCCGGTTACGGACCCGGAGGAGCGACAGCGGGTGGCCCGGGCCTACGTCGACAAGTACGATCTCGACACGGACGAAAACTGGGTCATGGACGCGCTGATTTTCCGCCTCGACCGCCCCTGAATCCCTGACGGCCTTCCCAGCCGCATGTCCGGCCAGAAGTTCAGCCCCAACACCGCCATGTCGGTGGTGATCGCCAACATGATCGGCACCGGCGTTTTCACCAGCTTGGGTTTCCAGCTGCTGGACATACAGTCGGGCTTCGTGCTCATGATGCTGTGGGTGGTCGGGGGCCTCACCGCCCTGTGCGGCGCCTTGTGCTACGCAGAGCTGGGTGCGGCGCTGCCGCGCTCCGGCGGCGAGTACAATTTCCTGACCGAGATCTACCACCCCGCCGCGGGCTACATTTCCGGCTGGGTCTCTGCCACCATCGGCTTCGCCGCCCCCACCGCGCTGGCAGCGATTACTTTCGGTTCCTATCTGTCCTCGGTGATCCCCGAGCTGTCTCCAACCTGGCTGGGTTGCTCGCTGGTCGTCGCCCTGAGCCTGATTCACGCCAGCAACCGGCGCGGCAGCGGCGGCGTGCAGCAGATATTCACGGTGTTGAAAGTGCTGCTGATTCTGGGCTTCTGCGCGCTCAGCTGGTTGCTGGTCGGCGAGCCCCAGGACGTGGAATTTCTCCCCCGAGCCGACGACGGCGCGCTGCTCACCAGCGGCGCTTTCGCGGTAGCCCTGATCTACGTCAACTACGCCTACACGGGTTGGAACGCGGCCACCTACGTCACCGGCGAGCTGGATGATCCACAAAAGTCTCTGTCGCGGGTGCTGATCCTGGGCACCGCCACCGTCATGGTGCTGTACGTGCTGTTGAACTTCACCTTCCTGCATGTGGCGCCGATGTCCGCCATGGCCGGCAAGATCGAGATAGGCTACGTGTCGGCACAATATGCGTTCGGCAATTCAGGCGCGGCCATCATGGGCGTCATTCTGGCGCTGCTGCTGATCTCCACGGTCAGCGCCATGGTGCTGGCGGGACCCCGGGTGCTCCAGGTCATCGGCCAGGACTTTCCCGCCTTCCGGGTGCTGGCCAGAACCAACAGCAACGGCCTGCCGGTGATCGCCATCCTGTTTCAGTCGCTGCTTTCCCTGCTGTTCATCGTCACCGCTTCTTTTGAAAGCATTCTGGTGTTCACTGGTTTTACCCTGGGATTGAACACGCTCTTCAGCGTGCTGGGCGTGTTCATCCTGCGCTGGAGACAACCCGAGCTGCCCCGGCCCTATCGAATCGCCCTGTACCCGCTGCCGCCGCTGATCTTTCTGGCGTTCACCGGCTGGACCCTGACCTACATCCTGCTGGAACGTCCGGAAGAGGGGCTGATGGGGCTCGGCGTCGTTGCCTCGGGGGCCATCTTCTACCTGCTGACGGTACGTTTCGGGGGAGCCCGGCAGGCGCAGTGAGCGCAAGGCGGCGGTCCAGGTTCACCCCGCCTGGCCCAGCTCTGCCAGCAGCCGGAAGAACTCGGCAAACTGTTCCTGGCCCATATCGCGGGCCGTGGAAATCTGGCCGCGGCGGGTTGCGAACAGGATCTCTCCATCCGGTCGGGCTACCACGATGGCGGGTATGCCTTCCCCGATGGGGTTGCCCCAGTCGTCCACCACGCCGGGATGCTTGTCCCAGTTGCCGACGTCGATTTTTGCCATGACGAAGCGGTGGTCGATGATGGCGGCCAGCTCCGGATCTTCCATGGCTCGGCTGAGCGCCCGGCAGTCAGGACACCAGTTGGCGCCGAAATTCAGCAGCACCAGCTTGCCTTCAGCCTCGGCCGCCTGCAGGGCAGCCTCGACGTCCGCCGCCGCATCGGCGGCTTCATCGTAGGGGTCCTTGGCGACGGAGGTTTCCTTCGAGCACGCGAACAGCGACA
>CAMYJX010000018.1 GCA_947258825.1 uncultured Pseudomonadales bacterium
GAAGATCCGCCGCATCGCCGGACGCCAGGTAAATGCGCAACTCGACCCTTTCCTGTTGCTGGATGAACTCCGCCTCGACGACAGCACCGACTACATCGATGGCCAAATGGGTGTTTACCGCGACGGCGATAGCCTGAGAATCGAGGCAAGCAGCGAGGGCATGCCTTGCGCATGGCTCGATTTACCGGGGCACGATCACCCGGATAACTTTATCGACTTACGCCGGACCAAGGTCGAATGCAATGGGTCTTTGTCCGCGCTATCGTGCAGGCGTCATGAATATCGAATTCATTGTCGGCTTCATCGTCGTTCTGCTCGTGCTCGCGATCATAGCGGAACCCATTGCAGCGAAGCTTCGATTGCCACATTCGTCTCTCCTCGTGCTGCTCGGGGTTGGCGTCGCTTACTTCGTCACGCTCGGCCTGGGGGTAGACACCGGGCTGCGGGCCTCAAATTTTCACGACCTGATCTTCTTCGTGCTCCTGCCCGTGCTGATTTTCGAAGCCGCGTTCAAGATTCCGCTGCCCGCGCTGGGCGAGAACATCGGGATCGTCCTCTTCCTGGCCAGCGCCGGGATGCTGCTCACCACCCTGATCAGCGCCGCCATGCTGTACTTCGGTATCGGCCACTCGGTCGGCTTTCCGTGGATTGCAGCTCTGCTGGCCGGCGCGCTGCTTGCCGCCACGGACCCCGTTTCGGTGGTAACCCAGTTGAAGACGCTGGGCGCTCCGGAGCGTCTTGGTGTCGTGCTTGAAGGCGAAAGTCTCTTCAACGACGCCACCGCCATCGTGGTATTCAGCATCTTTCTTACTCTGGCGGCCATGCCAGCCAACGAGATCACGGCCGTCGGGGCGAGCCTGCAATTTTTGCAGACCTTTTTCGGCGGTTCGCTAGTGGGCACCGCTTTCGGTCTGGCGGGTGCCTTCCTGCTTCGCCGGATCAGGGAAGGCACCATCGCCGCAACCGTTACGCTGGCTGCCGCTTACGGCAGCTTTCTGGTGGCAGAGAGCCTGCTGCACGTCTCCGGGGTGATGGGCACCCTGGTGGCGGGATTGCTTCTGGCCCGGGAGGTTCAACGCCGCACAGAATTCGGCGAACGCCTGGGGTTTCTGTGGAGCGCGCTGGCCTACGTCGCCAACGGCAGCGTATTCCTGCTGATGGGCGCAACCATAACGGTGGCCATGTTTCAGGAGCGCTGGCTGGCAATGCTGATCGCCATCGCCGCCGTGGTAATCGCCCGCGCTTGCACCACCTTCGGCAGCCTGGCCGCGGCCAATCTGCTGCTGCGTGAACCTCTTTCAGGACGCTATCAGACGGTGATCGTCTGGGGCGGATTGCGCGGCGCGGTAACTCTGGGACTCGCGTTATCCCTACCCACAGAGCTCGATTACTGGTTCACGATTCAGTCGATGGCCTTCGGCGTCGTTCTCTTCACCTTACTGGTGCAGGCGCCGACCATGCCCTGGCTGGTAAGGAAAATGGGCCTGGCATCGAAACAGTAAAGGCGCCTCACGGCAGGTTCATCCTGCATCGTATGGAAGACTCCTTCGCCTACTTCAGGGTGCCCGAACACTCGGCAGCGAGGCGCGATGCCAGGCTAGTCGGGCAGGCACTGGACCGCCCAAGACAGATCCTCTAGGCTCGCGACAACTTAACAACTAGGCGAGAAATGGCGAAGCTGCCGCTGCGAGTCCTGGGCATAGCGTTGCTCACCATCACTATCTGCGTTCCGGGATGTCAGGCTTTGTTTCACGCAACCAAGCTGCCGAGCGCGTTTGCGCTGGTTGAACAAATTGAGGACTGAGCTGCTGTGAGCGATCTGCTGCAACGGGGGCGAGCGTGGGCGCCGGTGCTGAAATCAGCCGCACTGTTCGTTCTTCCGACGCCGCTGTTGTTTGCCTTTGTGGTTGCGCTGATTAGCGGCGAATTTGCTCGATTTGCGGCGATTTCCGGCGCGCTGTTGGCGTTCTACGGTGCGGGACTGTTTACCTGGCGGGCGCTGGTAGCGGAAGCCCGCTACTTTCTGGGCGAACGCCTGGACCTACCGGCGGTGCCACTCAAGTCGGCCAGCACTGTGCTCACCTCATCGGGTGCGGCGTTGGCTGCGGCAGCCGGAGGTTACGCAATTGTCGGCATGCTGGTGTTTGCAGTGCTCGCGGCGGCAGGCTATCTGAGTTTCTACGGTCGTGATCTGGAGCGCCGGACTTTCAGCGTATCCGCAGTGACCGGGGTCGATGCCAAGGCGGTTACTGCGCAGCTGAAAAGCGCTTATGGCCGTCTTCAGGGCATTGACGCTGCCGCGCGATCGATTGCCGTGCCCGAGTTTGTGGACCGACTGCGACGCATTACCCAGATCGGCAAGTCCATTCTCGCGGAAATCGAACGCGATCCCCGCGATGCTTCCCGCGCCCGCCGTTTCCTGAATATTTACCTGGACAGCGCGGAGCGCGTCACGACGGAGTACGCGCGCACGCATCGACACATTCGCAATAAGCCGCTCGAGGATAATTTCCGGCAACTGCTGATCGATATGGAACAAACCTTCGAAACCCAGCATCAAAAACTGCTTGAGAACGACCTCGTATCTCTTGACGTGGACATAGAGGTTCTGAACACACGGCTGAAGCGCGAAAACCGAATTGGGTGATCTCATCCGGGAGCAACACAATGACTCAGACAACAACCACCAGCATGACCGAGGTCAAACCTACTTCGCCATTGCCCGATAGCCAGCTTGTCGAATACGGCGAGGCGACCGGGAAGGTTCGTACCGAGATCGACCAGGCTATTGCCGAGTTGAGTATCGAAGACAGTAACTCGATTCTGTTTTTCGGCTCATCGGCTCAGACTGAAGTCACCACTATTGCCGACGAGATGCTCGAAGGGGTGCGCAACAAAGACACCGGCCCGGCCGGGCAGGCACTCAACGAGATGGTTGCGACGCTTCGCGGCTTTTCGGTAGATGATCTTGCGCCGGGCAAGAAACCTGGGCTATTTGCACGACTGCTTGGCAAGGCCAAGCCGATTGCCCGGGTGCTTCAGCAGTATGAGCAGGTGCGCATGCAAATTGATGCGGTCAGCAATCGCCTGGATCAGCACACCAGCGATCTGATGCGTGATATTGGCATGCTCGATCGACTGTACGACAGAACGCTCGGCTATTTCCAGGCGCTGGCCGTCTACATCGCTGCGGGTGAAGAATGGTTGCGCCGCCTCGACACCGAACATATTCCGGGGGTGGCCCAAGAGGCCGAAAGCAGCGACGACATGCTGAAGGCTCAGAGTCTGAGAGATCTGCGTGCCAAGCGCGACGACCTGGAGCGGCGCGTGCATGATCTGAAGCTGACGCGGCAGGTCACCATGCAGAGCCTGCCATCGGTGCGCCTGGTGCAGGAAAACGACAAAGCCCTGGTCAGCAAGATCGGTTCGACGATGGCGAACACGATACCTCTGTGGCGCCAGCAGCTGGCGATGGCTGTCACCATTGCTCGTTCTGCAGAGGCGGGCGAGACCCTAAAGGACGCCACTGATCTGACCAACGAACTGCTGACAGCGAATGCCGAAGCCCTGCACACATCTACTAAGAGCATTCGTGAGCAGATCGAACGAGGCATCGTTGACGTGGAAGCGGTCAAACAGGCCAACAACTCGCTGATCGCCACCATCGACGACGCGCTGCGGATCGCCGACGAGGGCAAACGCCAGCGCGCGGAGGCGGAGAAGCAGCTCATCGAATGTGAGTCTGAACTCAAGCAGGCATTGATGGCGGCAAAAGCGCAGAGAACAGCACCATCGGGACAGGGGTCGAGCCAGGAGCCCGGCTAGCGATTCACGCCCAGACCGACAAAGGCGGATTTTTAACGACGCAGCGCAATATATCGGTATTCGAGACAATCCCAAGTACCTGGCCGGATTCCGCCACCACCGGCAGCGCCTCGAGTTTTTCCTCGAACATGACTTTGGCTGCCCGCCGGATGTCGGTGATCGGATCAGCCGTGATCACTCGGTGTTCATGCTGGCTGAGCAAACTGGAAAGCCGAGTCGAACGAAACTCAGGCGACGAAACTCATGACCTGATGGACGTGAAAGACAGGTTCAGGCTGACCTTGGGATTTGAGTATCTGCTTATATTTAGAGATGGATTCAGCCGGGGCGCTGTAGGATTGCCCCGGAGCTTCGTGACCAGGGCCGCCCTCTGTGCCTTCAGAGCCCTGGGAAACAGACGCCTCGATCTCCTGCTGCAGCATGAACTCCTGGCGAACCTGTCCTTTTGCCGTGCGGTTGGACGCTTCCACTTTCCGCAGCATTTCCAACGGGCCGGAAAAAACTCTTCCTCTGGGTGAGTAAATATAAAACAAATCCGTACCCCTCTCTAGGCGACGTCGCTGAACCGATTCATCTCGCCTGGCTGCGCAGCGCCCGCTGCAGGCGCGGGCGAATCAACAAAAACAGGCGGTATGCGCGCTCCAGCAGCCACAGCAGCGGTGGCCACGCGGCCGCGCGGCCGAGCCAGCGCAGGCGAGGAATGGCGCGCCACATGGCCGCGAAGGCGGCCGCGCCGGATACCAGTGGACCATCCGATTCCTGAGCGTGAAACCTCTGTAACAGTGCGGCAGGCTCAAGGGGGCACTCTCGGGCACTGTAGACATCGACGAAGTCTATAGCCCCCTCTGTGTCGAGTCGGCGCATCAGCGCGATTTCGCGCTCGCACAGCGGGCATTTGCTGTCGTACCAGACTTTTACATTCCTGTCCACGCAGACAAGATAGCGATTGAACAGTCAACGAGCCGTGAAAACCGGCGTCGCGAAATCCGATCTGTACAACAGCTGACCAGGTTTGGTCCTCCGGCGGGATACCCCGGCGCATTTACGAGGGCCCGCCGCGCGGGTAATGTGATCCTCTACTACTGCAACAACCGTCGAGCGGGGAACCCGAGTGAGGCTTCCGTGCCCATAGAAACAGCGAGGTAGATATGAAAGGCCCACAGAAAACCATGACCCTGGAAGAGGTGCAGAGCCATGTTGGTCAGGAGGTCGGCGTTTCCGACTGGTTCCCTATGGATCAGGACCGCATCAGCGCGTTCGCTGATATTACCGAGGATCACATGTTTCTCCACGTGGATCCGGAAGCGGCAGCGGCGACCCCGTTCGGCGGGACCATCGCCCATGGCCTTCTGACGCTGTCGATGATGCCCGTCATGGCCTACCAGGTGGTGCCCGGCATAGCGGGCACCAAAATGGGCGTCAACTACGGCTACAACAAAATCCGCTTCATGGCGCCGGTGCGCAGCGGAAAGCGGATACGCGGCCGATTCGTGGTCAAGAGTGTTGAGCCCAAGGCTGGCGGTCGCATGCAGATCACCCATGACGCCACGATCGAGATCGAGGGTGAGGACAAGCCGGCCCTCGCCGGCGAGTGGATCACCATGGTCTGGATGTAGGTTTCATCAGCTGGCGAGTGGAGGGACAGGCAAGACGCCCGTTTGCAGGCCTAAAGCTTTCCAGCCCGAACCTGGCGCACCACAGAATGCGCCCGGGCGCGCGTCTGGTCCAGGTCCTTGAGCTTTCCCAGGGTGCTGTACTGTCTTGCGAGCCTGTGGTTATCAGCAAGCTGATCGCGGTGGCGCGCCAGGAAGTCCCAGTACAGCGACGAGAAAGGGCAAGCCGTATCGCCCGTTCGCTTTGCGGGTTCGAAGCGACACCCCTTGCAGTAATCGCTCATCTTGCGGATGTAGGCCCCGCCGGAGACGTAAGGTTTTGTGGCCATGCGGCCGCCGTCCGCCCAAAGGGCCATACCCATCACGTTTGGCTCCATCACCCAGTCAGCGCCGTCGATGTAGCGCTCGCGCATCCAGGTTTTTACAGCAGCCGGTCGTATGCCATACAGATTGGCGAAGTTGGAAAGCACCATCAGGCGTTGAATGTGGTGTACGTAGGCGCGTTCGTCGAGCCCATCGAGCGCGGTCTGCAGGCACCGCATCTCGGTTCTGGCATCGCCGGTGAAGAACGGCGGGAGCTTGCGCCGGTGATCCAAAGCATTGGCCCGCTCGAGCTCGGGCCAATGCCAGTAAATGCCCCAGACGTACTCGCGCCAGCCAGCCACCTGGCGAATCATGCCTTCCGCCGAGTTGATCGGGACGTCGCGGTTCCGGTACGCGGCCTCTACCGCCTCGCAGACCTCTCCTGGCAGCAGCAGCCCCAGGTTCAGATACGGACTCAACAGCGAGTGCGCGAGGTGCCAGTTGCCTTCGAGCATCGCATCCTCGTGAGGGCCGAATCCAGGTAGCACGCGATCGACGAAGTGCCGCAGGCGAGCCAGCGCCCCGCGTCGGCTGGTCGCCCAGATGCCAATGGGCCCGTTGCCGATCGCCGTTGCAGGCAGCTCATCAACAAGCGCCCGGTCATCGGCGGTGAGCTCACTGGATACGGGGTTCGACCAGTCACCGCCGTCGGCCGGCGGCGGCTCGCGGTTGTCGTGATCGAAATTCCAGCGGCCGCCGGCAGGCTGGTTGTCGTCCATTAATAACCCCAGGCGCCGTCGCTGCCAGCGGTAGAAGTTTTCGAGCTTCAGCCCGCGGGCGTCGTCAGCCCACTCCCGGAACTCGTGCGGATGACAGAGAAACTGGTCAGAGCGAACGAGTGTGACGCCCAGCCTGGCGAGAAGCGCCCGGACGGTGCGGCTGTTCGGTTCTGTGGCAACGACTTCGCTCGGCTTGCGGGACGTGCGATGGGCATCGAGCCCAGCGGCGAAATTTCGTGACTGCCGATAGTCGACGTCGAAGCCGGCGTCCTCGAGGTCGCCGGCGAAGCGACGCATTGCGCTGAGCACGAGATGCAGCCGCTGGCGATGGTAGCGGCGGCCGGTGAGCATGGACTTGCTCTCCACGAGCAGCACGCGTGTATCGGACGGGTCCGCCTCGGCGAGGGCGCCGATTGACCGATTGAGCTGATCTCCCATAACCCAGACCGTGCGCATTGGGGCCTCCGTATTCGTTTCACCGGTGGGTCTGGGCGAGCCCGGGCACCGGCGCTGACCAGCACCGCTTCACTTGTGGGGAAGAAAGGGCGCCAGATCGCTGAGCCGGTTCTGTGCGACGCGGGTGCCGTCCGTCACCGCTACAACCATGTCAGGTCCCCCTAACTCCATGGCAACCTGCAGGCACGCACCGCACGGCCACGTCAACCGTCCCCCGGTCATTCTGGAGCTGAGCGCAAGCACTTCCGGGCGGCCTGCAGCGTTGGCGACGGTCGCGAACAAGGCAACCCGCTCGGCGCACATGGCCAGACCGAGGGAGACGTTCTCAACAATGGTACCTCTTACCACTGCATTCCGGTCGGTAACCACGGCCGCCCCCATGGTGAATTTTGAATACGGTGCATAGGCGACGTCGCGGGCTTCTGTGGCGTCGTGCAGTGCGTCCCGAACTCTAGGATCCAGGTAGTCCACGCCATCTTTCATTTCGATCCTCTGAATATGCTGACTTTGGCCGATACGGTAAATCATCTGACCCCTGAACGGCCAGGATGCTGCTGCCGGTACGCCGATTATCTGGTTACGGTACCGCAGGAAAGGGCGCGGTGTCATTGCAGCATAAGGCCCTGTACCCTTGAGGCGCGCGCCGTTGCTACCGATGCCCAGTTGCCAAGACACCGGAAACGCAGCCGGCCCTGAAGGAGAACACCATGAATTCTGACGCCAATTGCCCGTTCGCGCCCGCTGGGATCCGCCATACCGCCAGCGGAGCCATGTCAAATGGGTCCTGGTGGCCCGAAAGCCTGAACCTCAGGATCCTCGGCCAGAACTCGTCGAAGATCGACCCCGTGGACGAATCTTTCGACTATGCGGCGGCGTTCGAGACGCTGGAACTGGAGGCCGTGAAGCGCGACCTCCATCGGCTCATGACCGACTCTCAGCCCTGGTGGCCCGCAGACTACGGACACTACGGCCCTTTTTTCATCCGGATGGCCTGGCACGTCGCCGGTACCTACCGCGTTGCCGACGGCCGAGGCGGCGGATCCGCCGGCGCCCAACGCTTCGCCCCTCTGAACAGCTGGCCTGACAACGCCAATCTGGACAAGGCGCGCCGCTTGCTGTGGCCGATCAAACAGAAGTACGGCCGCAAGCTGTCCTGGGCAGATCTCTACATTCTCACCGGCAACGTAGCGCTCGAGTCCATGGGCTTCGAGACGTTCGGCTTCGGCGGGGGCCGCGAAGACATCTGGGAGCCCGAGGGAGATGTGTTCTGGGGGCCCGAAACCGAATGGCTGGCCAATGAGCGCCACGAAGCGGACGGCGCGCTCAAGGGCCCGCTCGCCGCGGACCACATGGGTCTCATTTACGTGAATCCTCAGGGCATCAACGGCAATCCGGACCCGGCGGAATCCGCCTACTATATCCGCCAGACCTTCGCCCGTATGGCCATGAACGACGAGGAGACCGTGGCGCTCATCGCCGGTGGCCACACGTTCGGGAAATGCCACGGCGCGGCCTCCGAAGATCACAAGGGTCCGGAGCCCGAGGCAGCCGCCATCGAGGAGCAGAACTTCGGTTGGACCAGCGAATACGGCAGTGGCATCGGTGTAGATACCATCACCAGCGGTCTGGAGGGCGCCTGGACGATGGAACCGACGAAGTGGGACATGAATTACTTCGAGAACCTGTTCAACTTCGACTGGGAGCTCGTCAAGAGCCCAGCCGGTGCCTGGCAGTGGGCGCCACAGAATCCGGAGGCCGAGAACACCGTGCCGGACGCGCACGATCCTTCGCTGCGACACGCGCCGATGATGGCCACCACCGACCTGTCGCTGAAAATAGATCCGGCCTACCGCGAGATCTCCATGCGCTTCTGGCAGCATCCGGACGAGTTCGCGGATGCGTTCGCTCGTGCCTGGTTCAAGCTGACGCATCGGGACATGGGCCCCATTGCCCGTTATCGCGGACCGGACGTGCCCACGGAAGAGCTGATCTGGCAGGATCCGGTGCCAGCCGTCGACTACGAGCTGGTCGACGAGCCGGATATCGCCAGCCTCAAAGCCGACATCCTCGACTCGGGCATCGCCGCGGCTGACCTCGTGTTCACGGCGTGGGCTTCCGCGTCGACCTACCGCGACAGCGACAAGCGCGGCGGGGCCAACGGCGCGCGCATCCGCCTGGCACCAATGAAAGACTGGGAAGCGAACCAACCAGACCGCCTATCGACAGTGCTCGAGCAGCTGGAGTCCATTCGCGAACGGTTCAACGGGCAGCAAACCGGGACCAAATGCGTGTCGCTGGCCGACCTGATCGTGCTCGGGGGCTGCGCTGCGGTAGAGAAGGCGGCCGGCGACGCGGGTTTCGCTATCACGGTGCCTTTTGCACCTGGCCGTACCGATGCCACGGCAGAACAGACCGAGGTCGACTCCATTCGGTGGCTCGAGCCGACGGCGGACGGGTTTCGTAACTACCTCGGTTCCGGGCACGACCGCCCGATCGAGGAACTGCTGATAGACCGCGCGGCGTTGTTGACGCTCACGCCGCCGGAACTGACGGTTCTGGTCGGCGGCTTACGGGTACTCGACGCCAACTACCAGCAAGTGCAGCACGGTGTGCTCACCGTTACCCCGGGCAAGCTGACAAACGACTTCTTCGTTAACCTTCTCGATATGGGCAGCGAGTGGAAAGCCGATGGGGATGTGGAAGGGCTTTACAAAGGCTGCGACCGGAAGAGCGGCGAGGTCCTATGGACGGCAACCCGCAACGACCTCATCTTCGGCTCGAACTCCCAGCTACGTGCCCTGGCGGAGGTCTACGCCAGCGACGACGCGAAGGAGAAGTTCG
Organism: uncultured Pseudomonadales bacterium; assembly: GCA_947258825.1. Lineage (GTDB taxonomy): Bacteria > Pseudomonadota > Gammaproteobacteria > Pseudomonadales > Azotimanducaceae > UBA7803. Next base: position 9,818 of record CAMYJX010000018.1, read on the forward strand.
TACATGATTTTGTCGCCGCCTGGAACAAGGTCATGGATCTCGATCGCTTCGACCGCCAGGATTGAACAGCGCAAGCGCGATGAAAGCATCTGATCTGTTCGTGAAGTGCCTTGAGAACGAGGGCATCGAATATATTTTCGGGGTGCCGGGTGAGGAGAACGCCGACTTCGTCATTTCGCTGGAAGCGAGCGACTCCATCCGCTTCGTGCTGACGCGACACGAGCAGGGCGCCGCGTTCATGGCGGAGGCGTACGGCCGTCTGACCGGTAATCCGGCGGGATGCCTGGCAACGCTTGGACCTGGCGCCACAAACCTCATCACCGGGGTCGCGGATTCCAACATGGACCGGGCGCCGATGCTCGTGCTCACCGGGCAGGGCTCTACCCGTCGCCTGCACAAGGAATCCCACCAGATCATGGACGTGGTGAAGATGTTCGAGCCCGTCACCAAATGGGCCACCACGATCCGCCATGCCGAGGTCATTCCGGAGACGGTACGTAAAGCAGTGCGTCTCGCGCGCGGCGAGAAACCTGGGGCTGTGCTGATCGAGCTGCCGGAGGACATTGCCAAACACGACACCACGGAGCCACCACTGCCGGTGATCCGCTACAGACGCGCGGTGCCGGACGGGCAGACGCTGGATCGCGCGTTCGCCCTTCTCGCAGAGTCCCGGTGCCCGGTGATCATCGCCGGCAACGGCTGCATACGCTCGCGCGCAAGCGCGAAGCTCCGGGAGCTCTGCGAGCTTACCGGCATTGGCGTGCTCAGCACCTTCATGGGCAAGGGCGCAGTCGATATGGATGCGCCGTATTGTCTATACACCGTGGGTTTGAGCCAGAAGGACATCGTGTCGTGCACCCTCGATGGAGCGGATCTGGTGCTGACCCTTGGCTTCGACATGGTGGAGTATCAACCCCATTTGTGGAATGCGGATCGGGACAAGCGCATCGTGCATGCCGATTTCATACCGTCCGAGATCGATGCCCACTTTCAGCCCGAGGTGGAACTGGTCGGTGACCTGGCCCTCACGCTCGAAGGCCTGATCGAGCGGTACCGCGAACGCGGTATACCCGCGTATGACCTCGGACAACAGGCTGCGGCCCGCCGCGACATGCACGAAGAGCTCACCCGACACGATGCGGACGAGACCGAGGGCAGCATCCGTCCCCAGAAGGCGCTGTCCGATCTTCGCGCGGTGCTCGGTCCAGGCGACGTCGTGCTGTCGGACGTTGGCGCGCACAAGATGTGGATTGCCCGCCATTATCACTGCCACGAGCCGAACACGTGCCTCATACCAAACGGGTTCTGCTCGATGGGTTTCGCGCTGCCGGGTGTCATCGCAGCGGCGCTGGTGCGCCCCGGCCGTAACGTGGTGGCGGTCGCCGGTGATGGTGGCTTCATGATGAACGTCCAGGAAATGGAGACGGCGACCCGGCTCGGAGTGAAGGTGACCGTAATGATCTGGGAGGACCGGGAATATGGCCTGATCGCCTGGAAGCAGGCCAACGAGTTCGGGCACCACACGGCGCTGTCGTTCGGCAATCCCGATTGGCTGGGGCTTGCCAACGCCTTCGGCTGGCGGGGGCACCGCGTAGAAAACAGTGCGGCCCTAAAGGCAACTTTGAGCGCTGCCATTGCCGAGGATGGTCCGAGCCTCGTCGTGCTGCCGGTCGATTATCGCGAGAACGCGCTGCTCACCGAGCGGCTGGGGGAGATTGTCTGCCCGATCTGACAAGAACCTTCTATGGCTGAGGACGTTGGTTACCGGGCAGCACCGTCACTCCCGCGGCGCTTTTGGGGCAATTCGACGCAGAGTCAAAGCTCCAAGCACACGCCGTCGCGCTTACGGAATGGTTTATCACACGCGCAGCTCGCGCCGTTATAGCGGAGGTGAGCGTTCTCATCGAAAGTGTCCCGGGCGCCTTGACAGGGCGCAGCATGACAACGGCAGTTGTTGCATGCGAACTATTCGATGAGAGGCCGGCCGCGGGTGCGCGGTGCAGAATAATCTCACGTGCATATTCAGGGAATTCGCACACCATACGCTGCTGTGTGCGGATGGTTATTGCGTCGTTGGGCGGCCCCACAATCAAGGCAACTAGTTCGGGCTATTCCTGGCTGCTGGGCGTATCATTTAGGCTGATTCTGGAACTTCTGTTCCGATTGTTCTTGAGTTTCACACCTCGCCTGTTCATCGGCAAACGCTTTTAGATCAAAACGAATTGTCGGCACTTGTACCGACGTTTAGGCACGCGCCTGTCACATTTTTAGAGAGCACGCGCAAGTTGTAACGGACAGAGACAGCGGCCGTTCACGTGGGTTCGGTTTCGTGGAAATGGCAGCGCAACACGCGGCCCAAGCCATCGCCAAACTCAATGGCCATGAGATTGAGTCGCGCGCGTTGCGCGTGAACTAGGCGCAGTCCAAGGAGAAAAGAAGCTCCGCGTTCTAAACGGCCAATTGAAAAACCCGGGCCGCTTAGCGGCTCGGTGCTCCCAACAACAGGTTGCACGTATGGACGAACACGATGAAAGGCTCATGGCCCAGTACGGCATAACGGCAGAGACCAAGGCTCTATTTCACTACGACGGCTACCGCTACGAGCGGCTTGCCGATGCAGTGAACTTCGCAAGAACACAGCAAGCTCCGCCCAACAAGGAGGACACGTCGCACGATTCAGGCGGCGACCTTCATTGAACCACTGCTGCTTACAACCTCGAGAATCATCTCCCTGACCGGATTGAGATTGAACATCACACCGACCGAAACGACCTCACCCAATCAATCGGTTTCTCGATACACCATATTGGGCGTGCTCTAAGCTCACTTGGACGTTGGCACACGGGAGTCTGCAGTCGAAGAAGCACTTGGTCCGAGCGAGAAGCCAGGTCGCGACAAACACTTGGTACGACTTTTTAAGAAAGGAGATCGGGCACTGGAGATGCATGCCCACAAAGATCCGCGCCCACTATCGCAAGTGTTGTCCGTCCGCACGCCTGCGGAGGACGCCCAGTACTGGGCCGAAACGCGAAGCCGTCCAATGAGGCACAAACGCCAGCACGGCTGAGCCCCAGTCAGCTGCTCTAGTTCAGCTAAGTTCCTGTACAAATAAGGGAAAACGACCCCAACAGATCGGCTGTCTCACGGCATAGGATAATGGCTCCGCCTGCTGGGCTCTCTGGCCGTCACTCGTTGGCAACGGTTGGTGAATGTCACGCACCAACATCGCCATTGACAAGCAAGCCTGCGCCTAGGTGATGCGGCGATATCGATTTGCGACCTAGAAAGAAGCAATCAACTTCGCTTTGAAAGTTCTAGCCGCAGAACCTCTGAACCTGGAAGAATCCGTGACCCTGCGCGGGTCCGGCTGGGACGGCGATCTCGAAGAGTTGCGATCGACCCGATCTGGATAATCTTGCTTGATACGTCAGCTTAGATCGAGTTCCTAAGGGACACAGGAGTACCGGTTTGTGAGCGCGTACAAAATGCTCTTGCTGGCGAGATCGCCGTTACGGCCCCAATTCGAATGGTAGTGCTTGCAGGTGCACGCAATGAGCAACACCTGGTTCAACTCAAACGATTGCTCACACGGATGCGTCGCACCAGGGCAGACGCCTTGATCAAAGCCTATGCGGTTTTCCGAGCGGGGTTAGGTTGTGCGTCACATCACAGTTTCACGCGTCGACGTGCACTTCTGTTGAAGATCTCGCCCACTGCGGAAGGGAATACGCTCTAGTATGACGTTTCTGCTCTAGCAGGGACGCATAGTGATGAACTCCACACGCCGCTACCTTCCTATTGCCATTCCGGCAGTGGTCATGCTCGCGGTCTTTCTTGTGGGTAATCCGTCGATCGTATTCAATTTGCTGAATCCATCGCAGATGGTGAAAGGAATGGAGCATGAGAGCACACAGCAGCTCGGTGAGCGGGACGAGCCGCTGACGTTTCAAGAAGCCAACCAGCTCTATCAGCAGTTCAAAAAAAACGATCGATCGCGTGCAGATCTGGCGCTCGTTCGACAAGACAAAAGGAATGGATTGCCCCCTCGCTTTATCTCTCAGCTTGAAAACGAATTTGTTCGAGCCAAGTATCCCGAGAATCAACACGCCCGTGCCTTGCTGCTACAACTCGCTGCACACCGTGAGCTGCCTATTGCCGTCGAGCGCAACGCAGGGGGTGATCTGTTGACACAGATCGCAACGCACCGGCAGTTAGAAGACGCGACGCTCAAGCGATTGCTTGAACCAACAAACTATCAGGCTCTTGACGACTCGCTCAGCGTGCTAATCAGCGTTGCAGACAGCCAGGAGCTGCCTGGTTGGACGATACCTGAACTCGAGCGGATCGCGCGAGAGCGACGTGGTAGTGCGCGAAGCAAAGCGATCGAAGCAATCGCTGTCAGCGGACACCATGCGCGGGCCCAAGCGCTGATTCAAACCCTGACAGACCACCCGCTTGCGGCAGAAGCGATCGCAGCAGCGATCGGTACAGACTCCCCGCCGGAATTAGTTCAGCTTCTAAAAGATCCATCGCGAGCAACGGATTTGCGCGTCGGCGCGCTGGAGCGCCTAGCACGCGCTCACGAGCATCCCGAAGTTGCCGGTGCAGGGTTCAGCTACGCATTTCAACAGGACGGGCGGTTGTTGGAAACAGCCTACCTAAACTTTCGCAAGTATGGTGCTCAGTATACGAGTCACATTGATGTTGATTGGGTGCCGCTCCTGGATCAGCACTTCGACGGGCCCAGATCTCTGCGATTTAAGGTTGCCGACAAGTTCCGCTTTCTGGCAGTGGGTGATGCCGAGCAGCGCTCAGCGTTTCTCCTGCGCATGCTGCACGGCAGCGACCGCCAGCAGCACACGGCTATGCTTGCACTAAGCCCCCATCGGGACGTTTCAGATGAGGCCCACGAGCGGATGGTTGCGCTGCGGAACTCAGCGCACGCTGACGTGAATCATATGGCGAATGTTTATCTGTCCCGCGTTAAGCGCAACAGCGTGACTGAGCGAGCGAAAAGGGCGACCCTTGGCATACTGTTCTGGCTGGCCTTTGCGCTGCCCGTTCTGGCAGGGCTCGGCTGGCAGGCGTGGTTTGTCGCCACATTATTGAGCCGGCTGTCGAGCGGTGAGAAGCGCACTGCAATGACTTTTGTGTGCATCTTCTGGTTGTTCCTTTGCATTGTGTTAGGAGCGGGACTGTTCCTGTTTTTGCTTGGCTACGGGCACGATGGCGGGGGTATTGAGTCCGATGTGATTGGCGTGCTTGCCGCTCTCGGGCTCGTGGTTTGGGGTCTAGGTTGGATCGTTCATCGGGTGGTTAGGGGCTCTTCGCTCGTCATCTGACCGGGGTGTGATCGCGGACTCTCATACCCGTATTCGCTTGTGTAGAGATACCGCGATGCGCCGATTACAAAGTCGAGTTTCAGCTCGGCAACAAGCGTTACTGCTATCCCTTGACCGTCACCGATTACCGCACCCGCTATCTGCTCGCCTGTGATGACCTTGACTCGAACCATGGTAACGCCGAGTGCCGTAGCCGCACACTGAACGACAATCGTTTCTAAACCCTGAGCCACCGCTTGCGCAGTATTTTTCGCGTTTTGCGACAGATAATTCGGTCCTGCCCCCTCAATCAGGGTGAGAGGCTGCTTTGGCAGCGGATCACCAACCGATTAACGGAGCAATGAAGAATGAAGAAACAACTGAAAGGGTTATCCATACCCGGGATAGCTGCGGCAGCTTTTGTGCTCGGCGCGCCGCTGGCGTCGGCCGGCGGGCACTTCGTCGAGTTCGACGAGTTCGAGCCCATCATCGAGATCAACGCCACCGATGGCGACATTGGATTTCACGTGCTGCTCGACGGCGAGGCGTGGAACCGGGCGGTGCTGTTCGATGGTGACGGCGACCGCATGTTGAGAGCCGTGGCGATTCGTGACGAAGACCTGGACGAACAGGGTGTGACCGAATTTTTCATCGAGAGCGCGGAGCCGCCCTGCTGGCTGGATCTTTCCGATCCCGAGGCGGATGAGGACGAGGTGGTGATGCTGGATGAGTTTCTCGATCGCTTCGAGAAAGGAACCTACACGGCTCGTGGAAGAACGCTCGAGGGGGAGCGCATGAGGGCATTCGGTGAGTTCACGCACAACATCCCAGCCGCACCGGAGACCAAGGTAGATGTCGACTGGGACGGCGATGAGGTCGAGGTGGAAATCGAGTTCGAGAGCGGAGAAGACCTTGGTCAGTGCGCGATCAACGTTGATCTCGAAACCCACCCGGCTGATGTAGAGGTCGTGCGTTGGGAAGTCGTGGTCGAGCCCGATGAAGATCAGCTCGACGGGATCAACGAAGCGCGTGAAGCCATGGGCGAAGACGAAATCGCTGGCGGTGTTTTCGTGGCGCAACTGCCGGCCGATTCAGATGAGGTCGAGGTTTCTGAAGAATGGCTCGAAGCCTATGTCGAAGCCGGAGTGACCACCTTCAAGTACGAGGTTGGCGCCAAGGAGGAAAGCGGTAACCAGACCTTCACGGAAGACGAGTTCGACATCTACGAAGACGCGGAGGAAGACGATTAAATCCTGTCGCGTCACTGCGCTGATCGCCGCTTCCTGGCTGTTCGTCGGTTGCGGCGGTGGCGCCCCTGTCGTGCGCGATGGACAGCAGGCCAATACTCTCCCCGCGGATCCCCTCGCGGCGCCTGCTGAACCCCTGCAGGACTCGAGCGTCGCCAACGCAACCCACCCAGCCCTTACCATGGCGTTGTTCGACGCCGACCCCGGCGTCCGAATGGACGCAGCTTCTGAACTTGGCCTATCCGACGTCAATCTCGATCCACGTGTTGTGTCCGAGCTGATTGCGAGCGCCGCGACATATTCGAACGAGCACGTGCTGGCCGCAGCGATAGAAGCTGCGGTCGAGTTTGCCGAAGGTAAGCATGACAAGGTTACCCATGATCTTCTGGCGTACGCGCTGGTGGACTCGCGGCCAGGCGTCAGAGAGGTAGCCATCGACGGTCTGCTGGAGGTCGGCGGCGACGAGTCTGCCCTTATTCTCGGCACAGCATTGACCGACATTGATGTTTCAGTGCGCGAAGAGGTGGTCTATGCGTTGGGCGCCATCGGTGGCCCCATTTCGGCCAGCCTGCTGCTTCAGGCTGCGGCAGATCCGGATCCCAGCGTGCGCGAGAGCGCCGAGGAACAGCTGGCGAGGCTAAAGCCCTTCAAAGGGTACTGACGAGTGCATAGCTCGTACTTCTGCCACCGCCTTCTTCTTGTTTGAGCGCGCCGCGCTCTATCAGCTCCTTGAAATCCCGCAGCGCCGTATCCGGCGAACTCCTGGTCATCGCCGCCCAATTCTTCGTGTTCAGCTTGCCTTCGAAGCCTTCAAGCAATCTGTTCAGCATCTTGATCTGACGCTCGTTTAGTGGCTGGTCTGCAAAACGCTGCCAGAAGCGCGCTTTTGCAGCACCGTTTCGACGGTTTCATCCGCATTTTGAATCGCGCGGTGCAGACAGTTGAGGAACCACTCCTGCCAGGCGGTGATGTCGAAGCCGGACCATCAAAACTAGCCGACGACTTTCAGCGTATCGCAAGAGCAAAAGAGTGGATCAACTAGACTGAAAACCGACACCGCCTCATCTATAACGACAACGTTCCGGCGCTCGGCAGCGAACCGCTGACTAACAGCGCCTCCAACTCGGACAAATAGCAGCCGGAAACGCGGGCCACATCGCGGATTCCGACGATTTCATTTCGTGGTGCCCTCCAACCCCACAGAGTCTGCACGAATGGAACGCATCTCGCGGCTACACCACACAGTTACTTGAAGCTCAAGGCTGTACTCGCCGTTTCAATTCTTATGCTCAGGTGGCGTGTAGGCGGGTATCTCCATTTCAGGATCAGCCTCTACTCGATCCGCGGTAGCTGCAATCAGGCGCATGGCCATGCGGTCTAACCAACCGGGTTGTCTTTTAAACGAGCGATTGGCGATGTGGGTCAACGCCTGTTGCTTAAATTCGCTCAACCAGCGATGTATTGACCCGCCAGTCATCCAGCCAGCACCTGTTCGGACATACCGGCAGGCGGTGCGCTGAGTTTCACGATGCGACCGGGGAAACCCTTAAAGTGCGGGATGCCCTGCTCCCGATCCAGATCCTCAGGGGCATCTGGACATAGTACCGCATCGCTGCTCAGGAACGCACCGGCCAGGTCGGCGCTGCCGCGCAGTTCCGGGTACCACCAGCCGTGGGGCACACGTACATGCCCCTTTTTCATGGATTCCTGAATCAACACTTTAGCGACTACCTCGCCGGTGCGGGTTTCCAACTTGACCCACTGATTGTCCTCGATTTCCTGTCGAGCGGCGTCGGTTGGGTGCATAAACAGTTTAGGCGTGGGCGAACGATCGCGAAGCACTTTCACCTGCCGCTGACCCGTTTGAAAAAACGCATCTTCACGCACCCCGGTAAAAACGTGGTACGGATAGTCGGCGTCTACCGCTGGTCCCTCCCGGTAGTAAGGGAGCGGATCAAATCCCAGTTCTTCCAGTATGGACGACTTGAGTTCGACTTTGCCCGATGGCGTGCCGAAGCCGGTTTTTCGATACTTACGATATTCGGGGTTGGAGACCTGCATGTACTGCTTGTCAGCGAATTCCGCAAATGTCATACCGCTGGGGGATAATCGATAGTCCAGCATGGCTTCGATTGAATCCCATGGGAATAAATTTCCGAATCCCATTCGGTGCGCCAGATCATGCCAGAACTCAAAGGTGCTGCAGGCCTCCGCCGGGGGTTCCACCACCTTTTCACTGAGCGTCAGCGACGAGCGCCAGCTCCACATATCCGAGATATGATTGCGTTCGCTGAACACATCCCCGGGCACCACGTAGTCCGCCAGCATTGCGGTGGGCGTCATGAAAATTTCCTGAGCGACAATCAGCTCTTGATTAAGCAGCCCCTTCAGAATCTGGTGCTGGTTCGGATAACTCAGCAGGCTGTTGTTACCCAAAGCGAAAAACGCTTTTACAGGGTAGGGAGCCTCGGTGGCCATGGCACGAAACACCGCGCTGGGGTTGGCCATGTAAGAGCCCATAACAATATCGGAGTAGCGTTGGCCCCAGGTTCGCTCTGTCGCGTCCAGGAGTTTCTCCTGAGCACGATAGGTATAGACCGGATGGGCATCGGCTCCCAACTGCTTGGCCTTCTGCTGGGACGTCAGCATGCCGTGGTTGCCCAATACTGACTCGGAGATGTAGTTGGGATTAAAACCTTCGAGCAACTCTCCACCTGGAACGTCCAGGTTACCTGTGAGCGCACGCAGAATACTGTGCAGGCGAATGGCCGAGGTGGAGGAGATCTGCATGTCCGTGATGGGCGTCCACGGAATGCAGGCGCTTTCTGCGGTTGCGTAGAGCCGTGCGGCCTCGGCTATCTGTTCGGCGGGCACGCCGGTGATCTCTGCCACGCGCGACAAGGGGTACTCGTTGACCCGCTCACTCAGTTCCGTAAACCCAGTCGTGTATTCGTCAACAAAGTCTTTGTCGTAGAGTTCTTCGTTGATGATCACGTTCAGCCAGCCTAAACACATGGCCGCATCGGTCCCTGCGCGCAGCCGCAGGTGCATGTTGGCGGTTTCCGCCTGTTCTGACACACGCGGGTCTAACACAATCACTTTGGCGCCATTCGCCTTCGCCGCGTTGATCATGTTGTAAATGGGTGTCCAGCTGTGCTTACGTGGATTGTGTCCGAATAGAACGATGCACTTTGAATTACTCATATCGGCAAACGGAAACCAGCCGTAGGTGAGCTTGTTCACCGCAGCCGTATTGCCCGCGCACAGCGAAACGCCGCTGATATAGTTGGGCGTGCCCAGCGCGTTCATAAAACGGCGATCCATCGCGTGGGTGCTTTGGGTATTCCACCCGGAAGTGGAAACCGCCAGCGTTTCCGGGCCGTGCTTATCCACCAGGGTTTGCAGGCGCGCGGCGATTTCGTCCATTGCCTGCTCGTACGTGATCTCTTCCCACTTATCTTCACCACGTTCACCCACACGCTTCAAGGGTTTGAGCAACCGTTCGTTGTGGTTGTGAATATGTGGCGCGGAGATGCCTTTGTAGCAGACATTCCTGGCCAGTGCCGGGTTGTCATGGGCTTTCATGGCGATCAGCTTGCCGTCTTTAGTTACTGGCCGCAGTTGGCAGCCAATGTCGCAAATGGTGCATATGCTGTAACGAGACTTAGCGGCTTGTTCGCTCATGCGAGCCTCCTTCAGAATCTTGTTGGCGGGCGATTTGCGTTAGCGTTTGCAGTACCTGGTTTTCGTGTGCAGATGGGGAGCCCCCATTGCTGGCGCGACCGAGGCCAATGCCGATCAGGCTCTCCATCAGCGTGTGGTAAACAGCAGCGACTTCACCTTGGACTGGGAATCCGCTCTCCGCTGTGTGCCCATCCTGACGGTTGGTGAGTCGCGCCTGAGGAGAAAACAGCTCGGAAGCCTCTAAAATAGCCCGACCTAAGGCGGCGCCCACCACCGGATCGTTGCGACTCGCCAACCATAGCTCGATTACCGCTTTGAACTCGGGCTGGACTACCCGCTGATAATTGGTGGTAACCATGCGCTCCAGTGGGCCCATCGCCGCATCTTCGGGGAGACTCGTATCGGTCATTGCGTGGTAGATCTGCTGCAGCGTGGCGATCAGCAGATCTCCAAAATCCGGGAAGTGGTGGTTCAACGCACCGCGGGTGACGCCGGCGCGTTTGCACACCGCAACGCCCGTTGTGTTGGCGTAACCCACCTCAATCAGCAATTCAACGGTGGCGGCGATAAGCCGCTGACGCATGGTTTCGCTGCGAACGTTGTTCAGGTTGGGGGTGGCTATCATCCAAGAAACATACATACATTAATGTATGTTATCAATCCGCATTTTACCAGTCGCGCAGCATTGACCTATCCAGCGGGCCCAAAGGGTCACTCACTCGCCGATATTCTTGGGGAAAATATGACTCCGCCTGTTGGGGTTGCGAAACTCCCAGCCTGAATCGGCGCTCTGTTTACATGATTACCGTGTATGCATTAAGATCTAAGGATGCTTCGTTCGTTCGGTGATCGAAGAACCGAGGATCTTTTCCATGGACGCAACACGAGTCAGGCACGACGTATTGCGACCAACATCAGATCCGTGGCCACGCGAAAGCTCGACCTACTGAACGCAGCAATCTCACTGGAGGATTTGCGTTCTCCACCTGGAAACATGCTCGAGGCGCTATCCGGAAATCTAAAGGGATTTCACAGCATCCGAATCAACGAACAGTGGCGCATCATCTTCGAGTGGAAAGACGGTGGCGTCGAGCGAGTGCAAATAGTTGACTACCATCGGTGAATTAAATGCTTCCTGAAAAGAGAACATCAACACATCCGGGCGAGATATTGCTAAAAGAGTTTCTTGAACCTATGGGCGTTACCCAGACCGATCTGGCGAAGCATTTGGGCGTTCCAATACAGCGAATCAATGAGTTGGTCAGAGGCAAGCGCGGCGTTACACCCGATACGGCGTGGCTGCTAAGTAAGGCCTTTGCAACCAGCCCCGAATTCTGGATGAACCTGCAAGTTGCCTACGATTTAACATCAACCTCGCCGCCCAAGGGCGTGAAGCGTTTGGTTGCTTGAAAAATCGCGTCCGGCGCGGGACCTGAGGAACTCGCAGCCGTCATGGGAACGCTGGCCAATCGCGAGACCTTCCAATGAGTCTGACACAAACTGCGCGTGATGAAGGAAAGGTTGACGGAAGGGTCGGTGTTACAACAAGGACACTAATCCGGCACTTTTCGGACATGGAATCATTGCGCCGCAGCTTCATCGAAGATACCGATGCGAGAACTTCGCTCGTCATAGATGAGCCCTTTCCTGAAGGGACTCCTGACAACAAAGAGACTTCCTGACCGGCGAGTTGGGCGCAAAGACCCCGTGATATCGAGTCAGATTAGCCTTGGATCTCGGTACCAGGGCTGATTGCGGCGCAATCAGCTAAGGCGTTCGCAAGCGAACGCCCGGCCGCCCAAACTGGCAAGAAAATCCTGGGGTGTAAATAGGATATGCGTAGTGCCATCGCGGAACGGGAGCCAGAGTTCGTAGATCACTCTTCCGGCAGCGTCGTTGGATAAGCGCTAAGGGCAAATGGCGGGTCGGGTGAAGTAGCGGCACAGACGCTCGGGCCGTCCGCACATAAAAGGTCTACCCACGCGCATGGCGATCAACCAACGGCGACATCAATCAGATTCGGGACGAGGCACGTCGGACTTGTGAGCGTCCTGCTCGTCAGCGATCGAGCGCGCCCAGGCTCGATCGTCCTGATCATCCTGCAGACCTTCCTGATCAGCGCCTCGCACAGGCGCGTAGGACAACTCGGTGAGCAGAGCGAAGTGATCCGACCCGATTGGCGGCAACCGCCGGATCGAGCGCAGGGTGAAGTGGTGCGAATGAAACAAGTGGTCGAGCGGCCATCGAGCGAATGGATAATTCGCATGAAACGTGTTGTACATGCCGCGGCCTACCCTCGGATCGAGGAGACCGCTGAGTTTTCTGAACAACCGCGTGGTGTGAGACCAGGCGACGTCGTTCAGATCTCCCGTAACGATGATCGGCTCGTCGCTGTCCGCGACGCTGCGTGCGACGATGACCAGCTCCGCATCCCGCTCTGCGGACTCGGGGTTTTCGGTTGGGCTGGGCGGCGCAGGGTGAAGAAAATGAATATGCAGCCGGTCCCCCGTACGCATCCGCACGAGCGCATGCATCGACGGCACGTCTTTCTCGACCAGATACTCGATCGTCCCGTTTTCCAATGGTAGGCGCGAGTACACGTGCATGCCGTACAGGTTGTCCAGCGGGCATTTCAAGGTGTGCGGCATGTCCGGCTCCAGGCTGTCGAGCCTGTCCTGCCACCACTGGTCCGACTCAAGAGTGACGAGAATGTCCGGTTCGTATTTTCGCACGAGGTCGAGCAGGGCCTCGGCTTCGCGGTTCGGGGTCAATACGTTGGCCGTGAGAATACTCAAGGCGTTTTCAGCGCCGCTGGTTTTCGCGCTCTTGACTTCGGTCGGCCATAAAACCGTGTACGGCAAGATCCACGCGAGCTGCCAGCCCAGACAGCCCACTGTCAACGCGATCAGGACCCAGACAATAGGATGGCCTAAATCCAGCAGGAACCACTCGCCAACAAAAAGCATCCCCGCCAGGGCTGCAAATTGAAGACGCGGAAAATCGGCCCCCCTGAACAGCCAGTGCGGGTTACGCGAAAGAGGCAGGAGCGTTACCGCCACGATCGCCAGCGTGGCAACGGAAAATATGACCAGCGAGAAGATGGTCACGATTCCACGTTCGCGAAGCGGGTCGCGCCACGCAGCAACGCGATATCTTCCGGCGCCTCGAGCGCAGCTTCCGCCCGCGCCTCCGCCAACCGGGCCTGGCGCTTGGCGCCAGCACGCAAAGCGGAGTTGTCAAGCGTCGCCAAGGCCTGGAACGCCTTTTGAAGCCGCAGGACGACCTCGATGTTGCCCGCGCCATCACGCGCGATCGCGCGAAAGGCATCGTCCAGCATGTCGTCCAGCGAGAGTTCCGGCACCTCGACCAGGGGATAGAGGACTTCGGTGTTCTCCGACTCTCCATCCTGAACGGGCTGGCACCAGGTCGTGAACAGTCGTACGAACGAGCCAATGACATCGATCGCGGTACCGGGATCGTTGACTGCCGGGGACAACGCCCGGCTCGCAATTTCCGATAGCACAATCAACCCGAAACGCGGGTCTTCGTCGAAGGTGCGGTCCGGCCCAATGGTGAACGCGCTCCGGATCGGCCCGGCATCGAACTCCTCTTTTCGATCCGCGGTGGTCGCAACGAACGCCAAAGCTCGTCCCGGCGCCGCAAACGTACCCGGCAAGCTCGCAAGCAGGATGCGGACCTTGGCCTGTTCCGCATGCGCCTGCAGCTCGGGAATATCGACCCGTTGCACGTAACCGATCGCGTCGCTATACACCGAATGCCCCGGATCGCTCCTTTCCCGCGCCACGGCGGCACCAAAGTTGGGTGCCTTTCTGCGCACCTCAAGCGCTTCGTTAGCTGCTGCCTCGGCCTTTTTCACTGTCGAGCCAAGCCGCCCCAGCCGCGCTATAGAATCCACCCAGCCTACGAAGGTGAGTATGACGACTGCGAACAGAATTAAGGTGAGGACAAACAACACGAACCGTCCAGACTCTTCGTAGTATCCGTTCTTGATCGCAACGAGCGCTACGCTGCTGAAAATGAACGCACCGATAAACGTCGACAGCGCATTTTGCGACGCGTCGTCCGCGATGATCAAAGGAAACGAGCGGGGTGTCGCCGTAGCGCTCGCGGCGGAGTAAGCAGCCACCATCGAGGCAACTGCAAACGTGGCAATGACGAGCATACTCGCAGACAGTATTTGCAGAAGTGTTTCAATAGAGTCAGATGAAACGTCGGGTAAAACGTCACCGATATGGACGCCGTCCGCAAGCCTGGCGAACAGCGCAAAACCGATGGACATAAGGAAGACAACAAGGGGCTTTATCCAGAGCCGCTCTCCCATCCGATTTTTAAGGAATCGCCATTGACTCATTTGCTTTTCAAGGCGTAACCCGCGTTCCGATGTCTCACCCTATCTCACCAAAGGTGTCTTAACCAGCAAACGCAGCGGTGCGAAGTTGCACCATTGGTCGATGACAAGCCCGAAGCGATCGCACACTTAAGATCGATGTCTTGAGACTTGGCCCCAATCCGGCGCCTGAGGAATTTCTTCAACACTCTCTGGAACTTAGGGAAAAATGGCTCCGCCTGCTGGGCTCACTTGGCCGACACTCGGCAGGCGCCCGCGGCTTCCTAAAGGAACCCGCTGATTAACAGATTCCAGGCTGTCGCCCCATAAGCTATTGATTTTATTTGATATAGACGCCTCGCAGCTGTCTCACACTTTCCCTAGCTTCTGCTCGTTTTGATCGCAATTGCCATGCTTCGTGAGACAGCACCTGCGGTTTAGCTGGCCCTTGGTGTACGCCTTCCCACATCGATCTCCGATTGCCAACAGTATACATCTAGATGTATATTTTTCGATAAAGCCAATCGTGTTTCTCGGAAGCTCGCTAGAGTCCATTTGAGACTTCCCGGTTGCCGTGAAACGTGAGGCTGGATACGAGCTGGACAAGGTGCAGCGTGGCGACGCACCGAAAGGCTGGAAGGCTATGCCAAACATCGGTCCTGGCGTCCGCGAAATCCGAATCAGGATTGGTGGGGCGTGGCGTGTGGTGTACGTCGCCAACCGCGACTGGGCTATCTACGTGTTGCACGCCTTCCAGAAGAAGACGCAGCGGACATCTAGGCGAGACATTGCCGCCATCGAGTCGGCATTGAAGGAAATGAGATGAGCAACAAGAAATTCGACAGCGTGTGGGATGCAATTGAGGACGATCCCGTGAAGCGGGAGATCTACAAGCTCCGCTCTGAATTGATCCACGTGATCACAGAGCACATTAAGGCGGACAATCTGAAGCAGAGAGAAGTTGCGGAGCTGCTCGGTATCTCACAACCGCGCGTAAGTACGTTGATGAAAGGAGATTTCGAGTCGTTCCGACTGGATACACTTGTCGGTTTCGCGCTCAAGTGCGGCCATTCCGTAAGTATTGATGCAGCGTAGAGAATGGCTCCGCCAGCTGGGGTCTGGCGCACGCGCCAGACGGGTGGGAAGCTGATGGCCTATTGGCCAGCAGCGGTGATGCGAACCCTGGGGGTAACTAAGATGAACGCGCCGCGGCAGGGATGCCGAGAACATACTCCCTTACAGCGTCACTACCAGCGACCCGCTGATCAACAGTCGAGTCGATGGATAGTTAAAGCCCTACAAATCAATCAGTTATCGAGGTGCCCGTTGCAATCAAATGCCTCACGATGCACAACAGCGCATAACTTATCCCCGCAAATCTCCCACACCCACGCGGCCTAGAATCTGCTGGCAAGCGAAAGTCCTCGACGACAGACCAGCAGCCAGGCTTCTCCCAGCCTCATTAACCCGCGTTGATGCAGGCTCGGATGATTGCCAAAACTCGACAGCACTGACCGCTACACCTACAAGCGCCATTGGTCAGAAGAAACCCCACTCTATTCGATCGTCGAGACCCACTACCCGAAGTTTCTCGCCACGAGCATCTTGTTGCCTTCAGCTGCAAGCGCCGGGGTTTTCCTTTGCCGGGGAATTGCCGGATGATGCCCTGCCGAACCCGGTGAGGAGACACGATGACGCGCGACCCTGATTCACCCCTGCCCGAGCAATGCCCCTGCCGTAGCCGGCCGGGCGGGCGTCGCCCCGGGTGACTAAATCTGACGGCAAGAAGAAAGCAGCGTCCGTCTGGGAAAACCCGGGTACGCGCTTTGTGAACGCATTTCTGCATCGCATGTCCTCGGCGCTCAAACAGCGTAATTTTCGTGCGCTTTTGCGTTTCATGGTCACACTTGCGGGCCTGGTTACCGGCTTCTCCATGATCTTTCAGGTGCTGATGGCCTATGAGGGCCAGCAGCATTCCTGGGTCACCGGCTTTTACTGGACGCTGTCGACCATGTCCACGCTGGGTTATGGTGATATCAGCTTCGTCACCGATCCGGGACGTGTGTTCTCGATCCTCGTGTTGCTGTCAGGCATCGTCTTCATGCTGGTGCTGCTGCCATTCACGTTCATCGAGCTGTTCTACGAACCCTGGATGGAAGCGCGTGCGGTCAGCCTTTTGCCGCGCCGTGTCCCCGCCGACATGCACGGCCATGTCATCCTCACCTTCTTCGGTCCGGTCGCCAGCGCGTTGATCGACAAGTTGACGCAATTCAACTATCCCTACGTCGTGATCCTGCCGGAAGCCGAGGAGGTGACCCATCTCGGGGATCGCGGCATCCATGCGATTTACGGAGAGCTGAACGATCCGGATACCTATGTGCGCGCCCGGGTCGAGCATGCGGCGCTGGTCGCGACCACCCGCCCGGATATCGTCAATACCTCGGTGGTGTTCACCGTCCGCGGCATCACGGACAAGACCCCGGTCATCGCCACTGCCCGCGACGCCGCTTCGGTGGAAATTCTGAAGCTGGCAGGCTGCACCCGGGTGCTGGACATCACCCATCTGATGGCGGAAGCCCTGGCCAGAAGAGCCATCGGCGGCAACCAGTTCAGCCACGTGATCGGCAAGATCGACGATCTTCTGATTGCCGAAGTCGACTCCAACCGGACAACGTTGGTGGGCAAGGGTTACCTGCAGGCGCAGTGGGAAACCAGCGTGAGCATCGTCGGCTTCTGGGCGCGGGGAAACTTTCAGATCGGCCAGCCGGAAAGCACCATCGAGGAGAATACCGTGCTTGTCATGGCGGGCTCGCGGCAGCAGCTCAGCGAGTTCGATCAACGCTATCGAGCCGATACCGGGCCTACTCAGACCAAGCCTGTCATCATCATCGGCGGCGGGCGCGTCGGACGCTCCACCGCGGCGGCCCTCAAACGCCGGGGAATCGACTACTGCATCGTCGAGCAGCTGGTGGAACGGATACCGTATACGGAAAATTACATACTGGGTTCCGGTGCCGACAAAGCCGTGCTGCAGCGGGCGGGCATCGAAGAGGCACCGACGGTCATCATCACGCCGCGCGACGATGAAACCAACATCTACCTGGCCATTTTTTGCCGGCTGTTGCGCCCGGACGTGCAGATAATCAGTCGCGCAACCTTGGATCGCAACGTGGCGGCACTGCATCGCGCCGGGTGCGATATCGTCATGTCCTATGCGTCCATGGGCTCCAACGCTATGTTCAATCTGCTGCAGCGCAGCGACCTGCTGATGGTCGCGGAAGGTCTCGACGTGTTCAAAGTCCGGGTACCCAAGGAGCTGGCAGGCAAAACGTTGGCGGAATCCAATGTTCGCCAACGTACAGGCTGCAGCGTCATCGGCATCGACAGCCACGACAGAACCGAGACCAATCCCGGGCCAGACTCGATACTGCCCGCTGACGGCGAGATCGTACTGATCGGCACCCCGGCGGGAGAGACCGAGTTTCTCAGATTATTTCCGGCCGGGTATTGATGCTCGCACACAATCAGGACGGTTCGAGAACGTATCCTGGGCTCGCATTCCGAGTGCCTCTGATCCCCCGGAACGATCGCTGGAATTGCGCAGCCAGCCGTTCCGATCGGTTGAGCGTCGCGGTACTGCTGATCTTCCCGCTCCTGCTCTGCTCGCAACCCCGGGCATAAGAAGAATAACCGCCCGAAACGTGGTGGTTGCGAGGTAGGAATTAATGCCGCAACGCCTCCGTCCAGAATCCAAAACTGGTAGGATTTCGACAATTTTTTAACCCTACCAATATCCTACCTGTCGCGCAGGGGCCACCTCGCCAGTGGGGTCACCGGCTCACTAACTCTCTGAAAAAAATGGGAAAAATGGCTCCGCCTGCTGGGATCTCTGGCCGCCACGCGGTGGCAACCACGTTGCAGGCGCCCGCGGCTTCCTGAAGGAACCCGCTGATTAACAGCGGCTCCACCTAGGACAAATAGCAGCAGAAAATGCGGGCTACATCGCGGATGTCCAACGATTCCAATCCGTGGTGTACTCCAACCCCACAGAATCTGCACGGTTGGAAGCCATCCTCTGCCTATCAATATCCGACCGGTTCAATCCGAAAAAATCAGATGACCTGGTATGCAGGCAACGTCGTGATCCGGGAAATCTCCGATCTATCCATTTTCCAAGCCAACTGCTTACTTCTCTTCGGGACAATCTCTGTCTCATTCTCCCTTGCAGGTAACAGCACGGTTATTTACACTATACCGCATAGTGTAATAGCAACAGCAGATGATAACGCGCCTCAAGGGCAAGGTTGCCAAAGACATCTGGACGACTAATCAATCCAAAACCTTACCCAGAGAGCTCTGGATGCGAGCCAAAGCGCTACTGACGATCATGCATTCAACTGCGACGCTGGACGATCTTCGGATAAAAGGGCAGCCACCCAGTATCAGGCTTCACAAGTTGCGTGGTGACCGGCGAGATTATTGGAGTGTCACAATCAAACTGCCATGGTGCATTACATTCAAATTCAAGAACGGTGCGTTTTCAGACGTGACGATTGAGAACTACCATCGAGGATAATTATGATTAGCAATCCTCTACCTCTACATCCTGGCAAAGTGCTGGCCGAAGTTTATATGGCCGAAATGGGACTCAACCAAACGGATCTAGCAAAACTTTGTGGATGCTCTCCTCGCAAGATCAACGAGATCGTAAACGGCAAACGAGGCATATCGCCCGCGTTTGCGATCGTTCTCGAGTCTGTTCTTAGTACGAGCGCCGAGATGTGGGTGCGGATGCAGGCAGAGTACGACCTTTGGGAAGCACGCCAGGAAGTTGCCTGACCCTAATAGAGCGTTTCCATCTTCTGGAATAGCTCTCCGAATCCAGCTTCGTACCGATGGGATTTTCCGGTGAACTTGGTCCGACGTATGCACAGAACTCTACCACTTTAATTTCGTCTGGCTTTAAGCCCGCGTAGAAATGACCCAGCCAGTGGACCCAACCGGCCACTAACTCTCTGAAATATTTGGTGAGCTAACCGACACATAGGTAACACCTAATACCGAAGACATGGGTTACACATTACAGGCATTTGGGGGACCCAAATGCCCTGGAAGGAGTGTAACCGTACGGAAGAGCGGCTTAAGTTTGTTGCCCTACCCGCAGGGTAGGCCGGCTACTCGCAGGAGAGAAGATGACATCTGTGTGCCGAGAGTTCGGGATATCCCGGAAGACCGGTTACAAGATCTTCAGTCGATACAAAGAGTTAGGTCTCGATGGCCTTTACGACCAGAGTCGCCGGCCACTGCGTTATGCCAACCAGCTGCCGTTTCAGGTGGAAAGTCGAATCCTCGCCATCAAAAAGGAGCGGCCCATCTGGGGTGCAGCGAAGATCCGCGAGAAGCTGATCCGCGAGTATCCCCAGATTCGAACACCTGCCAAAAGCACCGTGCACGCCGTTCTAGAGCAGCACGGCCTGGTCAAACGGCGCAAACGTCGCAGATGCCGGGCTCAAGGCACACCGCTGAACAATGTCCATCGGCCTAATGCGTTGTGTTGCGCCGACTACAAAGGCGAGTTCAAACTCGGCAACAAGCGTTACTGCTATCCCTTGACCATCACCAATTACCGCACCCGCTATCTGCTCGCCTGTGATGCCCTGGACTCCACCAAGGAAGATTATGCCTTCACCGTCTTCGAGCGAACCTTCAAGGACTTCGGTCTGCCCAACGCCATCCGCACCGACAACGGCATTCCCTTCAGCTCTCGCACCGCTTTCTTCGGCCTGTCTCGTCTGGCGGTCTGGTGGCTACCGCTCGGGATCGCCATAGAACGCATCAAGCCGGGTAATCCTCAGCAGAATGGACGTCATGAACGCATGCATCTGACCTTGAAACAGGAAGCCACCAAGCCGGCCTCATTCAACTTCCTGCAGCAGCAGGAACGCTTCGACGACTTCATGGAAATCTACAACAACGACCGGCCACGCCAGGCGCTCAACATGAAGTTTCCCGGCGAGGTGTCTACACCCTCACCCCGCGCGTTCCGTCAACCAGAGCCGCGCAAGTATCCGTTTCACGATCGCACCATCCGGGTCACCCGGCCACCATAGGCGTTGTCACCCTCCCAGATAAACTGTTCCGCCGTGCCCTCTCCAGTCAGCCCGAGGGCTTCGTAGGTGAGGAGTTCGTTAACGGTGAAGCAGTCGTGCAGCTCACAAACCTGAATGTCTTTCGGACCGACGCCTGCCTGCTCGTTGCCGGTGGGGCAAGCAAACTCGGATCCGGGGCCTATGCGCGATATGTCATCGCATAGGACTTTGGAGCCGCCGCTGGCCCCTTGCTGGGGTGGGTGGCGGTTGCCCTTTTTGACGATTCCTTATACTCACTGGCCATTGGCGGCGGATGTTTTCTGCTCGGTACGGGAGCGTTGTTGCTGCACAGGCCACATGGGCCGCCGGGAGCGGCGAACTGCTGACTAACAGTCGAGCTGGGATGAGCGTGGTTGAGGACGGCGAGGTACCTGCTCAGGTACCTTCTCTACCTGCGCCGGAATAGAGCGGCAGCCGGCGGATCGGTTACAGTACGCCGAATTGTCAAAGATAGTAGGCACGGGAGTGTCTGGGGAGATTCCGAAGTGGCTCTGACTTGCCGTACCTGCAACGCCGTCGCGAGTGCAGATGCAGCGTTCTGCGCGTCCTGCGGTACCGCGCTATCGACCCCTCCGGCGGAACGTCGCCTGATCACCGTCGTCTTCTTCGATCTGGTGGGCTCGACGTCGCTGTCCGAGATGTTGGATCCTGAAGACATGAGCGAGCTCCTCGATGAGTACCAGGCGTGTTGCGTCGAGGCGGTGGAAAGCGCCGGCGGCAGTATCCAGCAATACCTGGGGGACGGCGTCCTCTCTTACTTCGGGTACCCGGAGGCGCATGAAGACGACGCACGCAGGGCGGTTCTGGCCGCCCTCCAGGTTGTCGACTCGGTAGCTCGAATTGAAGCACCTGCCGGAGTGCCTGCCATCGCCGCCAGGGCGGGTATTCACACGGGTCTCGTACTCGTTGGCGAAGTGGGGAGAGGCAGACGCAGGGAGAACCTCGCCATAGGCCACACCCCGAATGTGGCAGCTCGCGTGGAGGGAGAGGCCGGCCCTCACCAGGTAGCGATCACCTCCGCGACGCTCAAGTTGGTTGAGGGGTACTTCGAAACAGAAGACATGGGCGGGGTGGAACTCAAGGGCGTGAAGGAGAACGTCGGACTCCATCTGGTCCTTGCTCAGACTGATGTGGAGCGCCGCTTCGAGGTGGCCGAGAAGCATGGGCTGACGCCTTTCATCGGCCGCAACGCTAATCTGGAAATCATCACCACGTGCTGGCAAGACGCGGAGCTCGGGAAAGGAAATGCGCTCCTTCTCGTTGGAGAACCCGGCATTGGAAAATCGCGACACGTCCAGATCGCACGAAAGCTCGCGGAGCGTGCGTCAATCATGGAGTGTTTTTGCCACCCAGACCTCAAAAACAGTCCGCTGCACCCCTTTACGCGGTCGTTTGTTGATCTGTTCGGCCTGCTCGAGAGCGATGATCCGTCGGGCAGATTCGCCAAGATCCGTGAGTATGCGGGGCGCCTCGGGCTCGGGGGTGACGAGGATCTCAGCCTTCTCTGCAACCTGACGTCAGTTGTGCCACCGGCTGAGCACCCACCCCTGGGTATGAGCGCGACGCGCCAGTATCAGAGAACGCTCGAGTTAGTTGTGGCGCTCATTAATACGCTCAGCAGCGACGAACCGCTGCTGTTAATCTTGGAAGACCTGCACTGGGCGGACCCGTCGACGCTCGATGCTCTGGGTATGCTGCTTGGCGTAGCGAGCGATACCCCGCTCCTGTTTATCGCGACCGCCCGGCCTGAATTCCTGTGTCCGTGGGCGGAGCACCCCGACCTGCGCATACTGAATCTCCAGCGCCTAGGCGAGACCGAGGTAAAGGAGATGATCCTGAGCCTATCGGGAGGCAAGCCGCTTCCTTCCGAGGTTACAGAGGCTCTGGTCGAACGCTGCGAGGGCGTCCCGCTGATCGTGGAAGAGCTGACGAAGGCGGTGTTGGCCTCGGAGCTTCTGGTGATGGACGATCAGCAGCTGTCGGTCCGTGGGTCTCTGGACGATCACGTCATCCCATCCACGCTCCAGGAGTCTCTGATCGCCCGCCTCGACAGTCTGGGCGACAGCAAGCAACTGGCGCAGATCGCCGCCGTTATCGGGAAGAGCTTTCCGGTAGAGCTGCTCAGGACGGTCACCGATCTTCCGGAGAGTGAGTTTGAGTCTTCGCTCACGGGACTGCTCGATGCAGACTTCGTGCAGGCAGAGGCGGATGGGTTCGTATTCAAGCACGCGCTCCTTCGGGATGCGGCGTATGACTCGGTCCCGCGAGCGCGTCGGCGTGAACTTCACTCTCGGGTCGCCCGGACCTACGAGTCGCTTGCCGAACACATGGTCCAGGCGCATCCCGAGCTCATAGCGCATCACTACAGCGCGGGTGGTGATCAGGAGAGAGCGGCTCAGCTCTGGCTCCTTGCCGGTCAAACGGCGCTTCGCCGCAATGCGCAGGTCGAGGCAGCGGAGCTGCTGCGTACCGCCCTGGCGGCTCTGGAAGGCCAGCCCGATTCACCAGAGCGGAATCTGACAGAGCTCGATGTCGTCATGACCTTGGGTCCAGCTCTGATTAACGCGCTGGGCTACAACGCCCCCGAAGTTGAGACGGTGTGCCTGCGTGCCCTGGAGCTGTGTTCAGTAGTGGGCGATGTTCCGCAGAGGGTGCCGGCGCTGATCAATCACTGGGGCTTCCTGTGTTCCCGTGCACGCCATTACGACGCGCTGGCACTGTCGGCGACGATCATGGAATTCGCGGAGGCAGCGCAGAGCGACGACCTGCTGCTCGAAGGTAACCTGTGCGTCGGAATCTCTAACCTCTATGTGGGCAACCTCGAAGTCGCCAAGACTGCCTTTGAGCGGGTAACTGCTTTGTACGACCGAGAGGCGCACACAGGTCATCGATTCCAGTATGGCAATGATCCAGCGTCCATCGCGCTCTCCTATCTGTCGCTAATCCACTGGTTCCTCGGCGATGAGGAGCGTTCAAAGGATCTGTCCAGGGAATCGGAAGGGTTCGCTCGAAGCCTGAACCACCCGTTCACCGAGGCTTTCGCGCTGGGGAACGTCATTCACCACCGGATCTTATGCAGCGACTTCGTAGCGGCGGGTCGGGTTCTCCAGGAGACCTTTGACCTGTGCGAACGGGAGGCCATTCCGGCCATTGTTCCCGGCGTCATGGCGGCTTATCTGCAGGCGGCAAGTGGGGACCCAGCGGCGCCAGAGGCGTTGAAGGGGACTGTCGACTTCTCGCGACTCGTCGGTTTTATGCTCCTCCTGCCTTACATCGAAGCCATCCAGGCCGACGCGCTGTCGGCGCGCGGTGACCACGCAGAGGCAGAGGCGCTCCTCGCTGCCAGTCTGGATGCGATGAACACAACCGGTGAACGCTGGGCAGAAGCGGAGATTCATCGTCTCCACGGCCAGATTCTCGAGCGCCGAGGTGCCGCCGCGGCGGAAATCGAGGACGCCTATCGTCTTGCTGTGGAAAGTGCACGCCGCATGGGTGCGCGCGGCTGGAAAGCGCGCGCTGAAAACAGCCGTGCACGTTGGCTGGAATCGCCCCTTCAAGGCGGAGGCTAGCGCCGCCCCACCAACCTTTGGATCATAAAGCTGATCGCGGCTGGCTCATTCCAAAAGCCGCCGATCGGGTGTATCTTGATTCGCTTCCCGCTCGTCTGAGGTCTGCAGTATCGGGCGTTGGAGCAGATTCCGATAAGGAGAAACTATGTCCTCGCTCCCGAACTTCCAGGGTAAAGTCTACCAACGTGATACCTCTGAAGAGTACGGGGCGCACGCTTATCAGTACGCGACCACGTCAGAAGCCGACGGCACGATGACGCCCGCCGCCATCATCTATGTAGCCAGTGACGACGATATCATCCAGGCCATTCAATATGCGCGAGAGAAAGATCTCGGTATTGCGGTTCGCACGGGCGGACACCAGTACATCGGCTCGTCCTCGACGAC
This sequence comes from uncultured Pseudomonadales bacterium, assembly GCA_947258825.1. Taxonomy (GTDB): domain Bacteria; phylum Pseudomonadota; class Gammaproteobacteria; order Pseudomonadales; family Azotimanducaceae; genus UBA7803. Next base: position 34,523 of record CAMYJX010000018.1, read on the forward strand.
GGGGAACAACATCCAGATCGATCTGAGTGGGCGAGAGGCCCCGGATCGTGACAGCTATCCCTATCGCGAGTGGTCGCTGGATGAGGAGGAAGGCTCTTTGACGCTGGGGGTGGCCCTGGACGTCGATGATGTGTGCGCAATCAAGGTCCAGCACGGGGTCTTCTTCCCTCATGGTGAGTGCTGCACCGTACACGTTGGCGGTCACATGCAGACCGGAGGGTGGTCGGTCATCTCCCCCACCTTCGGCGTCATGATCGACTACCTGCTTCGTTTCGACATCATCCTGGCTGACGGTAGCAAACGCACCGTGGAGCGGGACAGTCAGGATCCGATCGACAAGGACCTATGGTGGGCCTGTCTGGGTGGCAGCCCGGGTAACTTCGGTGTAGTGACCAGCATCACGTTGAAGTACCTCAAGGATGAGGACCATCCCAAAACGCGCGGGTTCAAGATGGGGTGGTTCTTCAAACAGTCGACGCTCGAGCAGTTGGTACAGATCATTAGCGAGATCAATGACGATCCTAATGGGGATCCGGATTTCGCTATGTCGGTGATGGCTTTCGGCGAGGAGTACGACCCAGACGTGCCGAGCATACTGCCGGAAACCTTTGACAACGAGATGATGAAGAAGTACCCGCACCTCACGGGCGTAGACAAATTCCACTGGGTTGTGCCGACCATCGTAGTGGTCGGATCCTGGGCCAACAGCAAAGGTGCTGACCAGGATGACTCTCACGTCGACGCCCTCTTCGAGCGTTTCAGGCAGGTGCCTGGGATGCTCAGCATGAAGCTCATCAACAAGGTATTCCCGCAAGACAAGATGATGGATGGTGCCCAGAAGCGGCCAATGTCCGAGATCATGAAGGCGCTCACCTTCGAGAATCCGCGCGAGTTCAACATGCCAGGGAAAAAGCTCGCGTGGCTCGGGAAGAACACAAGTACGATGTCGCAGAAAAATGAGCTCGGCGTCACCTTCGCGGAGTGGGTGGCCAAGAAGGCGCATGACATCGAGAGCATTAAGGGTGAGTTCAAATACTACGGCATGAAGATCGCGATTCAGGTCGGCATGGTTGGAGGCCCCGGCCTCGCAAACCCACCCATCGTTACGGCGATGGGACAGCGTGACGGCAACTACTGGCTCACCTTCGACGTCTTCTATGACCCCAATGTGCGCGGCACATTCGAAAAAACTGCGGAGTTCCAGCACGCTCTTGCCGCGGACGTCTTGAGCAACAAGCTCAACTTCTGGGACGACGGCAGGGAGCGTCGGGTGATCCTCGGTCCAATGGTCGTCAACGATGAAAAACCGATCCTCGATGAGCTCTGGCCTGTCTACTACGACAACCGCGAAGTCTATGAGCGCCTGTTGAAGATCAAGCAAAAGCTTGATCCGCAGCACGTTTTCACGCCGAACCTGTTCTGTGTGGGTGCGACGAGTTGCCCGCGCTTACAATCGCAGGCCTGAGCTGCCCAACATTCTTTCCTCGCAACCGCTGGCCAGTGGCGCGTAGCCTGCGGCCTCATTGGCGCCGCGCTGTTGCTGACGGCGAGTGCGCAGACGGCTTCGGGTCCCGGCGATTTGGGTGATCGGCTGACCACCGCGAAGACCGGGGAAGGTGACTTAATCTCCTGGCGGCACATTGCCGATGATCCCGTGATCAGCGGCATGGCGTTCTCCTGCAGTGATGGCCTCGAATTCAGAAAAAGAAAGCCCAGGCATTGCCTGGGCTTTCCTGGATGGCTCCGCCTGCTGGGCTCAACTGGCCGACACTCGGCAGGCGCCCGCGGATTCCAACGATTCCATTTCGCTGTGTATTACCACCCCACAGAATCTGCACGATTGGAACGCATCTCGCGCCTACCTATATCCGATCAATTTAGAGAGGAATAATCCGACAACCTGGGATCTGTTCCAACTTAGCGCGCGAGTACTGAATATCGAACCTGATTGGGTACGTCGTGTTGTGAGAGTGCGGGACTCTCGCTCAACGGAATTCATCAATCGACTCACCCCAAGGCAACCCGCGGCGTTCGCGATGCTCCCTCCATGGCACATCGAGCTGTTCGCAATGCGCCCTAGCCGCGCCTTCCAGTGTAAAAAAGGTGCTCCTGCTCTCATGTACGACTTTACGTTCCTCAGAAACGACACGCGCAACTGCAACGCTTTCTACGGAGCTGTCTCCGAGTTGTGTAATGACACTAAGCTGCCGATCCCCCAGTTCCGTGATAACAACTAGGCGTTGTTCATATTCGACTAGCTTGTCTCCACTTTGACCTTCCGGACATGAGGGAAACTCTGCAGGTACACGCCAATATCGTTGAAAAGCGCCTGGGGTTAGTGACTCACTGATCAATTCAGCGGCAGGCTGTGTTGGCTTTGCATGACTACCGTAAACCCACTCGCCGAGCTTTCCGCCTATAGGTTGCGCGCCTGGCTCAACCCACTTTCGAATTCTCATTAGGCTTGCTTCGGCTTCCTCTTTCGAGACGGCTCGCATCCGCTCATAGTTTTTGGGGAGCTTCATGCCCTTTGGTCTGGCCGGATTTCGACAGAACTCATCAAGTGAGCCATAGGAAAGTTCTATTCTTCCCAGGGTTATCGGGCTTCTAAGGATATTCTCAAGGCGAGTAATCCAGCGTAGGTTATACGCGCGATTGTTTCGTCTGTTCGTATCGATATGATCGACGACAAGTTTAGAACTCGGAGCCTCACCATGGAAAGCGGCCGCCACGATACGATGAACATTCTCACCGCAAATGTTCATGTATCCTGTTGATCTGCCAGCCCTCCCAAAAGTCCAGCAATTGTCCAGCTTTCTTAGTCGTTTACCCTTTCTGGCTTTGACCTGGCTGATTTCTTCGGACCAGTTGAAGCTTGAGGATGGCGATTACGCTGCCTCCTCTGACAGCTGATTGATGAACTCGTTTGGCGTTAGCTGTCCAAAGCTCGAGTGCGGTCGAACCTCATTGTAATCGCGCCGCCAGGCTTCGATGATGACTTTTGCTTCGGCCCGGCTCCTGAACCACTCCGTGTTCAGGCACTCATCTCTGAACTTGCCGTTGAAGCTTTTATCGAGGCCATTCTGCCAGGGCTTCCCTGGATCGATGAACGCCGTTTCGATGCCTCGGCTCGCGCGTGTACTCGTCGACGACGGCCAGGCACTTCAGCTGAGCTCCGTTCGCGCAGCGATCGAAGACAAAATCGTATGCCCAGACGTCGTTCGGCGCAGCGGCCAGTAAGGGTCGTAGCCTGGATGGGGCCGTACGCCGTCTCCGACGCTTCTTCGGCACTTGGAGACCGGCTTGTTGCCAGAGTCGATAGGCAAGATCCAGGCTCATCTCAAAGCCCTCCCGTTCCAACAGAACCTGGATACGTCGATATCCCCAGCGTGGATACAGACCCGAGAGACGCCGCATCACTCTCAACACCATCGCGTCCTTCTCTCGCAGTCGCGACGTATAGTTCAGTGCGGATCGGGCAACGGAAAGCAGGATGCAAGCTCGGCGCTGAGATAGCCCTCGCCCTACGGCGTAGGCCACCTGCTGGCGCCGCACCCGCGCCCTCACCACGTTTTTCGTTGGATCTCCTTCATTACCTCGATCTCGAGGTCCCGCTCCGCGAGAAGCTTCTTCAACCGAGCATTCTCTTGCTCGATCCGCTTCATGTGCCGGACGTCGGTCACATCGATCGATCCAAACTTCTTCCACGAGGTGTAGATCGTCTACTCGCTGACCTCGTGCTTCTTCGCAGCCTCGGCTACTGGCTTCTGGTCGCACTCCCGCAGGATCCGGACCATCTGGTCTGCGCTGTACTTCCCTTTCTTCATGGCTTCCTCCCAGGAAGCCATCCTCTCAACTACTCAGTGGTCCGAAACTACCCAGGCAGGTCACTGGCACGAGCAGTCTCATGCGAATTCTATATCCAGGACAACCAGGCTGTCGGGATGAGGACCTTGAGCACAATGCTGAGGCAACACGCGCGAGATAGACGCACCGTGAAAGCGTTCGGTGATACACAATCTGAAACGAAGAGAATTTCGGTGTGTGGTCTTGTCTATATGGTCTTACCGGAATTTCAGGGTTTGTAACCCAGACAATAGGTCACCAGCTTATTACCGTCGAGATCTCGGAAGTAACCACCGTAGAAGCCCATCGATGAGCCACGATCATGGGGATCACCTTCGTCGGTGGCTCCTAGCTCCATCGCTTTGGCATAAATCCACTCCACATTCTCCGGAGTTTCCGCATTGAGCGCGACCATTACCCCGTTGCCAATTGTGGCCTCCTCTTCGTCGAATGGCGTGATCACAGAGAACATCGTCTCATTTGATGAACGCCCCCATCCAAGCATGCGTTCGTCGGTCATCACCCGCCGGGCGCTAAGCCCAGCAAAGAGCGCGTCATAGAAGTGTCCCGCGGCCTCAAGATCGTTTGTTCCTAGTGTGAGGTAGCCAATCAACATATGCCTTTACGCCTGATCCGGTTAATGCGGTTAATGCGGTTAATGCGAGGTTAGCCCCCTTCATCGAGGAGGCGCTGGGCGAGATCAACCGGCTTTCCGAGTCAGATGTCAATGACCGCGGTCCGCGCAAGTCTCAGAGCTGAGATAGGCGCTTTGATCCACCGCCCGCCCGAACTGCATGACCGGCTACCTGCCGAAGCTGACCCGGCATGCCTCGCCGGGCCGCAGAAGCTAACGTGACACGGGGACCAGGCGCTTGAAGCCGACCTCCAGATCTACAAGCGGTTCCCAGTCCAATACGGCGCGGGTCCGTCGTTGATCAAACCAGTGCGCGGTCGCCAGTTGCTCGGCAAGGAACCGTGTCATTGGCGGATCACCGCGTAGATTGAGGGTATCCCAGAGTCGCTCAACCACCGACCCAGCGGCGATTGCCAGTGGCGCTGGCAGATGCCGAAGGTGGGTCGCTAACCCAAAGGACTCAAGGATTCGGACAATCGTCTCCTGCACCGTGCGCGGTTGACCGTTAGAGATAACCAACGGCTGCCCGGCCGCCTGCTCCGCTCGATCCAGGCCAGCAACAATGGCATCCGCCGCATTATCGATGTAGGTCGTATCAATGAGGGCAAGGCCGCTGCCGACCAGCACCAGTCGACCGGCCCGTGCCCGATCGACGATCCGTTGCACCAGCTGCGTGTCGCCGGGGCCCCAGACCAGATGCGGTCGCAACACCGCAACGGGCATCGCTGCAGAGTTCGCGGCCAACGCAAGCTGTTCACCAAACGCTTTAGAGCGCGCGTAATGGCCGCGCACCCGTGTTGGATCGGCAGGCCCCGCAGGCTCACCAACGAGCGCCGTGCCGGCATGCGCAACAGAAGGGGTAGAGACATGAACGAAACGCCGAACGCCACCGGCTCTGGCAGCCTTCAACAGCTGTTCCGTACCCGCAACGTTGACCGCGGCAAAGGCTTTCCAGCGACCGCTGACGCCGACCTTTGCGGCCAGATGAATGATCGCGTCCTGCCCGGCAATCGCCTGGGCGAGACGGTCGCTGTCCGGTGCCGCCAGATCCACAAGCACCTCTGCAACCGCCGGCAGCTGCGATGCGCCTCTCTGCAGAACGGTGATGGTGTCACCTCGCCGTACCAGCCGTTCGACAATCTGACGACCGATCAGGCTCGTCGCCCCGGTCACCAGAACTTTCACAGCACTGTCGCCCGATCACCGGCCAGCACGCGCTCAGCCCAACGCGCAACGGCGGCGCGATCTATCTTCGAATTGTGCCGTCGATCAACAGGCAGTTTGAGTGTGATCAGTACCGCCGCTAGATCTACGCCAGGGGTTGTCCGAACCTGGCCCCGAACCCGATCGGCCAGGGTCATTGGTGCGGACACCGTTGACGCGTTCGCCGAGACAAGCCGCAACACGGCTACAGCAACCTGAGTACCGACCGGGCCAACACCAACCACCGCCGCCAGCGCCACCTCCGCCAGTTTTTCAATCTGCTGCTCGCACCCAACGGGCCCGACCGGACCACTCGCGGTGCTGATGACATGTGCAAGCCGGCCGCTCACAATAAGGCAGCCGTCACTGTCGAGCTGACCAATGTCACCGCTGCGGTGCCAGCCTCGGGGCTGCGACGCCCGGTAATCGGTCCACCACAGACGATCGTACCCCTCGCACGCATGAGGGGCGCGGACCAGAATTTCGCCGAGCACCGAAGCCATCGCTTGAGGTGCGCCTGTTGGCTGGCCGTCAGCGCCAAGCGGGTCGATCATGACCTCCACGCTCGGCAGCGGGTAGCCGACGCAGACACCATCGTCCGCGCACCCTTCGGCCCGCTCACTCAGCGCCTGCAGTGACACATCGGCCACGGGCAGCAACTCGGTCATTCCATAGGGCGTGCGCAGATCCGCTGCGGAGAAGACTTTGGCCACCGACCGCAACAGGGCGGTGGACACCGGCGCGCCGGCTGACAGCACCAGACGGACCCCCCCAACCGCGGTTCTGAAATCAGCAGCCGCTGTAATATCAGCGGTTGCTCTCGCATCAACCGCCCCTCCGGAATCAGCCAGTTCCGGAGCGGTCGCAACGACATTGACCAGGGCCGCCGGGGAAGCAAACACTAGCGTCGCGTCGATGGCCTGCAGCGCTTCAACGAGCGCCCCGGCAGTCAGTGTGCCTGGAGCAGCAACCTCCATGGCCGGGACCATCGAGGTAATCCCAAGGGTCGGGCCGTACAGCGCGAAAGGCGCGAACGCTGCCACCAGGCGGTCGCCGGGGGCAATGCTGTATAGCGTACGCAGCGCATCCCGCTGCGCTTTAATTTGCCGATGACGATAAAGCACACCCTTCGATGGCCCCGTCGAGCCGGAGGTGAATACCAGCGCGGCGAGGGCCTCCGGCGGCACCGTAGGCATCACCGGTTGCCCACCGCCAAGGGCCGCAAGGCCGGCAAGATCCGTTTCCGCATTCAGCACCGTCTGGCGCAGCCCGGAGCCTGGGCAAATGGCAATCCGCCGCCCGGGCCAGCGCAACACACGGGCGACCGCAAGCGCTCGATCGATCCCGATCAGGTAGGCCGGATGTGCACTCTTCAATGCCTGGTGCATACCCTTTGCGCCGAGCCCTGAATCCACCAGTACGACCACTGCGCCGAATCGCCAACAGGCGTAAACCGTAAGCGCAAGATCGATCCCTGGCGGAATCATCAGCGCCACCCGCTCGCCTGGGTTGATCCCAAAGGCGGTCATCCCTGCGGCCAGCTGATCCACTTGACCCGCAAAATCACTGAAGCTGATCGATCGCCCAACCGGGCCCGGCTCAACCACCGCCGCAGCCATCGGATCAGCGGCAGAAAAGTCCGTCAGCGCTGGCGAGTCGGCAATCGGTGGTTGGTCGCCGTCGCCTGCCGAATCACCTGGCTCCATCTGCGAACCGGAGATCAAGCCGGAGCCCACACTGAAATCAGGCAGCAGGCGCTGAATCCAATCGCAGACGGCAGCCCCGACATCAGCATCTTCAGCCACGAAGTGGGCCGCTCCGGGAAATCGATGCACATCCGCATGCGGCATGCGCCGCTCAAGGTCGTGCAGATACAGATCGCTGAACACCTGATCCCGCGGCCCCCAGAGCAGCAGTGCCGGGATACCGGCGAGGTCTGCGAGGCCAGCGGCAATGGCATCGAGCGTGGCCGTGCTCTCGTGCTCTGGCTCCAGCGGGATATCTGCAACAAAGTCGGCAATCGCGGTCCGCCGCGCGGCCGTCAGATAGGGCGCGACAAAGCCAGCTTTAACTGCCGCCTGCAGCCGCGGGCGAGACATCGCCAAAGCACCCCTAATGAATGCCCGGGTCAGCACCGTCGCCGGCCGCAATACCGGCGCAGACCGAATCAATCGGATCAACGCCGGCGCTGGCGAGCCCGCCGGCTGATGGACGGCCGTGTTCGTCAGCACCACACCGGCGAGTGTCGGACAATCCGCTACCGGCGACTCACTGGATAGCGACTCAGTTGTGGGCGGTTCGCTTATATGAGGCTGGGCGCTCAGTCCCCCTGCCGGCTCAGGCGGAAGATGCCGCAATGCCCAGCCCAGGGAGACCGGCCCACCCCAGTCGTGAGCGACAGTAATGACGGGCCCGGTGATGCCCAGCGCCTTCGTGAGCTGGCACAGATCATCAACGCGCGTGGCCAGGGTCCGCTTCCGTCCAGTCCGCTCGGAGAAACCCATATCCAGCTGGTCGACGGCGATCGTCCGTACCCGCTGCGGCGCTTTACGTTCGATCTCGGCGATGAGACCGCGCCAGAGAAAGGACCAGGAAGGGTTGCCGTGTACGCAGAGTAAAGTCAGCTCCGGCTCGGCATCCGCTGACCGCGATGCCCAGGAATCAAGGATGTGCCAGGTCCGACCGGTCTCATCAATGCCGGGCGCCAACACCAGGCGCGACCAGCTCGGTTCAAGGCCAATGATTCCGGCGGGCGGCAGCTCAGCGGGTGCAACAGGCCTTGAACTCACCAGGCCAGTTCGAGAAGCGCGGCGTTCAATCCAGACCCGATACCAACGCACAGCAGGCGATCCCCATCGGACAGCGAGTCGGCCTCATGGGCCAGGGTAAACGGCACCGCCGCCGGTCCGATATTGCCAAAGATCGGGAAGGTCAATGGCACTCGCGAAGCGTCGATACCAAGGGTTTCGACCATAGCCGCCGTATGCACCCGGGAAACCTGGTGCAGTATGTAGCGGTCCATCTCGCCCCAGTTGTCCTTGTCTGCTTCGTCCCAAGCAATGCGCCCAAGCTGGGTGCCGGCTTCGAGCAGCGCCTTGGTATCCGTCCGCATGCTTTCCAAGGACCCGACGCACAAATCGTGGTGCTGCGTTGCGGCCCGAAACTCGCCGCGCACAACGCGGTGACTGCCCGGGTTCTCCGAGTGGCGGCCAAGGACCATGGCCGCGGAACCAGAACCGAGGGTCAGGCTGGCAAAGTTGGAAAACAGATCATCGATCGTCGTTTGTGGATCGAGCAGCCGATCAATGGTGTTCTGCTGAATTTCGCGGGTGCCTTCCCCGTCAACGATCAGCGCATAGTCAATCTGGCCCGTTTCGATGAGCGTGCCAGCCATATGCATTGCGTTGAGGAAGCCAAGACAGGCATTCGAAACATCGTAGTTAATGCAGTTTGACGATAAGCCGAGCCGATCATGCACCGTCACCGAGCTGGAGGGCTCCAGGCGATCCCGGCAGACGCTCGTATTGGTCACAAAGCCAATACGGCTGGGATCTACCCCGGAAGCAGCGAGCGCTTTCTCTCCAGCGAACACGGAAGCCTCGATAAACGAAACATCGGCAGGCCACTGACGCCGCTCAGTAATCCCGGCCAGGTTGTGCAGTAGCCCAGGCTCAGCTCCGACCCGCTCATAAAACGGGGCGAGCAGCACGTCGATCTCATCAGATGTAACAACGATTGGTGCATCACACGCCTCGATCGAGACAACGGCTATATCCTCGAAGCTGTACTGAAAGTTTCCCGACACGACTATCTCTCAAAAGGAGGACCATGGATTTTCGCACGCTCGAAGGTAAAAGGCTCGCCAACTCTGCCGGATGACCAAATGGCCAAATGCGGCCTCAATCCTCATCCAATTCCTCCAGGCGTTCCTGTCGCGCCTGCGCAGTCCTTAAGGAAGCGCGGGGCGACGAGCCGCAATCGGACAACCTGGAACCGCGGACCGAATAAGGAGAAGTACGAGTTTTTCTCATATTACCAGCGGCATGGAAAAGGCTGGCTTAGCCAGCAGTGTTCGTGCCGGTGGCGCTCGCAGGGGCGGAAAACCAGGCGGCGCGCGTTGCTGCAGATGATCGAGATTGGTGCGGATGACATCCGCCTCCGTAACGTCCTCAAGGACCCGGAGTGTTCCCCCGCTGCGCGAGCACACGAAGCGATCAGTCTCATAAACACGTTTCTTTGGTTCGTCACACGGCGCTGGGCCCAGGTCAGTAGCGCGGTTGGCGAATCCCCCCTCGGCCGCAGATTCGGCCGGGGCTGGTGTTATCGGTTTATTTCGTTTCTTGTGCGCCGGATTCGCTGAACCAGAGACAACTGCCCTTCTGAACAGCGAGTTACGCGCAAAGCCCCCCCATCCTTTGAAAGATATCGAGTCAGATTGGCCCTCGGTCTCGGTACCAGGGCTGATTGCGACGAAATAAGCTAAGGCGTTCGCAAGCGAACGCCCGGCTGTATCCAAAACACGCTCATTTGTAATCGAACTCCTCTCGAGGGCAGTACAGGCTACCTCCCCGGTAAAGCCCACTATAAGTTTCCTAGTCGCTATCATCCCCGAAAGTGCCACCGTCGATGATCCAGCTGGCACCAAGATGATCGAGCTGAGCCAGGCGCTGTCGCGGGCGATCTCGACTCCAGCGCCATCAGCATAGGCACCGCTTACAGAGATCCACATGTGCGTGCGGCTGGACCCGGACCGGACCGCCGCGCTAGGCTAAGTTCATGTCTGAAACTTTCCTCGACAAAGCCTACGCGGTGCAGGGCGCCGACGCGGTACGCAAGCTCTACGATGACTGGGCCGCCGGCTATGACGCCGATCTGGACGAGACAGGCTACGCCACCCCGCGCCGCGTTGCCGCGGTCCTGCGGGCAGAGATGGCGGATCCGGCGGCGCCGGTGCTTGATTTCGGCTGTGGCACCGGACTTTCGGGCGCGGCGCTCGCCGCCGCTGGCTTTACCACGATCGACGGCGTGGACGTGTCCGACGGCATGCTCGATCAGGCGCGCGCCAAGGCACTGTATCGCAACGTTGACCTGATCGGCGAAGCTGACAGCCTGACGGATCGCGCCGGGTGCTACGCGGGCATCGTGGCCATCGGCGTGATCGGCCCGGGCGGCGCGCCAGCGGACGTGATTGAGAGGCTCTGGGCGATCCTACCATCCGGCGGACGTTTCGCCGTTTCCTTCAACGATCACACGCTGCGGGATCCAGCATTTGTGGCCCGGCTGGAAGCCTGCGTTGCAAACGGCGCCGGCAGGATCCTCGTTCGCGAGCATGGTGACCACTTGCGCGGCAGAGGGATCGGCGCGACCGTCTTCGTTCTCGCAAAATCCTAATCCTCCGCAGGCACCTCGCAGCAGAAAAGCCCATCGAAGTACCCATGCTCACAGCGTGCCGATGGTGGTGCCGCTACCCGAAGACACTAAAGCAAACGGAAATCCTGCAATCCGCGGGTCGGCTCGTTCGCAACAAGGGGGCGAACACGCTCGCAACTACTGAGGGGAATCAGGGTGTTGAGAGTTACAATATTACCGCCTTCGGAACAGAGACCATAGAGCGCCTGCAGCCGACGTCGCTGCGCGACTTCAACGGAATGGCGCCCAACGTCGGCCCATACCCTTCATACCCGGGTATGTACGGGTATGGAGTGCCTCAAGGACCCCGTCCGGAATCCATCACTGGTAGGATTATCATAGAGTCTGACCCTACCGTTATCCTACCAGTCGCCCAGGAACGAACCAGCCAGTGGACCCATGGGCTCACTAACTCTCTGATTAACCTCGGGAAATATGGTTCCGCCTGCTGGGCTCGAACCAGCGACCCGCTGATTAACAGACGAGTCAGTGAATACATAAACTTAGTTAAATCAATCAGTTACCAGGGCGCCCGTTGCAATCAAATGCCCCGCAATGCATAACCGTGCATAACTAATCCCCGCAAATCCCCCACAAGTACCACGACACTGTATGTCTGCTTTACAGCGCTAATCCGCCATCGCGCTGTGCTTTGCATCAGGCAAAGAACGGCCACAACACGTCATTCGCCGGGCCAGCATTTGCCGTCCGTTAGGCTCTCTGATTCTGACCATTGTCGATAATGAACTCACCGCCCGTAATGTATCTGAGTTCTTCTGACGCGAGGTACAGCACAAAGTTGGCTACATCGACCAGTTATCCGAGCGTGGCGAGGGGAAGCATACCGTCTAACAGCAAATCTTAGTCGACGACCTCTACTGGCGGTTGATTTTCGCTGCTCTCCCAGATGACCTCATCCGGTATTGAAAGTATTGTTTCGTACATACTTTCGGCAGGGTAACCGGTCATATGAGGACCCGGACCGTTCAATGAAGGTTGGGGAACTTCACCGTCTTGGTCGGTGTAGTCGGATGATTGTTTATATCGTGCCAGCTCTTCGTCGCTGATTCCTGCAAGGGCCTGCACCTCGGGATCAACCCAAGCTCTACTATCAATCGGTGCTTCCGAGTACGAGAGTTCTAGCGCAAGGTTTTCGGGTCCTGCAAAGTAGATTGAAGCACAGAAACCGTGATCCATCGGGCCCATAACAGGTACACCCTTCGAGCGCAGACGGTCACGCATGGCGAGTAGCTCTTTGTGGTTTTTTACCCTTAATGCCAGGTGCTGCATCGCACCCCGCGCGCAATTGGCGCCGGGATTTCCTGCATGAGTTTCGCCCATTCGAACCGGAATCTTTTCGATGTCGGGGTTACACACAAAGGCTATGGAACTCTCGTCATTCAGCCGCAGAAACCCGTGCCAGGTATTCTCCACACCGTGCATCCAATACAGGGCAACGAGTTCCATACCCAGCTTGTCGGTAAAGAATTCAATCTGCTCTTTCATATTCGCCGTCGTAACGGCGATGTGATGCAACCCTTCGACTTTGTTCATTGCTCTGGCTCCCTCTGGTTCCTGTTCTCAGATGTGCTGTTTAACCCACTCATCAACTTTGGCTGAAAACGCCTCCGTGTGAAAAAGCATCAATTGATGCTTGCCGCCCTCAAGGCAGTAGAACTCGACTGGGCCCGCAATACCGTCTGCTACCATCTTCATCACCTCTGGTGAAAAACTGGGGTCCTTCTCTCCGCAGGCGACCAGAATGGGTTTCGCGTTTTCTGAAACAGGCACTCTGGGTTCATGAGTAAACAGTGTCGCCCACGACGAAAGGTCGTAGCTCCACGTGTTCCATGGATCAAGCCGCTTCTGCTCCCCTGCACCTGCGTAACCGTAATCCTCATCAAAGTTAAACAGAATGCCGCAATCCAATCGTGCTGCCCGACCTACCATGTTCAGCATGGCCTGCACCTGCTCCGACTTCCACACGGGCGCTGCCTGTGAAATTGCTGCGCCACCCGGCACGGCCGGTGAGCCCATCAGAATACCGCCCGTCGTGGCATCGGAATAAAGGGCGCTGAAAGCAGCAGCGACACCCAGACTGGAGCCCAGCGTGAAAACCGGTAAGCCGGTGGTCTCCTTGACATGTTCTGCATACATGGCTGCGGCGTCAGCCCATTCCGCCATGGTCCACTGACCTCTTGGCCTGTTTGTTGTGGACTTGCCGTGCCCCGGTGCATCAAATGACCAGATATCGACGCCTCTGGCGGCATGGTGACAGCAGAAGATATCGTAGATAGCGCCATGTGAAGCGATGCCGTGGGAGATGATCAAAGCGTACTTTGGGTCTTCTCCACAGTACCGATAAGCATGAATTTCGTTTAAGACATGTTCTTCGCGAATCACCTATATATTCCTTTTCGTATGGCTTAGAGCATGAAATCGGCAGCAGCTTTCTCTGAACCGAGGAGTAGACCACCCGGGTTTTGCAGCGTCTTGTCCTGAGCAACAACATGTTGGCAGGCAGTGTTCATGTCTCTCAGTAGTCGCTCAAGACGATTTTGCGCATAGATCGCGTCCGCGCCGACAAGATCGAACATCATCTGAGCGACTTCACGACCCATCTGAAAAGCCTGCTGCCGCGATATCATCACCGCCGCTCTTTCACGCGCAGTCAGTGGCTCATCGGCTTCCAGTTTTTCCCACTCTGTGGTGAGAGCGTCGAACACATACGCTCTGGCCGCGCCGAGTTTCCCTTCTGCGCGGGCGATAACCTGCTGTTTAATCTCCATTTCGCGGTACGGCTGGCCCGTAATTCGATCAGTTTTTGATTCGAGAATCTCAGTGACGCGATCAATGGCGTCGCGGGCAACACCCAGCGGGACGCCACTCATCTTGCGGAGAAAGTGATTCGGCTTCTTCCAGATCGTACCTTCACGAGGTGCCTTGTCAGAGAAAGCAAAGGTATGTTCTGCCGGGATAAATACTGAGTGCGCCTCGTAGTCCGTACTGCCCGTACCTTTAAGGCCCATCGTGTACCAGGTATCGAGAAGCTCGAATTGCTCTGGCTTGCCAATACCTACTCGCCATTCTGGTCTGCCTTCCGGCCCGATGACTGGCACACCATCCTCGGCAACAACAAAACCCGCCGCCAGGCGGTCGCAATGGTTGCTGCCAGAGCCAAACATGAACCGTCCGGAAAGCTCGTATCCGCCATCGACTTTGTTTCCGATACCGGCTGGATACACCCAGCCTGACTGGGCCATGTCGAGGTCGGGATAAAGCTCGCGAGCAACATCGTCCTGCAGATAACCAGAATAGATACCTGAATCAGTCCAGATGAAAGAGCACCATCCAACGGACGCATCTGCCCAGCAGAGCGTCTCGATGACCTCCACCTGCTCCATGGGGTTGAGTTCAGGGCCGCCCCATATCTTTGGCATGTTCATTCGAAACACGCCCGCTGATCTCAGCTTCTCAACAATGTCTTCAGGGAGTTTTCTGAGTGCGTCGAATTCAGTTGATAGGTCCCTCTCTCGAATCTCTTCAGCCAGTTGTCGCACGTTGTTCTTAATGGTTGCTGCGTTTTCTGGAATTGCCATGTTCATTTGGTTCGCTCCTTCACTCAGGCAGAAAATCTAATTTATACGCGTATAAATACTATTGCAAATAGATTTAGCGCGTTTAAAATTGCCACTATGAGTGAGTTAGGAAACGCGCTTCCCACTGATAGCGTGAGGGAAAGCGCCAAAAATGAACGTCGCCAGCGCATCCTGGAATCGGCGCGAGACATCCTGAGAGAAACGGGACATCAAGGACTCAGCATCCGAACACTGGCTGAAAGAGCTAACGTAACAACGCCCACCATCTACAACCTCATCGGCAGTAAACAGGACATTCTGTTGGCTTTGTCTGATGAATCGATCCGTGAACTCGAGTCAGCGCATCACGTGTCCACGACCGTTGACCCAATTGAGAAGGCAGAGGAAGTCATCAACGGGACCGTTGCTATATATGGAAGCGATGAAGACTACACTCGTCAGCTTCATCTTGGGTTAGAGGCTGAGTCCCTAGACGACTTCGACAAAACGCTGCGGCACCGTGGAAGAAAGGTTGCCATTGACGATTGTAAGAGAGCACTGGCGCTCGGGCATTTACGTGGTGAAGTTGATAGTGAGCTGCTCGGTAATCGTTTCGCATCTGGATTCCAGCAATCGCAAAGAGCGTGGCTACGGGGGGAGTTCGATCTTGAAGGTATGCGGAAAGAAGCACTCATCAGTTGTTTCATCATTCTTGCCGCGGATGCCAAACCCAAGTTTCACAAGCGGTTGATTGAGGCAATTCATCGACTACAAATGTAGGAGCAGATACGTCAAATCGATCCCCAAAAATTGCTCTTTCTTCCAGTATGTAGACCATCAGCTATGACCGCTTGGGGTTGTTCTAAGACGTAGCCCCCCCAGACTGGATGTAGGCTCTTCGCCACAAAGCAGACGCCGCCCGTCGCCATCCCCACATCGGGAACACGAGGTCAGCTGAAAAGTGTGTAAGTCACTGAAAGATATGGCTCCGCCTGCTGGGCTCAACTGGCCGGCACCCGGCAGGCGCCCGCGGCTTCCTAAAGGAACCCGCTGATTAACAGTCGCAGCTCTAACTCATTGAAACTCAATGGGTTTCGGGTGAAACTCAACCATATAGCGAAGGGGTCGCTGGGGCAAGCTGAGTTGGGATGAGTCTGGTTGAGGCTGGTGGGGTACCTGTTCTGGTAACTCAACGGACGACGTCGGATCCTCAACATAAATCTATGCCAGCCCACATCCACCGCTATAGATTTGATACTTGCGGAAACGAGGTGTACGGTTGGTGTATGTCACGCACCAATATCGACATTGACGAGCAAGCCTGCGCCGAGGTGATGCGGCGATATCGATTTGCGACCAAGAAAGAAGCAGTCAACTTCGCCTTGAAAGTTTTAGCCGCAGAACCTCTGAACCTGGAAGAAGCCATGAGCCTGCGCGGGTCTGGCTGGGAAGGTGATCTCGACGAGTTGCGATCGACCCGATCTGGATGATCTTGATTGATACGTCAGCTTGGATCGAGTTCCTAAGGGACACAGGATCACCGATTTGTGAGCGCGTGCAAAATGCTCTTGCTGGCGAGATCGCCGTTACGGACCCAATTCGAATGGAAGTGCTTGCCGGTGCACGCAATGAGCAACACCTGGTCCAACTCAGACGATTGCTCGCCCGCGGTACGCAGCTTCACGCCGAACCGGTGGACTACGAGCAAGCGGCGATTCTGTATCGACGGTGCCGCGCCAATGGCGAGACCGTTAGAAAGCTGATCGATTGCTTGATTGCCGCCATTGCGATCAGAAACCGGATCGCCTTGCTACATCACGACGTTGACTTCGACGTGTTAAGCCGTCACTCCGCCCTTGAGAATGTACAGTGAAGGAAATGGCTCCGCCTGCTGGGCTCGAACCAGCGACCCGCTGATTAACAGTCAGCTGCTCTACCAACTGAGCTAAGGCGGAATAGAGACTTGCCCTGGGGGGTCATCCCAGGAGAGCCGCGTAGTTTAACCACCGACAAGGCAAATTCAACCCTGCCCCTCAATGGTCAGAAAAACCGACTAGTGAGAATTGTAGCCCACCAGAGAGCGGATGTAGTCGAGTTTCGCTTCGCTGTGCAGGCCTACCCGCCTGGCTCGTTGAAAACTGGCGCGGGCGGCGTCCATGCGCCCCAGCCCCTGCTCGGCCAGGCCCTTCAGAAAGTAGAAACGGCCATCGCGCCCGTCGAGCTCGATTGCCCTGTCGATGGCCGCCAATGACTCAGAGTACCCCTCTTCCGCAATCGCGGTGCGGGCGATGGCGTAGTAGTAGTAGGGATTCTTCTCCAGGTAGTCGTCGACGCGCTGGCGATAAGATTCGGCCAGCTCGGTATGCCCCGCCTTGCCGTGGCTGCGGGCCAGCCCGGACATGGCTGCTCGGCTGTCGGGATCCACCTGCAGGGCAACCTCGTAGGCATCTACCGAAGAAGCATAGTCACCTTTCATAGCGTAGAGGGCGCCGAGATTGATCCACAGGTCCTCATTCTCCGGCGCCAAATCGATGGCGCGACGCAGGTAACCAAAGGCGCCGCGCGCGTCATTGGCCCGAAGCAGGGCGACGGCGAGATTGGCGTAGTACAGCGATGCTGCATAGGCATCGGATACGATGCGACGGCGGTAATAGGGGGCCGGGTGTACCTCGTAAAAGTCGACGGTCACCTGATTCTCGTAGTACTCGGCCAGTCGCACGTTGCGCACCCGCACGTTGATATGGGTGTAGCGAATCAGAAAGCCCGATTGCGCGTCCCATTCCGGTGGCACGTCGACAACCTGATAGTCGGCGTCCAGGCCCGCCTGGCGGGCCAGCGCGACAAAAAGATTGGTGTACGAAAGGCAGTTGGCCGACCGGCTGCGAAAAGTTTCCGCAGCGGTCAGCGTCCGGTCGGCACTGTAGTCGGGCTCCGTCAATCCTTCGTCGGCCATGCCTTGGAGCAGGTCGTGGAAACGGGTAGTGGGCATGGTGTTGGTTCGAATGGCTGCCGCAACGAAATCGCGCATATCGGCATCCACGTCCAGAACGCCGACCTGCGGTATCTCGTCGTCCAGCAGCGGCGCGCCAAACAGCCGCTCTCCTGACACAAGCGTCGGATCGAAAGCGGGCGGGACGGGAGCTTTGGAGACAAGTCCGGCGCAGCCGCCGAGCAGAAATAACCAGAGCACGGTCGCCGCGGTGCGGCAGAATCCGCGGACACGACGAGATCTGTCTGCTGGGCGGGCTCTGTTCATTGGCATCACCTTTCCCGATCCTGCCACCAGGCGTGATCGGAAACAACAGCAAGCGGCCGGCCTCGAGGCTCAGGTTCGCGTGAAGATCCGGGTCAGCGCCAGGTTTTCCCGCCCGGCTTTCAGCTCGATATCGATGGTCAGCATCTGCCGGTCCGGCGAAAGCATGATTGTTTCCCGCGCTTCACCGTCTTTGGCATCGGAGACGATGACAAGGGCGCCTTCCAACCAGCCTGCTTCCACGTTCCAGAGCCCTCGCTGGCGCACGCCCCAAGACACATCACGATACCGGCTGCCATCGAAGGTCACGCCCATGGAATCGCGATTCTGCTCGATGTGCAAGCGCCGGGCTCGCAATACCGGAAAATCCTGACTGACGAAGGCCATCATGCTGCCCCGGGCGCGCAGCTGGTTCCGCGGCGGTGGCGCCCCGCTGATTTCCGGTACCAGCAGCCAGTCGCCGCTGATATCAAAGCCGGCTGCCGGCGTGTAATCCAGGGGGTTGCCCGCGCAAGCGGCAACCAGAAGCAGGACGCCGCCGAGCCGGAAATGCTTCATGGAAAAGCCGCTGGTCATGGCTCTGATGTTAACAGCGTTGTCCTGATCGCCCCAGCGATGGACCCTACCGCGGATCGCGAATGGTCACCGTTCCCTGGGCTACCGCGCAGATCCTGCCTTCATTCTCCACGTCTATGCGCACCACCGCCTGGGACCGGGTGAGGTTGATGATCTCTGCCCGCGCCTCCAGCGTGCCTCCGGACACGGGCGCCGTGAGGTTGATTTTGAACTCCGTCGTGGCCGCCCACTGGCCCTTCTTCATGGCCGGATAGCACACGCAGCCCAGCATGTGATCGCAGAAGGCCGAGAGCACGCCGCCATGCATGTTGCCGAAGGGGGTCAGCAGCTCTTCGCGCACGACCATGCGGCCGGTCATGGTCCCCGGCGCGGCGTCGATCAATTCGAAACCCAGATAATCCGGCAGCCCGCCGCCGGCCCCCTTGGTGGGGCCCATGAAGCCTTTGGCGAGGCCTTCATTGAACGGTATTGCAGGGGTGGCTGTAGACATGATTGTGCTCCTCTTTGCCGACGCCAACCCGGCTTCGGCCGGTTTTCAGGCTGCGAACGTATCGACGATGGCGTCCAGATTCTGCTGCACCCGCTCGCCTTTAATGCCGATGCTCGGCGTGTACAGCAGCACGTGATCCGCCAGCCCCTCCCAGGCCTTAAGCTGGTCCCTGACCTCGTCCGGCGTGCCGGCGATGGCGATCTGATCGACCATCTCGTCGGTGACGGCCGCGGCCATGGCGGCATAATCACCCTTGCGGAACGCGCTGGCGATGGCCTCGCCGTTTGCCTCCCAGCCGTGGGGACGCAGAATGGAATGGTACAGGCGCGTGGTGTAGTAAAAGGCGATCTGGCCCCGGGCTTCGTTGCGCGCCTGCTCCGTGGAATCGGCCACCGCCGTTATTACGTAGGGCAGCAGCTCGCAGCGGCTGCCCTGCAGTTCGGGTAGCACGGCCTCGGCAATGTATTTGCGGGTAAACACCGGATGCCCGATGAGGCCGTCGGCGGTGGCCGCAGCCGCGCGAATCATGCCTTTGTTCACTGCCGCCAGACAGACGGGAATCTCCGGTCGCGCGGCCCGCGGGCGCCCGTACGCGGGAATCTTCACCTGGTAGTAAGGGCCGTCGTACTTCAGCCCGCCACCCTTCTGGGCGGCGATGGCCGCCCGAATGAGGCCGATGGCGTCTTTGATGCGCGGCGCGGGCGGATCGTCGAAGGGCATGGAATACCACTCTTTGTTCATGCGCTCCGTCCCGCTGCCTAGACCGAGAATCATCCGCCCGCCGGAGATCTCGTCGATGTCCATGGCCGCCGATGCCGCCAGCATGGGCGTGCGCATGAAAGCGTAGGCGATAGCGGTCCCCAGCTTGACCCGCTCGGTGGCCGTGGCCACGGCGGCCAGCCGCACCAGGCCGTGGGCGCTGAAGAATTCCGTGGTCCAGACCGATTCGAAGCCGGCCGCCTCCGCGCGTCGGGCGGTGGCGATCTGGCCTGCGATGGTGGGAGATCCGAGAATGATGCCCGTTTTCATGAAGGTTGCTCCGTGGGTTCTGGGCGGCCTGCCGGCTGACGGGCGGCGTCAGCCCGGAGGAATGAGGCAACTGTGAATGGATTCCTGGTCGGGAATTTCCCGCGCCAGGGTGCGGATGGCGAGCTCGGCATCGGCCAGCGCAAAGTCGTGGGTGTGCATCAGCTCCAGGGGAACCCGGCCGGACTCGATGAGGCGGATCGCGCTCCGATAGCCGGTGGACGTCACCCCGATGGCGCCGCGGACGTTGATTTCCTTCATCACCACCAGGTCCGAAACAAAGTTGTCCACGGCTTTGAAACCCTTGACGCCGGCCAGCACCACGGTGCCGCCCGGACGCACCATGGACAGCGCGTCGGTCACCGGCTTGGTGGCGTAGCTGCTGACGTCCACCACCACGTCGGCGCCCCGGCCGGCGGTGATCTCCTTAACCCGCTGCACCGCCTCCTCGTTCTGCACGTCGATGGTGTGATCCGCGCCGAAGGTGCGGGCGAGCTCGAGCTTGCGTTCATCCGCCTCCAGACCGGTGACGATGATGGTTCCGGCCCCCACCTCCCGGCAGGCGACCACGCTGGCGAGGCCACGCTGCCCGGGGCCCAGAATCACCACGGTGTCGCCCGGCTGGGTACCCGGCATCTCAACCGCCCAGCGGAAACCGGCGCCCAGCGGATTGAAGATCACCCCCATCTGCGGCGTCAGCCGCTTGCTGACCCGGTGAACCATCGAATTCGGGTGGAGGTACATGTACTGGGAATAGCCACCCCACAGCCCCGGCGACTGGGTCACCGGAATGTAGGAATAAATCATCCGGTGATCGCACAGGTGGTAGCTGCCGGAGACGCAGGGAGCGCAGTGGCGGCAGGAAATCATCGTTTCCACCGCAACCCGATCTCCAACATCGACCCCCCAGCGCTGTGCCGCTCGATCGCCTATCCGGGCAATGACGCCCAGGGGCTCGTGACCGGGAATCACCGGCATGGGGGTCCGCAGCTGGCCTTCGAACTGCTCGTAATCGCTGCCGCAGATGCCGCAGGCCTCCAGCTGCAGGATGGCGGAGTCGTCGTCTATTTCCGGGATGGGCAGGTCGCGGGGCTCCAGGGTACGAATGCCCGTCTGCACCATGGCGAAGGACGTCGCCGGCAGGCCGGTCACAATCGCGCCCTCTCAGGTTGAGAAAGTGTCACAGCTCGGGCCTGGCAAGCCATCGCCTCAGGCCGTTTCCGCGTCCGATTCAACAGCCGTTTCAGCGGCGGTGGTGGCGGCGGTTTCAACGGAACCAGCGGCCGCCTCCGACTGAGCCGGCATCGGCGCCTGCTGCGATTCAGCGTTCACCAGGACATCGAGTATCTCGAAGGCGTTGATGCGTCCCAGAGTTTGGTGGGGCTGGATCACATCGAAATAAAAATCTACGTAGCTCTGATTGCTGCGCGGTTTGCCCTGAAACCAGCGGGACCACAGCTCCAGAACCGTTGCCTCTTCTCGACGGTTCATTGTTCCCCCAATGCAAACGTTCATCGTTTGTAGGGAGAAGCTTACCAGAAGCCGTTTATCCGGTGCACAGGCCGCAAGCGAAACTTTGCTGCATGGCTGTCGGGGACACCCCCCGGCTCGGAAGCGAACGGACCGGCAACCCGACCGCCCGGCGGCGGTGGGTTGCCGGCGCCATGCAACCCTCAGTTTTTCAGTTTGATCCGCGACTCGTTGACTTCCACCGTGCGCTCGCCGATGCCTTTGACATTGGCAAGCTCGTAGACGTCGACGAAATCACCATGGGTCTCGCGATAGCGGACGATGGCCTCGGCCCGGGAAAGACCCACGCCTTTCAGGGATTCCGAGAGGGTTTCGGCATCGGCGGTGTTGATGTTGACCACTCCGACGCCATCCGGCGCGGCATGGTTCAGCCCCGCCAGGGACAGCGACAGGCACAGTAGGATCAGCTTGCAGAAGTTGCGCATTAGAGGCTCCCAGTAGATCAGAGGTGTTTATAAGAAAGTTGGCTGATGGCACCGCAGGACGAAGCTGCCGCGCGCGCCACCAGCGCCCACCGCTGCAGGGCAATCAGCTGAGTGATCGACCCGACAGCAGGTAGCGCAGCTTAGTGAGCGCGGCCGCGGTCAGGCAGGCGCCGGGCGCCGTTCGGGAAGTAAGCGGGGCTCCGCAGATGTTGTGCGCCTGTCGCGCAGCACCCGCAGGCGGATGCCGTCAGTCCTGGGGGGAGGTATTGCTCAACTGATGGACCTGCTTTTCGGAGGCCTCCAGCTTGCGGGTAAGCGCACGCTGCTGCAGACGTCCGCGCATGGATACGAAGCTGGTGGCGACAAGCCCGATGGTCAGACCCACCGCAAAGGCGAGCAGTAACCACCAGAAAACGCTGATCTGCGGGGTTTCCCAGATCATGAAGCGCAGCTGTACCGGGCTTTGATTCACCGCCAGCGCGGCGAAGAAAAACGCCGCCAGGACCAGACAACCCCAGAGCAGACGGCTAAGCCAGGCCATGCTTGCGCTCAGTCCTGCTCGTCATGAGCAGCCGCCTGCTCCCGTGCCAGCACGGCGTTGACTCGATCACGCAGCTCTTTGCCAGGCTTGAAGTGGGGCACGTATTTGCCCGCCAGGCCAACGGACTCGCCGGTCTTGGGGTTGCGGCCGATGCGCGGCGCGCGGTAGTGTAACGAGAAGCTGCCGAAACCGCGGATCTCGATGCGGTTGCCAGCGGACAGCGTTTCCGACATCTGCTCGATAATCGTCTTAACGGCAAGCTCCACATCCTTCACCGAAAGCTGCGTCTGCTTGGTCGCGATCAGTTCTATGAGTTCGGATTTCGTCATGATCCGTTTTTCCCTCGGTTCCCCCGATTCCCCCTGAGCCGAGGGCCGCGTGCCCCCGCAGCAGCCTGCGGGGACCCGCGAGCTGCCTCAGTCGTCGCTGTCCTGATCCATCTGGGCTTTGATCAGGTCGCCGAGGGTAGCCGCGCCAGGCCGGTCGGTTTCCTGCTTGCGATGCTCACGCACCGCTGCTCGCTCGTCTTCGATATCCTTGGACTTGATGGACAAGCCGATGCCGCGATTCTTGCGGTCGACGCTGACGATCTTCACCTCGATCTCATCCCCTACGTTGATGACGTTGCGCGCGTCTTCCACGCGGTCGACGCTGATCTCCGACGCCTTGAGCACGCCGCGCACCTCGTCGGCCAGCACCAGGACAGCTTCCCTGGGCTCGACGGATTCAACGACGCCCTTGACGATGCTGCCGCGATCGTTGACGGCGGTGTAATCGGAGAACGGATCCTGATCCAGCTGCTTCACGCCCAGCGAGATGCGCTCACGCTCCGGGTCTACAGACAGGATGACGGTTTCGATCTCCTCGGCCTTCGAGAAGCGGCGAACCGCGGTCTCGCCGGGCTCGTTCCAGGAGATGTCCGAGAGATGCACCAGGCCATCGATGCCGCCGTCCAGACCGATAAAGATACCAAAATCGGTGATCGACTTGATCTTACCGGTAACATGGTCGCCTTTTTTATGGGTGACCGCGAAATCATCCCATGGCAAGGCTGATGCGGCGACGCTCTTCGTCGATGTCGAGCACCATGACTTCCACCTCGTCGCCCACGGATACCACCTTGGACGGGTGAATGTTCTTGTTGGTCCAGTCCATCTCCGAGACGTGCACCAGCCCTTCGACACCCTCTTCGATCTCGGCAAAGCAGCCGTAGTCGGTGAGGTTGGTGACGGTGGCTACCACGCGGGCACCTTCGGGATAGCGGCGGGTGATGTCCACCCACGGGTCGTCACCCAGCTGCTTCATGCCGAGGCTGACCCGATTCTTTTCACGGTCGAACTTCAGAATCTTGACGTTGACCTCGTCGCCGACGTTCACCATCTCGCTGGGATGGCGAATGCGCCGCCAGGCCATATCGGTGATGTGCAGCAGACCGTCCACGCCGCCCAGGTCGACGAACGCACCGTAGTCCGTGAGGTTCTTGACGATGCCTTTGACTTCCTGGCCTTCCTGCAGCGACGCCAGCAGCGCTTCGCGTTCCACGCTGTTTTCCTGCTCCAGAACAGCGCGCCGGGAAACCACGACGTTGTTGCGCTTCTGATCCAGCTTGATGACTTTGAATTCCAGCGGCTTGCCTTCGAGGTGCGCGGTTTCGCGCAGCGGCCGGATATCCACCAGCGAACCCGGCAGAAACGCCCGGATCTCGTTGATGTCGACGGTAAAGCCGCCTTTTACCTTGCCGTTGATCTGGCCGGTAATCACTTCGGCTTTGTCGAAAGCGCCTTCCAGCATCTGCCACGTTTCCGCACGCTTGGCCTTCTCGCGGGACAGCCGGGTCTCTCCCCAACCGTCGTCCACGATTTCCATGGCAACCTGAACCTGGTCGCCGATGCTGACGTTGAAAGCGCCATTCTCGTCAAAGAACTGGGCGCGGGGAATTACCCCCTCGGACTTCAATCCGGCATGCACAACAACCCACTCGTTGTTGATGTCCACAACCGTGCCCGTGACGATGGAACCGGGTTCCATCTCGACGGTTCTCAAACTTTCTTCAAAAAGGTCCGCAAAACTTTCGCTCATAGGTTTGTTCAAACTCGCGCCCCGTGGACATTCGTGCGTGTCGGCGCGCAATCTCCGTGGTTTATTACGGCTGGGGTCCTGAGGGCGCGTTCACGTGCGTCGCGCCGGGCCAAACAGCCGGCTGGTTAATGTCATGTGCTGGGCGTCAGGCCTGATGACCTGGCTTCGTCGAGCACTCGTGACAGCACCGCCTCGATGGACATACTGGTGCTATCTATGAGGATCGCATCCGGCGCTGGTCGGAGCGGCGCCACAGCACGGCTTTTATCCCGCTCGTCCCGTTCCTGGATACTCGCGAGAAGGGCGGCGAGGCTAACACTTAAGCCTTTGTTTTTCAACTGATTATAGCGACGCTCCGCACGTACCTGAACGCTGGCGTCCAGATACACCTTTAGCGGCGCCTGCGGGAACACGACCGTTCCCATATCCCGACCGTCGGCAACCAGGCCCGGCGGCCGGCGCTGGGCCCGTTGCAGGGCCAGGATGGATGCTCGAACCGGCTGCCGCGCCGCGACCCGGGAGGCCGCTTCGCTGACGTCTTCTTCGCGGATCCGCCGGGTCATATCCACGCCATCTACCCGCACGGCGTGTTCGTCGATGCGGATCTGCAGGCCGGTGGCCATGGCGACAAGCCCGGCGTCGTCCTCCAGAGAGATACCTCGCTCCAGCGCTACGGCCGCCACGACGCGATAGAGGGCGCCGCTGTCCAGCAGGTGCCAGCCCAGCTGCTCCGCGAGCAGCGCGGCAATGGTTCCCTTGCCGGAACCACCCGGGCCGTCGATGGTGATGACAGGAACATCATCCATGGTCGAACTTCCTGCGGCGGCTGCGCGCCCGGGCAATCAGGTTCTTCAGGCCCTGGGTATCGCCGTCTTCCACCAGCTTATGCACCTCTGAAAGATCCTGCTGCAGGCGCTCGAGGGCGGGCAGCAGCGCCTGCCGGTTGGACTCGAAGATAGGCGCCCACATATCCGGATCCGCGGCGCCGATCCGGCTGAAATCACGGAAACCACCGCCCGCGTGTCCCAGATGCTGATCGTCCACCTGCTGCAGGTAAGCAAACGCGATGAGGTGAGGCAGATGGCTGGTGATCGCGTAAATCTCATCATGCTCCCGCGGGTCCAGACGGCTGACCCGGGCCCCCAGCGCTTCCCACCAGGCCGTCACCGCCTCGAGGGCGGCCAGGTCGGTTTCGCCCTGGGGCGTAAGAATGACCTCCTGATTCAGAAACAGCTCACCGTCCGCGGCGGCCGGCCCGCTCTTCTCTTTGCCGGCAATGGGGTGACAAGGCACATAACGGACCGGCAGGGAACCGCAGCTTTCGCGCACCGCGTCGATCAACGACGCCTTCACGCTGCCGGCATCCAGAATGATCCCGGGATGGTGCTGCAGTTTTGCAATCCAGGGCGCGATGGTCTCGCTGGGGCCGGCCACCAGAATGGCGTCGGCGGTCTCCGGCACCGTTTCGGTGATCTCGTCGACAATGCCCAGGGCCAGCGCCTGACGGGCCCGCTGAGCATCCGGCTCGATACCCAGCAGGGAATCGAACAAGCCGCGGCGCCGGGCGCCGAGCGCGAACGAGCCGCCGATCAGCCCGGGACCGATGACCAGCAGCTGCATCAACTCAGCACGCGACCCAGGGCTTCCAGGAACCGGGCGTTCTCTTCGGGCAGACCAACGGTAGCCCTCAAGTGGCCGGGCAGACCGTATTCGGCAATGAGCCGGACGATGACGCCCTCGCGAAGCAGGGCGTCGTAAACATCCACCGCGGCGGCCGACGGGGGCACCGCAAAGGTGACGAAATTTCCACGCGAGGGAATGAAGTCCAGCCCCAGCGTGGTGAGCCCCTGGGTAACCTGCACCATGCCGCTGGCGTTGAGGCGCCTGCTCTCCTCGACATAGGCGCCGTCCTGCAGCGCGGCCTCCGCAGCAGCCAGTGCAACAGCGTTGACGTTGAACGGCTGACGCGCGCGATTGAGCAGGTCTGCCACGTACGGCGAGCTGACAGCATAGCCAACGCGCAAAGCGGCCAGACCGTAAATTTTCGAGAAGGTGCGGGTCACGATGAGGTTGGGATAACGCTCCAGCAGCCGGATACCGTCCGGGTAGCCGTCGGCCTCCACGTACTCGAAGTACGCCTCGTCCAGAACCATCCAGACGTGCTCCGGCAGCGCATCCAGGAACCGCACCAGCGCATCCTCACCGACCCAGGTGCCTGTCGGGTTGTTCGGGTTGGCGAGAAAAACCATGGCCGTGCGCTCGGACACGGCGTCGCGCATGGCGTCCAGATCGGCGCCATAGCTTGCGGCGGGAACCCGCACCAGGGTGCCGCCACAGGTGGTCACCGCCAGGGAGTAAACCACGAAGGCGTGATCGGCGATTACCGCCTGCGCATCCGCCGTGATCGCCATGCGCGCGGCCAGCTCCAGCACGTCGTTGGACCCGTTACCCAGGGTGATCTGATTGCTGTCCACGCCCAGGTGCTGCGCCAGCGCCTGTTTCAGCGCGTAACCGTTGCCGTCCGGGTAACGCGAAAGTTCCCGGCTGGCATCGTGGACCGCCTGGCGTACCCGCTCGCCGGGCCCTCTCGGGTTTTCGTTGCTGGCAAGCTTCACGATGTTGGTCAGGCCCAGCTCGCGGGTGAGCTCGTCCACGGGCTTGCCCGGCTTGTAGGGCGTGAGCGCGGCGACGTTCGGGTTGAGGCGGCCGACCATCAGACCACGGCCTGCGGATAGGAACCCAGGGATCGGACTTCCATGGACACGGCGCGAACTTCATCCAGCACTTTCTGAATCTCTTTTCTGCTCTGGTGGCCGTCGAAATCGATGAAGAAGACATAGGACCAGGAACCGGATTTCGCAGGCCGCGTTTCGATACGACTCAGGCTGATGCCGTGGCGGTGAAAGGGTTCCAGAACCTTGTAAAGCGCCCCGGGCTCGTTGCGGGTAGACACCAGGATCGACGTTTTATCCAGGCCGCTGGGGCCAACGCGCTGCCTGCCGATGACCAGAAATCGCGTCTTGTTGTCGGGATGATCTTCGATCCGGGCTGCCAGCACCCGCAGCGCATACTTCTCCGCGGCTATGTCGCCGGCGATGGCGGCAACGCCCGGCCGCTGAGAAGCCTGCAGCGCCGCCTCGGCGTTGCTGCTAACGGGAATTCGCGGAATGCCGGGATAGTGCGCGTCCAGCCAGCTGCGGCACTGGGCCAGCGATTGCGAATGGGAGACGATCTCGCGGATCGGCTCGTCCGTTGCGGCCGCATTGACCATCAGCGAGTGGTGAATAGGCAGCTCTACCTCAGCGCAGATGAGCACGGATGCGTCCATGAAGCAGTCGAGGGTATGATTGACCATCCCTTCGGTGCTGTTTTCCACCGGCACCACGCCGTAGTGCGCCGCTTCGGACTCCACCTCGCGAAACACCTCGTCGATGCTCGCCAGCGCCCGGGTACCGGCAAAGTGACCGAACTGTTTGATCGCTGCCGCCTCGGTATAGGTGCCCGAAGGGCCGAGGTAGGCGATGGTGAGCGGCTGCTCGAGGTTCAAACAGCAGGAAATGATCTCGCGGAACAGCTGCGCCACGTCTTTGTCGGTCAGGGGCCCCTGATTTTCTAACTGCAGGCGGGCGAGAATCTGCGCCTCCCGCTCGGGGCGATAGTAAACGGGCGGATCGGCACTGGGTTCCGATTGTTTGATTTCAGCCACCTTCATCGCGCAGGCGGCCCTCTCGTTCAGCAGGCGCTGAAGCTCTCCATCGATGGCGTCGATGCGTTGGCGCACCGATTCCAGGGTCTCCGGCGTCTTGTCAGCCATTATCCCGCTCGAACTCGCCCATGTAATCGACCAGGGCGTCTACCGCCGCTTCCGGAACG
>CAMYJX010000019.1 GCA_947258825.1 uncultured Pseudomonadales bacterium
GTTCCAGCTTGCCACGCAGCTGCCCGAAGCCTGACGTCTGAATCTCGAAAATGCTGTCGTCGGCAAGACGGACGTCCGCAACAAAGCTGCCGACGGGGACTTCTTCCGCGCTGCCGGCTGTCGCGTAGTGGGACTTGAGCGCCTGGTGCAGCGGGCTCTCGTTGAGGGTTCCAATGGTGGGAGGCGTACTCACGGGGTGCCATTAAGGCAGCCGGGGCTTTGTGAGTAAAGATCGCTATGCCATACTCAAGATGCCCTTGAAAGGCAAACGGACCACAACAACTTCAACCGTGCTGGGGAGAACAAATATGAGCGCAGACGGTACCTGGAACACCACCATGAACACCCCTATGGGCGCACAGAACGGCACCCTGACCCTCGCCACCGAGGGCGGCACCCTGACCGGCAAGCTCAGCGGCCCTCAGGGTGATATCGACCTCACGGACGGTGCCGTCGACGGCGACGCGCTCACCTGGAAGGCCGCCATCACCGCCCCCATGCCGATGACGCTGGAGTTTGCGGCCACTGTCGACGGGGACAACATCAGCGGCAACGTCAAGCTCGGCGCGTTCGGCGACGCCACTTTCACCGGCACGCGGGCCTGATTCAGAAAACGCAGCTATTTCGGGCGACGGATACCCTGCATGTGCACAGCCCGCCACGCGGGCTGACGCGGAGATAGACGGTTCTCGATGAGCTGGGAAGACGAAATCCGCGAGCTGGCTAACCGCAAAACGCTGGCTTTCCGTATGGGCGGGGCCGACAAGGTGGCTCGCCAGCACCAGTTCAACAAGCTGACCATACGCGAGCGGGTGGCCGCCATCAGCGACCCGGGAACCTTCGACGAGGTGGGCACCCTGGCAGGCGTCGGTCGCTACGACGAAAAGGGAACCCTCGAGTCTTTCACCCCCTCCAACTTCATCTTCGGCGTGGCCGAAATCGATGGCCGACCGGTGGTGCTGTCGGGGGACGACTTCACCGTGCGAGGCGGTTCCGCCGATGCCTCGATCGCGGGCAAGCGCGTCAGGGCCGAGGGCCTGGCGCTGGAGCTGCGGTTGCCCCACATTCGGCTGGTGGACGGCATGGGGGGCGGGGGTTCCGTCAAAACCATAGAAACCGCCGGCCGCACCTACATCCCCGAGCTGCGCGGCTGGGAAACCGTGGTGCAGCACCTGGCCGTAGCGCCGTCGGTATCGTTGGCGCTGGGATCAGTGGCCGGTATCGGCGCCGCCCGGGTAGCGACCAGCCACTATTCGGTCATCGTCAAGGACAGCGCTCAGATGATGATCGCCGGTCCGGCGCTGGTGGACTGGGCCAGCCTGGGCGACGTCAGCAAAGAGGAGCTGGGCGCATCGAAAATTCACACGCGTAACGGGGCCATAGACGACGAAGCCGGCAGTGAGGAAGAGGCATTCAGTCTGGCGCGCCGTTTTCTCTCCTATCTCCCCGGCCACACCGGCGAGCTTCCACCCACGGTCGAGAGCGATGACGACCCCGAACGCCAGGCGCCGTTTCTCCGCGAGGTCGTCCCTCGCGATCCGCGCCAGGTCTACAAGATGCATCCCGTGATCGAGGCAGTGCTGGACCGCAACTCCTTCTTCGAAATCGGCCGGCGCTGGGGTCGCTCCATCATCACGGGTCTGGGCCGTCTGAACGGCGTGCCCGTGGCCCTGTTCGCAGAGAACCCCAGGGTCTACGGTGGCGCCTGGACGGCGGACAGCTGCCGCAAGCTCATCCGGCTCATCGACCTGGCCTCGACCTTCCACCTGCCGCTCGTCCATCTGGAGGACTGCCCGGGCTTTCTCATCGGCAAGCAGTCCGAAGAGCAGTCGACCATCCGCTTCGGTTCCCAGGCCCTGGCCGCTCTGGGTCAGTCTCCGGTGCCCTTCTGCAGCGTCATCATCCGCAAGGCTTTCGGGGTGGCCGGCGCGGCCAACCACAAGCCGGGCAGTCATCACGTACGGGTATCCTGGCCGTCTGGGGACTGGGGTTCACTGCCCATCGAGGGCGGGATGGAGGTTGCCTACAAAGCCGAGCTGGCGGAATCCGACGACTACGAAGCCCATCTGGCGCGCATCAAGACCCGGCTCAATCAGTTGCGGTCACCGTTCCGCTCTGCCGAGTACTTCGAGATAGAGGAAATCATCGATCCGTCAGTCGAGTCTCCGGTGCCAAAGGCCTCGAAACCGAATCGCCAGCCCGCGCTCAGCCGCTCCGCGGTTCCCTCTCGACGCAGAGTTGCCGCTTACGCGTCAATCCGCGTCGTTCGGCTTCGCGGAAATGGCAGGCGATTCGGTTTCGAGGCCTTTGGCAACGGCGGGTCGACTGCCGGCTGAAGGGTTACCTGTCACCGTTCAGCAGGTACTGAAGAACGTCGTCGAGGTTGGGATCGGCAACGGCCTTCAGGGGGGCCATGCGCTGGTAGACGTCTGCGGCTGAGCGGTGAAAGCCTCCGGGCAGGCCGCAGGCTTCGAAGGTTGCCGCGATCTCGAGCATCTCGTCGACAAAGCGCCACGCCTTGCCCGCGGTACCCCGGGCCGTGAGCTCCGATCGCTGCGCCAGACCGGCCTGAGACAGGGACCATTCCTCCAGCAGCGCCGGCGTTACGGATTCGGCTTCGGCAAGGGCCCGGACATTCAGCAGCAGCGCCGATAGCCCTTTAGTGTAGGCGGCGTAACACATCTTCAGGGCCGAGGCGCTGGCGGGATCGGCGCCAACGGCGATGGCCTCGAGCGGCCCGGCAGAGAACCAGGCCGCGGCCTGTTCTGCGGCAGGCCCCGAAAGGTACAGACGGGTCGTACCCGGTTGGCGTGCCGGCGGCCCGATGATGCCGCCGTCGACAAACTGAGGGCCGGCGACCTCAGAGATCGCGCGAGCGGTCGCCGGAGAAACAGCGTTGGCGTCCAGGTACGGACCTGAATAGCCCGA
The DNA here is from genome assembly GCA_947258825.1 of uncultured Pseudomonadales bacterium. Classification (GTDB taxonomy): domain Bacteria; phylum Pseudomonadota; class Gammaproteobacteria; order Pseudomonadales; family Azotimanducaceae; genus UBA7803. Next base: position 2,929 of record CAMYJX010000019.1, read on the forward strand.
ATTCCTGACCCACCGTGCCTGTTCCAATGCCGCCCCCGGGGGGCAGACGGACACCAGGGCGTCCAGACCGGAAAAAAGCTCGGCCGGGGTTTCGCAGCCGCTGAAGCCGGCGGATTCTGCTCTGATCCGAGTGTCCGCACTTCGATCTCTGCTGAACCAGCGGACGCTGTGCCCCGAGGCCTTGAGCGTTTCGCCAACCGTCACGCCCATGTCCCCGGGGTGAAGCAGAGCGACGTTCAACGCCGGTAGTCCAGCGGAGGTTCACGGTCGCCAAGCAGGGCCTGATAGCGAAAATCCGCGCCACGCCGAGCTTCGAACTCGTCCTTCGCCGCAGCCAGCAACTCCGGCATCTGATAAAGGTCCGCCGACGTGAGCGCGAGCAACCGGGCCGCCAGCAGCATCCCCTTGTGACCGATGCTGGTGCCTCCCGCCGCGACCGCCTGCCAGCTGTGCGCAGGCGTGCCGGGCACCCAGGTCGCCGTGCCAAACCCGGCGGTGGGCACGTTCCAACTGACGTCCCCCACGTCGGTGGATCCCATGTTCTGACGAAAGACGAACGGCTGTACCTGCTCGGCCGATTCCATGGGAGGCAGGTTTCCGGAAAGCGAAGACCTCAGCTCCTGGGCGAACATCCTTTCATCGGTGTCATACGCGATGCCGCCCAGTACCCGCAGATTCTCGTCCATCAATCGGCTCAACACATCGTTGGGCAACAGCGGGTAGTTGCCATGCATCACCTCGTAATCCATGCGCGTACCGGTACCCGTAGCGCCGGCCTCCGCAGCCGTGACCACGCGCTCGAAGAGTGCGACCGCCGTTTCCGCCTCGGGATGACGAACGTAGTAGTAGACTTGCGCTCTTTCGGGGACGACGTTGGGCGCCGCGCCGCCGTCGGTGATCACGTAGTGAATTCGGGCCTCCTGAGGCACGTGCTCACGCATGAGATTTACCATGAAGTTCATGGCCTCGACGCCGTCCAGCGCCGAGCGTCCCCGCTCCGGCGCGCCAGCGGCGTGAGCAGCTACGCCATGAAAGGTAAAGCGTCCGGATTTGTTCGCGGTGGTGGTATAGGGAGAAGCGTCATTCCTGTCCCGCGGATGCCAGTGCAGCACCACGTCGACGTCGTCAAACAGACCAGCGCGGGTGAGATAGACCTTGCCGGAGCCGCCTTCCTCCGCCGGCGTGCCATAGACGCGCACGGTGCCTTTGCGGCCGGTATCCGCCAGCCAGGCCGCTACGGCAGCACCCGCGGTAACGGACGCTGCACCGAACAGATGATGACCGCACGCGTGCCCAGGCGCACCTTCCAGCAGCGGCTGTCGTCGGGGAGCAGCCGCCTGCGACAGGCCCGGCAACGCGTCGAACTCGGCAAGAATTCCGATGATCGGCTTGCCGCTGCCGTGACTGGCGATGAATGCCGTTGGGATGCCCGCCACCCCGCTGTCAATGCTGAAACCCTCTCCGCTCAGGTAGCGTTGCAGAAGCGCGCTGCTCTGTCGTTCCTGATAGCCGAGCTCAGCCAGAGACCAGATCTCATCAGCAAGTTCTACGCCCGTGGTCGACCGTGCCTCGACATAGGGCAACACATCCTCATCGGCTATGGCCGCCGACCAGGAGAAAGACAGGACCGCAATAGCCAGGCACATTGTTACAGCCCACCCGCTCCCCGACCGAACGTCGGCTCCTTGCGGCGTCTCGCCACTCTCGCCCCCTGGCGCGGCTGTCCTGAAGCTGATCATGCACAGTGTCCGTCGGTGAAGATACGCCGTCACTTTGCCGGCGCCGTTCAAAAAGCGCAATCGTCGCCGGGGTTCAGGTGGCGTTAAGGTTCACGCCACTAACTTCAGAGTGACTGTGTTACCGCGCTGCACCCGCGCCAACAGGAGGAAGCCTCATGCAAATCTCATCTCTCCCGCGACTGCGCCCGCGACAACTGCTGCTCTGCGCCTGGTTGCTCAGCGCGGCGCTGACAGCGCCGACAGCACTGTCTCTCCCGAAATCCTCCCCCGGGAACGCAGGCGCCGAACCCCCAGGACTTCTGCGCAATGCGGTTCAGGTAGAGCAGATTCCGGCTGCCAGAAGCGCCGGGGACCTGACGGCCATCGATCTTTCCCATGTGCTGCTTTCTACCGCCGACGACAAACGCTACCTGCTGACGCTGCGTCGCCGGTGTCCCGAGTTGCGCTGGGCACGGCACATCGGCGTTACCGCTTCAGGAGACAGCATCTGGGCAGGGTTCGACGCCCTTACTGCGGATGGTCAGAGCTGTCAGATCCGGGAGATACATCGGCTCGATGGCCGCGCGCTCTAGCCGCTGGGGAAACTGGGCAACGAATGCGGGTGGTTCTTCGGGAGAGAAGCGCTGGCCGCGGGATTTAAAGACCCAGCGCCAACCCTCCGGGTTGCCCTCGCAGGTCGAAGTTGCCCCTGCGGGTCAATTCGCCCCACTCGGTGGCGCTTCACGGTCGTTAAATCCCGCGGCCAGCACTTCTCGCGTAGGAGTTCCTGCATTCGTTGCCAAGCTACGCCACAAAACGCTTGGAACCATCTGGCGGGACGCCATCCCCGGGCGGGCGGGCTGACCGTGACGCGACGCCGAAGCGGTCGAGTTGACCGACCCATGGGGTTGGGCAACCTCGATCGCTGAGGGAAACCCGGAGGGTCGGAGCGCGGTCGGCACGCCCGCCCGGGGATGGCGTCTCTCGAATTCGTTCGAATGCGTTCGAACCGGCTATCAGGTGGGCAGGAAATGCACCGGATAGCTGATGGTCGTGATGCTCACGTCACGCTCGCCGAAGTTGAACATCCGAATTCGGCTCATGATCTTGGCAACCAGCACTTCGTCCGCCAGCTCGGATGCGACCACGTTGACGTCGGATACCTGCCCTGAGGGACTGATGACCAGTTCCAGGACGACCTTGCCCTGGAGGGTCGGGTCAGAGCGCAGCGCGCGATTGTAGATTGCGAAGATGGACCCCTTGTTGGCATCGAACACCCGACGTATCTCTTCGATGCTGCGCTGCCTCGGATCCACCTGCTTGGGAGCGCGAACGCCACCGGTCCCTTCCGCGCTTGGCGGCGCCTCCACTTTGGTGGTTTCCCGCCCGGACAGGGCCACACCGCCGGTATCCCGGGAAAGCGCGGCCACATTGACGCCTGTGCTTCTGGCGCTGTGTTTGGATGTCAGCACCGAGCGGTCGATGCTGGCCGCCTCTCCCGCGCCCCGCTGAATGGACGCGGTGTCCTGAAGTTTCGACGTGTCTACAGCTTCGCGCATATCCGCAAAGGCATCCTTGAACGCCAGCAGCCCGGAAACGGCCGCCTTCTCCCTGGCATCGGCAACCGTCGGTTGCGGCTCAGGCTTGGTTTCAACCTTCGGTACCGGCTCGGGCTCGGGTACGGGCTCCGGTTTCGGTTCTTCCTTCACCTCCGGCTTTGGCGGCGGTGGTGGTGGAACGACCGGCTCGGTCTTCTCCAGGAGTATTCGCGCAAGCTGCGGAGGCAGCTCTTCCAGCTCCTCGCGCTCCGCTTCGGGCACGGGGAGCAAGGGCAAAGCTACGCCGCAGAACAGGACGATAAGCAGGCAATAGCTCAACCACTTGCGGAATCTGCGATTATCCTCGCGACCCGTATCCCACGGCAGCGCAAATACTCCCGCTGAATAGTTCGCCAATGCGGTCATCAGGCTTCCCTCCCCGCCCGATTGAGACTGGCGGTTTCAGGCAGCGCGGCATCGGCGGGTCCCGGGTCGGCTTCGTCTCCGGGCGGCGGAACCGCCTCACCCTGCAGTTGATTCACCGCCAGAGAGATCCGGGCGAAATCACTGCTCTGGCAGGTCAACATGATCTTCTTGAGCAGCGCATAGGGCAGCTCTCGATCGCCCATGATGGTGATTTCGTGGCCACCCTCGGGGATGACGCCCTTGCGCTGCGCCTGGTAGTCGAGCTCCTGCTTCAGCCCTTCGATGACGTTTTCTTTGCTGCCCATGGCATCCGTCACTCTGGCCACCGGACGGCCCTGGACCACGACGTCGTCGGCACTCACCGAGATCACCAGCTGGTTGTCCGGGCGTTTTTCAGACGTGGAGTCCGGCAGTTCAATCTTCGTGTTGGTCTGCAGCACTTCCACTTCGGAAGAGTTGACCATCAGGAAAAACACCAGAATGGTGAAGATGTCCATCAGCGAAACCAGGTTGAGCGCCGCGGTTTTCTTGAGTTTGCGTTGGGTGCCGCGTCGATGCTGGTGGCGAAGCTTACTCATGACCGGCCTCCTGCACTCTGGTCAACACCGGCAACGCCCGCAGCCGGTTTGGGCGAGTCTCCCAGAGAGATGACCGGAAAGAGCTCCGCCTGCACCACTTCCAGGTGCTGAACCGTGGGGTAGCTCCGGACGCGATCCATGACGGAAACCAGCGTCTGGTAGCTGGTTTCATCCTGCAGCAGCACCATGATGTCCTGCTTCTCGGGCATGCGGCGCTTGAGCTCCTGCATCACCAGAGAGAGGTTCTCATAGTCGTGCTCGCCATCGACCAGCGGCAGCGTCTTGATGGTACCGCCTCGGCCATCGGCCACCCGCAGGCCGTCGGCAGACACGACGACCTCCAGGTGGACGGCATCGGGATCGAACTGTTCCGAACCAGCATCGCCGGCTGGAAAATTCAGGTCGATTACCGTGGTGTGGGTAAACACCATGGACAGCAGCAGAACGGGTACCAGCACGATCATGAGATTCATGAACGGGGTAACGTCCAGATCTGCCGCTTCCTGATGCTTGTGTTTACGGTGCCTTACGCGATCCATACTCAGCGCTCCGATCCTTGTCCTTCAGTTGCGGTCCCGCCGGAGTCCCGGCTGAGACCGACCGTCTGCGCCGCGATCAGCCCGCGGTGATCGCCGGCTTCTTGGCGCTGGCCGCGGGGGGCGCGTTGTCGCCCTCCATGATGTTGAGGAACTTGACTACGGCAATCTCCAGGCTTTCCACGATGGCGCTGGTCTTCGACTGCAGCACGGAGTGGACCAGCAGCAGGGGAATGGCAGCCATCAGGCCAAAGGCCGTGGTGTTCATCGCGATGGAGATGCTCTGGGACAGCAGCGTGGCCTTTTCCGCCGGATCTGCGTTGGCAACGGCGGTGAAGGCAGCGATCAAACCGATGATCGTGCCCAGCAGGCCCAGCAGCGTGGCGATGTTGGCAAAGGTTGCCAGATAGGGGGTTCGTCGCTCGATGTTGGGCAGCACTTCGAGCAGGCCTTCTTCCATGGCGTACTCGATGTCGTCCCGACGACGGGAAGATGCCCTGCGGGTCATGCCGTCGGCAATGATGCGGCTCATGGCGGATTTCGATTTCTGCACCACGCCGGAAAGCTCGCGCTGTTTGCGCTGCTTGAGCAGGGTCAGAATCTTCTCGAAGTCACGCCGGTTTATTCTGGTCTGGTTGGCCAGATAAACATATCGCTCCAGGGCGATCGCGACGCCGACAGCCAGCACGACGGCAATGGGGTACATAAAGGGCCCGCCGTCCTGGAAGAAGCTCACTACTGTTGTGTACATATCCATTTCTTACTCCTCCGGGTCTTTTCCATTGAGGTTCTCGAAGTAGGTCATCTCACGTCGATACGCCGGTGGGTAAAGACGACGAAACAGTTCTTCCTCCGCGAATTCGGTTTGCAACTCGATCTCCGGTAACCCACTGGGTTGCTGCCAGGGAACGATATACAGGACTTTCGGTAATTCTTGGTTGCCGGAGATCACGGTTTCATCAAGTTCGATCCTTCCAGCAGGCGATTCGGCCTCCGCGGCCGTGGCTGCAAAGCTGAACGTCAGCGACTGACACAACAGCAGAACGATGATTCGCATTGAGCCCGCCATCAGACGCCCAGCCTCCGTTCCAGATCCATTACCCATCCGGCAACGCGCCGGTCTGGTTCCGAAGCCAGCAGCTGGTAACGGCGGTAAGCGGCAAGCGCGTCTTCCAGCCGACCCAGATACAGCTCATAAAGAATCCCCAGGTTCAGATAGGCATCGCGATAATCCGGCGCTGCCTGCAGGCAAGCACGATAATGAGATTCAGCTCCGGAGAAGTCGCCTTCGCGGCGCAGCATGACGCCCAGCTCTGTGCGTGCCGCACAGTTGGCGGGGTTCGCTTCGATGGCCTTGTCCAGCGCCAGTCGCGCTGCGTCCTCACGGCCCTGGGCGATGAAAACTTCGGCCAGATTGATCCACGGGCCGGCCAGCTCCGGCTGCTCGTCGGTGATCTGCAGAAGCAGGCCTTCCGCTTCCGTAAGCCGCCCTGCCCGCAACGCCTCTGTTGCCGTGACAAAGCGATCAAGGTTGCGCGACCTGACCTCCGGCACGGCAACCGGCGGGCCCGGTTCGAGGGCGGGAAACAGCCCGTCAGCTTCCTGCATGGCGGCCGGGATGTCAGCCCGGGGGCCGGCGTCGGCGGTGGGTGCCGAATCAGCATCTCCCGAAGCCGCTGATCGGGTATCCGTCGTGCGGGGGGCATCGCCACCGCTGGCGCATCCCTGGGAAAGCAGCACGCCCAGCAGCAGAAGCAACCCCGCGGCATCAGTGAATGGTTTCGACATAAGTCACCTCCACCTCGTGTTTATCGAACCTTGCCGGCATCAGACGGCCAAGCTCGCTGAAGCTCTTCTCGATCCATGGGTCCCAGTCACCGTCCCAGCTGCGACGCATGTTGATCTCGTGCAGGCTGATGGCCTGCTCTTCGAAGGGGAACGCCTGCTCTTCCAGCAGAATGTCGTACTGCTCCTGCTCCATGGGTGAAAGGCCGGCTGGGCGTTCAGACTGCATGATGGCTGCGGAAAGCGACGTGTACAGATCGGCGATCTGAAACGTGCTGGCAGACGTGAAGTCCGCGACCTGATAGGACGCTGCAGCCTCGAAGGCCTGCAGCGTGCGTTTCAGCGCTTTCTGTTTTCTCTGCAGGCTCTTCTTGAGCGGATTGGTCAAGCGCACCGCGTCGAAGGCCGCTCGCTCGTCCTCGGCCAGCACGTACTGGGCTTCAGCGGCAAGGTAGGTGGCGCGTTCGCCGGCACTGCTGCCCAAGCTCGCGTGGAGCTGGATCTTCTCCGCCAGCCAGTAGCGCCGGCTCTGGCCGTCGCCAAGACGCTGATACAGCAGATCCAGGTTGTGCATGGCTTCCAGCTGAAGATCCGGAGGGCTTCGGTAGGTTTGCGCGTAGTCTTTGAAGTAAATCACCGCGCTGTTTACATCATCGAGTTCCAGATACAGCTCGGCCGCCCGGTACAGGGACTGACGGCGTACTTCCCCGTCGGGGTCTTCGCTGGCAAGGCGCACGTATTCCCGGGCGGCCGCGGTCTGGTCGCCGGTCTGTTCGTACATGGCAGCAAGGCGCTTGGCCGTGTCGCGACCCAGCTCGCTGCCAGGATACGCCAGCCTGAACTCGGCCAGCAGCGCGGCCGCTTCGCCGATTCGACCCGCGCCTTCGGTTACCGCCACGGCATCGTAGTGGCCCTGCATCGCCAGCTCGGATGCGGGATCGATTTCCTTCAGGCGCAGATAATGGCCGACTGCAAGGTCCATTTCGCCGCCCTGCTCGCTGGCCTCACCCTGCTTGTAGATTGATGCCAGCAGCCGCTCTCTGATGGAATCTCGCTCCTGCTCCTCGAGCTCACCAGCCAGCAGCTGTCGATAAGCCCGTTCAGAGTCCGCATACTCGCCAAGCTCGAACCAGCCGTGGCCCAGAACCAGAAGGCCCGTTTGCCGCAGCGACCACGGCAGATCCGGCCAGGTGCGCAGCAGGTTGTCGGCCAGCTCCACCGCACGGTCGTATTCCTGCAGCTGGAACAGGCCGTCAGCCGCATCGGTCTGAACCGCTGGCGCCCGGGGATCCAGCGGGAAGACGGCGGCAAACTCGATCTGCGCGTCAATCTTCTGATGCAGCCAGATTTCCTGCTCGTCAGCGGGGGCACGATCGACGAGCACATCGAGCCCGAGTATGGCCGCGTACCCGGCTTCGGGAGCCCGCGGATAATCGGGGAACTCCCGGACGACCCGCTGGTAGGCGTCAACCGCGCGGCCCAGCTCGTCGGCTTCCGTGTAAACCTCGCCCAGCAGGAAGACATATTCGGCGGTCTCCGGGTCCTCGGGGAACGTGGCAACCAGCTCTTCATACCAGTTTGCCGCTGCAAGGTAGTCGGCCTGTTCTCCGGATTCCTGAGCTTCCGCATGCGCATACTTGGACAGCTCGTCCAGGTATTCCTTCAGGGTATCGATGTAGCCCGCCCGGGCGGTTTCCCCGTGTACGTCCCAGAACTCGCTGAAGATACCGTAACGGCGGACAAACATTTCCTTCTTCGGCCGGACCTCGCTCGGGAAATCCGCCTCGATGAGGGTCTGGATCATGCCGATGTGCGCATTTGGAGCGCGTGCGTCCAGGGGATTCTCGTCGATGAACATCTGCCAGGTGGCGACGCTGTCGAGAAAACGTTCCCGCTCCAGATAGTCCTCGGCGAGGGTCTGGTACGCGAAGTACTGCCATTGCGGCCGTTGCAGCGCCGCCATCTGATCCGCCAGGGTCACCGGGCCGTCCAGATATCCCAGCGCCAGCGTCACTACGCGAAAGCTGTCATCCAGAAGCTCCCGGTCGGTAGCGGCCAGAGACTCGGGATTGCTCTCGGGCAACAGGCTGTCAATGACCGTAAAAAAGCTGGCCAGACTCGCGTCGAGATCCGAGATCTTGAACAGCGCCCAGCCGCGCATGTAGTTGGCATTCTGCCAGTAAGGGGTGTCCGGGCCCTGGTCTACGACGAAGGCGTAGTCTTCACTGGCCGGTCGATACTGCTCCCGCGAAAAGGCGATCTCGGCCCGGCGGAAACGGGATTCCAGAAGAAAAGGGCTCTGGGGATAACCGACGATGAGCTGGTCAAGATAACCCACCGCCTTGTCGGTCTGCCCGGCGAGATCGTAGGCCCGGGCCAGCTGGTAAAGAATTTCATCCCGATCGCCGCCCTCGGCCTGGTCCAGCAAAGACTCATAAAGCGAGATTGCCGCCTGGTAGGGCTCGGGCTGCCCGGCGATGTCCAGATCTTCGCCCACGCTCATTTCCAGATCTGCCAGACGCTTACCGATGGCCCGGTCTTCCTCCTGGTTCGCCATGGTCCCGTAAACGCGTCGATAGGCGAGCATCACCTCTTCACGAGTGGGCGCCGCTGCCGGCGCCGTCGGCACTTCCAGCTCCGGCAGCCGATCAACGACCTGCGCCAGCTTCGGTCCGCGGGATTCCATGACGTCTGAAGAGCCAAACCAGCTGCAGCCGGAAAGCGCTGCGAAAACGCAGGGAGCCAGCATCACGAGCGTCCACGACCGGCGGTCGCTTTCAGCACGTTGCCGCTTCTGCGGGAACATCACGAGCCACCACCGAACGGCTGAGGCTGATCCAGAGCCGCCAGCTGGTCGGTGGCACGGGCAATGGCTATGCGCGCGGTAGCCAGATACCCTTCCACCTCCCGGGCTTCCTGCTGCATACCGCGCCGAAGGGCTGCAGCAAGCATGTCTTCGCGGCTGTTCAGCGCGCTTGTGACCCGACTGCGCAACGTCTCCGTGCGCTCGGCAAGGATCAGAAAATCAGTCTCAACACCGGCAGCGAAGCTTGCTTCCGCCCCGGCAATCCGCGCGATCCGATCATCCACGTCCGCCAGCAGCTGACGATCTTCGGCGAGCGCTTTGTCCAGCATCCGAAGACGGCCGGCCCGTTGGTCGGCAATCTGCCAGAATACGGTCCCCTCCAGGCGCCGAATTCGCTTCATGAACCGGTCCTGATCCTCGGGCGCCATATGCGCTTGCGCCATTCGCGCCCCGTCAGAAAGGTCGGAAAGTTCCTGAAGCAGTTCCAGCTCCTGCACGGTCGCCAGCTGATGCATCCACGCCTCGGTGAGCGTTGCCGGGCTCGACTTCAGGCTTTGCAGGCGCTGCGCCGCCTCGTCAATGTCGACCTCGAGGTTCGCTCTCCGGCCGAGCAGGTCCTCGCTGTGAATCATTTCCCGGGCAACCGCCGTGCGGCGACGACGCTCCACGGCAACCTCGTCCAGAGCTTCCAGGCGGACGGGAAGCGTGCCAATCCAGTCCACCATGCCGTTCAGCTCGCGCCATTCCAGCAACACCTGATGCACGTCTTCGCTGGCAAGCCACTGCAGCCAGTCATCTCTTCCGAGCTGCTCACGCCAGGCCGACACAGCGGAATCTGAACGCAGGGCCGCGTCGCGATCGGCCTCCTCCTGCTCGGTGGCGAGCATGGTGTCCGAGGCCGTATCGGCCAGAGTCTCCAGCAGGTTCCGCACCCAGGCCCGATCATCCACCCGACTGGAAAACTGCTCCAGGCTCACCAGGCGATTCTCGAAAACCCGCTCTGCAACCCGATACTGATCCAGCGCCTGGCTGGACGAAGAAAGGTGCTCAAGGCTCATGGGAAAGCCCAGCTGCGCGGCCGCCACGCTCGCGTTCCAACGGGATTCCTTCTGGATGGTCAGCCAGATTCGCGCAGCAAGCTCGTAATCGCCGTTTTCCATGGCCAGACCGGCGTACGCGGCCATAGCGACGTCCCGATAGCGACCTTCGCCAGGCAGCCGGTCAAGCACGGCTTTCGCCTGCAGCGGGCGCTTTTCCTGACGCGCGATTACCGCCATCGCCAGCCGGGCACGCTGCACGATATCAAAGCTCACCCGGTCTTTTGCCGGGAACTCTGCAAGCCGCGTGAAGGTCTCGCGGGCCGCGTTCAGGTCACCGGACGCGCGATAAGCGACTCCCAGATTGAACAGACCATAGGCGAGAAACGCTTCGCCTGGTTCGATGGAAGAAAGCGCAGCATCGGCTCGCGCGAGATCTCCGAGAGCGATGGCCGCCTCGGCGGTCATGAACGAAACTTCCGGATAACTGTGGCGACGACCCCGCCAGTTGCTGCCGAGATCGATTCGTGCCAGCTCCTGTTCCATGCCCTGCCAGTCCTGACTTCGGTATCGCTCCCGGGCGAGGTGGAAGGCCAGGCGCATTCGATCGATGTCCGTCAGCTCCTCATCAGCCACCTGATCGAACGTATTGCTGGCAAGAACGTACATGCGCTCCTTGAAGGCAAAGCTTCCGAGCGCAAGGTCGAATCTGACCGGATCCTCTCCCTGTCGCCCCTGTGCTTCCGCAACCATGACGTCAACGAGTGCCTGTTCGTAGTCTTCCTGATAGAAAGCAAACAGCGCCGTCCCGTAGGTGAGCTCGTCAATGGGCTTTGCACCCGGACCAGCCAACAGGCAGCTGAGAATGAGCTCGCAGAGAAACGCTTTCATGAGCTAGCAGCCTCCCCGGATCAGTTGCTGACCGCTGCTGCGAATTCCGGCTGGTACTTGGCTGAAGAATCCTTGATGGCCAGCTCGACGAAGGCCGGATCAAAGGACTTTTCAAATTCCACCGTCGCGGCGCGACGGAAGTCCCGACCGCTCGGCCCGCGGCCGGTGAAGAAAGCGGTGAGGCGATGAGATCCCTGCTTGACGTTGCCAACGTAGACCTTCTGCACACCGCCGCGGTAGAGCGCGTCCACCTGACGATCCGTATAGAGGTGATGGGCAACTTCGTCCCCGTTGATCTTCACGGAAACCGAATCCAGCTGAAAGAAGTCGCCCACATCCATGGACAGGAAAACGGCCACCTGGGAGCTGGCCGGGAAGAGAAGATCTTCCTCGAGGATAACCAGGTCGCGCTTGAGCTCAAGCAGCGCTTTTTTGACATCCTCCAGGTCCCCGGGTGCAGGGGCGGGCCCTGCCCCGGCGCTTGCCTTGCCAGCCGCCGGATCGGCGCTGGCGGACGCATCGCCAAAGGCCGGCCGGCCGGATGCCAGAAACAGCATTGAAGCGATTGCCGTCAGTAGCAGTATCCTATGCATGTTCACGATCAATCCTTGTGCTCGTCGGCGCGCACGCGCCTGCTATTCCCTGATGAGTTCTTTGACAACCTCGACGTACTTGGCTTCGTCGCCGGGTTTGTAGCCACGATGGATGTAGCGAATCCTGCCATCCCGATCGACGACCACCGTGCTGGGCATGGCCTCGAGCTTGTAGAGCTCGCTGACCAGTTGGCCTTCATCGATGAGCACCGGAAAGCTGATGTTGGTCTTGTCGACGATTTTCTGGGCCGGTGCTACTTCGCCTTCGACGTTGACGCCAAGCACGGCAAATCCGGTGTCCTCATAGCGTTGGTGCAGCCGATCCAGCAACGGCATTTCCTGGCGACAGGGCCCGCACCAGCTGGCCCAGAAATTGATGAGCACTACCTGTCCACGGTATTCGTCCAGGCGCAGGTTGCCCCCATCTAGGCTTTTGAGGGTGAAGTCCGGAGCGGATTCCTGTAGTGAGACCGCAAAGGCCGATGGCGCAAGACTCAGAATCAACAGGCCACCGGCGAGCAGTGGGGAAAGACAACGCTTGAGACTCACAGGATCCTCCTTAAACCGCTGCTCCTGCAGCGCTCTCGTCAATTGTCGGTACCGGACACCAAACAGTGCGCCGTCGAAAGGCCCGGGGGCCTTTCGAACTGCCGGCCGCTACCGTCTGGCGCGTCCTGCTGCCCGTTCCGCTGCCGTCCTGGCCGCGGCCCGTCGCCGAAGCGACGGGTGGATGACTACCTGAATCCATTCAAAGCGCATCCTGATGAGAACGGCCGGAAAAGGCGTCGGAACCCGCCGACTGCTCGAATCCCCAGAGCGTGCCCCGGAGACCGACAGCGAGATCCGACGTGACCGATTCACTTCGAACGACCCTGGCTCCAACCCAACCGGGTGGACCCTGACTACCGGCTGTAGTTACTAGCCGTAGTTACTGGCCATCGCTCCGTTCCCGTTCTTCCAACCCGCTGCATCCCGCAGCTGGCCGAGACGCAAAGTTAAATCAGCGGGGAGAGCAAGAATGTGGCGTGGATCACGTTCCGGCGCTGGCTAGTGCGGCGGGGGCGGCAAAGTGAGACCCGACACTCGAAGCGAATGCCCAGAGGGGACGAGAGGGAGGAGCCGATCAGGGTGACGCGGTGAGTGGCGCCAGATCAGCCGAGTAGCGAAGCGTCCCCTGCGCGTCGATGACGATGGCGTCGATTCCAGGCAGGGTGTCGATGAGGGCAATGCCCTTCTCCGGTCCCAGCACAAAAACGCTGGTAGACAGGGCATCCGTCAGCGTCGCTTCCGCCCCCAGGACGGTGACGCTCCAGGTGTTGCGCGCGGAATCGCCGGTAGCGGGGTCGAGGATGTGGTGATAGCGGACGCCATCTGCCTCGAAGTATCTTTCGTAATCACCGGAAGTCGAAACGGCCGTGTCCAGGAGCGGCAACATGACAGCCATGACGCCTTCACGGCGGGGATCCCGCACGCCCACGTTCCAGGGCTCGCCCCGGCGGTCACCCAGAATGCGCGAGTCGCCACCTGCAGAGACGCTGGCCTGAGCGACGCCGGCGTCCAACAGCAGCTCAATGGCGCGATCCACCGCGTGGCCCTTGGCGATGCCACCCAGATCCACATAGACCTCCGGGCGGGCGTAGCGCGCCCGGCGATGCTCCGGATCCAGCTCGACGTAGCGGTAGTCGATGGCTTCCAGCGCCTGCTTCAGAAGCTCGTCCGGTGGACGCTCACCCGCGCGGTAGTCGTAGTATCTGCCCACGGACGCATAGGTCACATCGAACGCGCCGCCTGTCAGCTCCGACACGCTTCTACTCTTCTCCAGCAGGTCGAACAGCTCGCTGGAAATCTCAACCCAGCCGCCCGGCGCCTGGCGGTTCAGCAACGACAGCTCGCTGCTCTCCAGGTACGGACTGAACGCGGCCTCGATCCGGCGCATTTCGGCCATCACCATCGCCAGCAGACGCTCGCCGCGCGCCGGGTCCTGCTCCCATATCTCGGCGTGAACCCGAGTCCCCATGATGTCCTGGACGTCTTCCCGCCACTGAGCGCTTGCCGGGGGGACACCCAGCAGCAGCAAAACAACCCACAGAAAGGTGACCAGACAGACAGGCTTCATGATGGAAGCTTAGTTCATCGGAGGCAGCTCAGGGGTCTGAGGGATCTGTCAGCGCCGCCGCATGGCTGGAAATCGCCACGCCGCGTCGACCCTGTCGTACGCTGTGCCGATCATGGCCGTTGGTCAGGTAGGCCAGGGAAATGCCCGTGGCCGGATCGACCCACGCCAGCTGACCGCCGGCACCGTTGTGGCCGAAGGCCTGAGGGGAATTGGTATGGCCGAATCCCAGAAAATTGGGCGCCTCCTCGCCGGCAACGACGATGCCCAGCCCGCGATTCGCCAGCTTGCCGTGAACGGGATCCCTCAGGTCGCCAGTCCTCACCTCGCGGGCCATCGCGAGGGTATTCGCCCGCCAGACTTCCTGGAAGCTTCCGTCCACCTTCAGCCCGCCATGCAGAATGCCCTGATAGAACAGCGCCAGCGTGGCGGCATTCATGAAGCCGCCACCGCCGGGGACCCCAACCGCTCTGATCTCAGGTCGATTGAAGTTCGAGATGGCTTCTTCGGTCACTTCCGTGACCGGGGGCTCGGGCAGGCCCATCCGGGCGTAATCTTCCGAGGTCAGAGCCGTGCCCACGTGCACGCAGGGCAGAGCCCTGACGTTCTGGTCTGCGGGCAGCCCGACAAATATTTCCGGCAGGCCAAGGGCCAGAGCCACCCGCTGCCGTATGAAGTCCTGAAACGCCAGGCCGCTGCGTCGCTCGATGATCTCGGCAATCACCCACATGCTGGAGGTCGGATGGTACTCATAGCGGGTGCCCGGCTCCCAATTCAAACGCCATTGGGCAAAGCGCTTCAATCGGGTTTCCCGGTCGAGCCAGTCCTGGGCTTTGAACGGCGCGTGAGGGAAACCCGCCGTATGGGTGAGCAGTTGCGCCACGGTGACGGCATCCTTGCCGTTGTCCGCAAATTCCTGAACGATCTCGCCAACCCGCTCCGAAGGATCGAGCCGGTTTTCCTGCATCAGCAGCCAGGCGGCAGAAGAAGTGATGGCCTTGGTTGCAGAGAACACGCAGAACAGACTCTGCTCGTCGGCATCCCCGAAGGTTTCCAGCAGAGTGAGCACGCCGTTGCGGGCCACCGCCACCTGAGCGGCGGGCAGCAGGCCGTCATCGACCTCTCGCCTCACCCGCTCCAGGAAACGGCTCACTCGAGCCGGGTTGAGCTTGCGGAACTCTTCCCGTGATACTGTCAGGTCGGCAGAGGTTAACGTGCTACTGGCTGCGCTCATGGATTCTCCTTAACGTTTCAAAGTGAGCATTCTAGCGTCCCGCAGAGGCCTGGTTGGTCTCGCAATCTCGGTGACGCTAGAATCGCGCCTCAGAATTCTACCCGGACTGCTTATGGACATCCGATCAGGGTTTGCGGGCACAATCGGCAACACGCCGCTGATCCGCCTCAACAAGCTGAGCGAGGAAACCGGCTGCGAGATTCTCGGCAAGGCGGAGTTTCTGAATCCAGGCGGCTCAGTTAAGGACCGGGCAGCCCTGTGGATGATCAGCGAGCACGAGCGCAGCGGCGCCCTGAAGCCCGGCGGCACGGTCGTCGAAGGTACGGCCGGAAACACGGGAATCGGCCTGGCCCATGTCTGCAACGCCCGTGGCTACCGGTGCATCATCTACATGCCTGACACCCAGTCTCCGGAGAAGGTGACGCTGCTGGAAACGCTGGGAGCGGAGGTGCGTCAGGTGCCCGCAGTACCGTACAAGGATCCGGAAAACTACCAGAAGCAGGCCGGACGATTCGCGCATTCCCTGCCCGACGCTGTCTGGGCCAACCAATTCGACAACCTGGCTAATCGCCACGCCCACTATGAATCTACCGGTCCGGAAATCTGGGCCCAGACCGACGGCAAGGTGGACGCTTTCGTCGCCGCTACGGGCACCGGCGGCACCCTTGCAGGCGTCAGCCGATTCCTGAAGTCACAGAGCAACGGCATCCGGATCGTCCTGGCAGACCCCATGGGCAGCGCGCTGTACAACTGGGTGAAAACCGGCGAAGCAAGCATGAGCAAGGGGCCTTCAATAACCGAAGGCATCGGCAACAGTCGGGTTACCGACAACCTCAGCGGAACCGAGATAGACGACGCCGTGCAGATCACAGACCAGGAAATGATCACCATGGTCTATCGACAGCTGCGCGAAGAAGGCTGGTTTTTCGGCTCGAGCACCGGCATAAACGTCTGCGGCGCGGTCAAAGTGGCACAGGACATGGGGCCCGGTCACACCGTCGTCACGGTGCTGTGTGACAGCGGCAGCCGCTACCAGTCGCGGCTGTTCAACGAGGCGTACCTCAACGAGAAAGGTCTGGTCATCGCCTGACCGAAAACCGGCCGGGCTGTCAGGAGTCACCTATGCAAATCGATCATGACAAGCTGGCCCGCTTCACCGCCCGAATCTTCACCAGCGCCGGGGCCACCGCGCCGATAGCAGAAGAAGTCGCCGACCACCTGGTAACGGCCAACCTCAAGGGCCACGATTCCCACGGCGTCGGCATGATTCCCAGCTATGTCGCCAACATCTCAAACGGCCACCTGCGAACCGATGCCCATGCCGAAGTGATTCGCGATCAGGGCGCGGTGCTGATGGTCGATGGCGGCACGGGATTCGGCCAGGTCGTTGGCCGCGAAGCCGTGGATATCGCGCTGCAGCGGGTAAAAAAGACCGGCGTGGTCAGCATGGGCGTACGCAACTGCCATCATCTGGGGCGCATCGGAGCCTACGGCGAGCAGTGCGGGCGAGCCGGTTACGTGTCCGTGCATTTCGTCAACGTGGTGGGCCATGAACCCCAGGTGTCCCCTTTTGGCGGCAGGGACCGCCGCATGACGACCAACCCGTTCTGCTGCGTGGTTCCCAGGGTTGACGACGAGCCCCTGGTGCTGGACATGGCAACGAGCGCCATCGCCCTCGGCAAGGTGCGGGTCGCCCATATGAAGGGCGAGCCGGTACCCGAGGGCGTGCTGGTGGATCACGAGGGTCTGCCGACCCGCAATCCTGCCGTGATGTACGAGGAACCCTTCGGCGCTCTGGGGCCTTTCGGCAATCACAAGGGCTACGGGCTGGCCGTTATGTGCGAACTGCTGGGAGGCGGCCTGGCCGGCGAGTGGACGGCCCAGCCGGAACACGAGCGCCCGGGCACCATCATCAATCACATGCTGATGCTGGTGCTGGATCCGGCCGCGTTTGGCGGCCTGACAGGCTTTCAGCGCGAAGTAACGGAAATGGTGCGCTACCTGCAAAGCACTACGCCTGCAAAAGGCTTCGACCGCGTCCGCGTGCCTGGCGAGCCGGAGCAGGAATCTCTGACCCTGCGTCTGGCCGAGGGCATTCCCATAGACGACCGCAGCTGGCGGGGCATCCGGAAGGCGGCCGGCAAAGCCGGGCTGACCGAAGAGGAGATCGAGGCGCTGATCGCCTGACCGACGTCCACCGGCAGCACCGGGCTCCGCCGCTGCTAAAGACGGCGTCGAAACAGGCTGAACAAACGCTCCCAGTGTCTTTCCGCGCCAGCCTGGTCATAGGCAGCCGGGCGCTGAGGAAAGACGAAGCCATGAACGGTGCCCGGGTACGTCTCGATGCGATAACGGACGCCAACGGAAGCCAGATGCGCGTCCAGAGCCTCTATCATTTCGGCAGGTGCCCACTCGTCCGTTTCCGCGCAGCCGAAATAAAGCTCTCCGCGAACCTCACGCGCGGTCAGATGGGGTGAATCCAGCGCCTCGGTACAGAGCCGAACGCCGTGGAACGAGGCTGCCGCAGCAATACGCTGCGGAATTGCCGCTGCCAGGGCAAAGGCAAACGGTCCGCTCATGCAGTAACCCACGCAGCCGGCCGGCCCGCTGCCCGCTTCAGGGTCCTGGCCCGTATGCGCCAGCAAGGCCCGGGCGTCTTCGCAAACCATGGCGTTGGTCAGCGAGTTCATGTGAGCGATCATCTCCGAGCGCAGTTCCGGCGTCAGAGCAAAGTCGCGCACGCGTCGATAATACAGATTAGGCAACATGACGTAGTAGCCGCCTGCAGCCAACCGACGGGCCATGTCGCTGAGCTCTTCACGCCGCCCCGGGGCGTCCATCAGCAGCAGCACCACCGGGAATGGGCCGTCCTCCTCGGGATGGGTGACGAAGGTGTTCATGACGCCGTCTGGCGTGACGATATCCAGCTCGCGATCGCGCATCGATCAATTCCTGTCAGGATCGGTAAACCGATACTCCCGGGCCAGGTCTGCAACCTTGTAGACGCCGCCGGATTTCTCCATCACATCGGGATCCATCGCCAGGGCGGCGATACAGCGGCCGGTAAACCGCGGAGACTGGGCGACGCTCGCATCCAGGGTGACATCACCGCGCTCTACGGCGTCCATGATGAACTCGGTCTTCACCGAACCCGGCCACAGCGACAGCGCCGCAACCCCGTGCGGCCGCAGCTCTACGGCAAAATCCCTGGCCATACGATCCACCCCGGCCTTACCGACGCCGTAAGACGCGCTGAATACGTACTCTCCACCGGCGCGGGATGAGATGTTGACCACGAGCCCGCTGCCCTGCTCGACCATCAGCGGTGCAGCATAGACGGCGGATACGTAGTAACCGCGCAGCCCGATTCCACACTGATCGTCCCAGGCGGAAAGCGGGTGCTCCCAGAACCCACCGCCCCAGACCGGGGGATCCGGTATTTTGTAGGCATTGTTGACGAGAATATCGAGCCGACCCTGCTCCTGTCGGACGCGCTCGAAAAGCTCAAGAACCTCGTGGTCGTTGTCGTGATCCACCGGTACGGCCACACCGGTGCCTCCCAACTCGTCCACCCGACGGGCGGTGGCTTGAATGGTTCGATCCGCCGGCGGCTCGTCGAAACTTTCACTGCGCCCCGTGATGTAGACGGTAGCGCCTGCCTCGGCGAGACCTTCAGCGGCGCCTTTGCCGACCCCCCGACTGCCGCCGGTGACCACCGCCACCTTACCTCTCAGATCAGCCATATCACCTGCTCCGCGCCAAATTTCAGCCTAGCGGGCAATGGTAACCGAACCTTGCCGGTAGCAGCCCCTTGGGATACCTTCCCACCAGAAGTTGAGGAAGGATCCGTGCCCGCATCCGAGATAAAACGCGCCGGCCTGAAGGTCACGTTGCCCAGGCTGAAAGTCCTGGAGGTACTCGAGAGCGCGAACCCCCACCACCTGAGCGCCGAGGACGTCTACAAGGCCCTGCTCGACACGGAAGACTCCGTGGGCCTGGCGACCGTCTACCGAGTCCTGACCCAGTTCGAATCTGCCGGCATCGTGTCGCGTCACAACTTTGCCGAAGGGCACGCCGTCTACGAGCTCGCGCCGGAAAAACATCACGACCACATGGTTGATGTCGATACCGGCAAGGTCACCGAGTTCATCAACGAGCGCATCGAGGCGCTGCAGAAAGACATCGTCGAAGAGCACGGCTACGAACTGGTCGATCACGAGATGGTGCTGTTCGTCCGCAAGCGCAAACACTGACCCATTATTCCCGCCGTGGATCGGCATTCAGCCAGCATCCGCCAACCCACCCTGACCGTGAGCAAAGACCGCGAGCAAAGACCGCGAGCAAAGACCGCGAGCAAAGACCGCGAGCAAACCATCAGCAACGACCCAGGCATCCATCCGAATTTTCAATTGAAAATGAGAATTATTTCGATTTAAATGGCTGATTGCCTGTTTTCCGGGGACCTCATGCCCGTACTGCTTTCAGACCTGCAAATCGGCGACGTCGCCCGCGTGGCCGGTTATAACGAGCAGAGCGCCTATGCATCCCAGCTGATGTGCCTGGGCCTGATACCTGGGACGCGAATTGAAGTCCAGCGGGTCGCCCCCCTAGGCGACCCAATGGAGATCCGGTTCCGCGGATTCTCCCTGGCCTTGCGCCCCAGCGAGGCCGGTTGCCTGCAACTGGAACGGGAATGTCAGTCGTAGCCCTAGTCGGCAACCCGAACTGCGGGAAAACCACACTCTTCAACGCCCTGACCGGCGCCCGGCAACGCGTGGGCAACTGGCCCGGCGTTACCGTGGAGCGGAAGACGGGTGCCTACACCCATGGTCAGCAGGGTATTAAGGTGGTGGATCTCCCCGGCATCTACAGCCTGGCACCCACCGACGGTGGCCTGGACGAGCGCATCACCCGCAGCTATCTCTCCGCACCAACCGAAGTCGAGACCGACGAAGAGACAGTGGCCGGGCAGGGGCCGGATGTCGTGGTCAACGTCATAGACGCATCCAGCCTGGCGAGAGGCCTGTTCCTCACCATAGAGCTGCTGGAACGACGCCTACCGGTCGTCGTCGCGCTTAACATGATCGACGTTGCGGACCGTCACGGCCTGCATATCGACAGCTTTCATCTTGCCAGCGAGCTGGGCGTGCCGGTGGTTCCCCTCGTGGCGAGCCGCAACGAGGGCATCGGGCCACTGAAGGACGCCATCGAGAGGGCGGCCCGCCAGACCAGGCCCGCCGAACGGGCGCCCATGGCCAGCGCTGAGGCCCGCTACGCGTACATCGATGACCTGATGCAGCGGTGCGTGCGCAGCACGCCGGTGCGGCGCACCGTCACCGATCGCATAGACGCCATCGTGCTGAACCGGTTTCTCGCGTTTCCGATCTTCCTGGGCGTCATGTATCTGATGTTTCTGTTCGCCATCAACGTCAGCTCCGCGTTCATCGATTTTTTTGACCTGCTGGGCAGCGTGCTTTTCGTAGAGGGTCCGAGACAGCTGCTGAGCGCTGCACATCTGCCGCCCTGGCTGATCGCGCTGCTGGCTGACGGCGTCGGGGGCGGTGTTCAGCTGGTAGGAACCTTCATACCGGTAATCGGCGCTCTGTTTCTAGCGTTATCCTTCCTGGAAGACTCCGGTTACATGGGCCGCGTAGCCTTCATCATCGACCGTGCCCTGCGCCGGCTGGGCCTGCCCGGGAAGTCTTTCGTGCCGCTGATCGTCGGATTCGGCTGCAACGTACCAGCGGTGATGGCAACCCGAACGCTGGACCGTGAGCCTGATCGCATACTTACCACCATCATGGCCCCGTACATGTCCTGCGGCGCGCGGCTGACCGTCTACGCCCTCTTTGCCACCGCATTCTTTCCAACCAACGGTCAGAACGTGGTTTTTGGCCTGTACCTCATCGGCATAGCGGTGGCCGTGCTGTCGGCCCTGGCCGTACGGCGTTACCTGTTGAAGGCGCCTGAGAGCCATTTTCTGCTCGAGCTTCCCGCCTACCACATGCCGACCTTGAAAGGCCTGATGCTGCAGACGTGGCAACGCCTGAAAGGCTTCGTAATCAGGGCAGGCAAGGCCATCGTCCTGGTGGTCATCGTGCTGAACAGCATCAACAGCATCGGCACCGATGGCAGCCTGGGCAACGAAAATACCGAAAAATCCCTGCTGTCCTCTATCGGCAAGAGCATCACGCCGCTTTTTGAGCCCATAGGGATCACGGAGGACAACTGGCCTGCCACGGTGGGTATCTTCACTGGAATTTTCGCCAAAGAGGTTGTCGTGGGAACGCTGGACGCGCTCTACGCGCCGCACGGCCCCGCCGTCGAAGGCAGTTTGCTGGATACTGTGAAGGCCGCCTTCCGCAGCGTTCCCGACAACCTTTCCGATCTGGGCAACCAGCTCGCCGATCCCCTGGGGGTGCGGCTTGGGGAGCTTGGCGATACGGCCCAGGCAGCCGAGGAGCAGAACGTCAACGTCGGGACCATCGGCGCCATGCAACAGCTGTTCGATGGGCGTCTGGGCGCCTTCGCGTACCTGCTTTTCGTTCTGCTTTATATGCCCTGCGTGGCCACCGTCGGGGTCATCGCGAAAGAACTGGGGAGCTACTGGGCAGGCTTCAGCGTCGCCTGGTCGGTGGTGGTGGCCTATGGCTCAGCGGTGATCGTCTATCAGCTGGGCCAGATCGCCGAGAACCCCGTCGACGCGTTGGCCGCCTGCGCGCTGGCACTGGCGGCAGCGGCCGGCATCCTGATCGCCCTGATCTACTCGGGTCGTCGGCGCCAGCAACGCCTGATTCCTCTGATCAACGTCGACTGAACCGGGGTACGGAAACCCAGCCAGCCGAGGACGTTGCCAGGGCGTCCGGGCTGTTGGTGTTTCTGGCCGTCAGCAAGCTGGTGATGCGGGCCCGCTATTCCACATCGAGCAGCCGGCGGTAGTCTCGCATGTGGCGCCGGGCCGAAAGCTCATCCCCTCGCAGCTCGCTGATGCGCGACAGGTTGAAATGGGCGTCGGGAACCGCGGGCGCCCGACGATAAAAATCCGCCGCTGCTTCCATCTCGTTTAGCTCGTCAAAAACCGTGCCCAGGTTGTACAGGGCCAGCTGATGATTCGGCACGACGGAAAGCGCATGCTCATAGTGCCGCTTGGCCTGCTTGATATTTCCGTGCAGTTGCATCAGCCGTCCAAGATTGACGTGGGCGTCAGCGTTCCGGGGATTGAGCTCAATGGCTCGCGCGTAGGCCTCGGGCGCCCTTTCCGGTTCCATCTCTTCCAGATCTAGCCCGAGGTTATACCACTCGTCGCTGTCGTAAGCGCCCACCTCCCGGGCGACAATCAGATTCCGATTGGCCAGGCTGGCGACGCTCTTTGGCAGCGCTTGAACCTCGAAATCCATGCGGACCTGACCGGATTCCGCGTCCCACATCGTGTTGTCTTCCCGAACGACCACCGTATTACCATCGGCAAAGATGCGCACCGCCGCCAGCGATCTTGCGCTGGACAGCTCTTTCTGCAGCTTCACAAGCAGACGGAACGCGCGGCGTGAGGGAACGTTCGCTTCCAGCAGGCCCTTGACGGTGCGCAGCAACACCACATCCTGAAAATCGAACCGAAACTCACCGCGGGGACCTCGCGCAGGCTCGATCAGCGATCGCCGAACGTAGTGGCGCACCTGATCAGGCTTCAGGCCGATAAGGTCGGAAACTTCGCGAGTTGTGTAGCCGCTCATTAACGTCCGAGTCAGTTGCTGGCTGCGGATACGCGGTGAGAAAACCGCGCGCAAAACTATAGCGCAGCCCCGGGGCCGCACTCAAGATCGAGGTATACTTTCCGGTCAGTTTTTGGAGGACACTTCCTATGGGCAAACTCAAGCTCGGTCTGCAGCTCGGCTACTGGGGCTCGCAGCCACCCACCAATCACGTCGAGCTTGCGCAGCAAGCCGAAAAGCTGGGTTTCGACTCGGTCTGGACAGCCGAGGCCTACGGCTCAGATGCGCTGACGCCACTCGCATGGATCGGCGCGCAGACCGAACGGATACGCCTGGGAACCGGCGTGTGTCAGCTTTCCGCCCGTAGCCCCACCGCCGCAGCCATGGCCGCGCTGACGCTCGACCATCTGAGCCACGGCAGAATGATTCTGGGGCTCGGCGTGTCCGGTCCTCAGGTGGTCGAGGGCTGGTACGGGGCGCCCTTCTCCAAGCCGCTTTCCCGAACCCGCGAATACATCTCCATCATCCGCCAGGTTCTGGAAAGAGAAACGCCGGTGGCCAGTGAGGGTCCGCACTACCCGCTCCCCTATACCGGGGAAGGGTCCTGGGGTCTGGGCAAAGCACTCAAACCCATCGTTCACCCGCTGCGTGCTGACCTGCCGATATTTCTGGGCGCCGAGGGCCCCAAGAACGTCGCGCTGGCCGCGGAGATCGCCGACGGCTGGCTGCCCCTCTACTACTCGCCGTATCGACAGGACGTCTACGCGCCATCGCTTTCCAACGCTAAACCCGACTTCGAAATCTCTCAGGGCGTGGTGGTCAACGTCACCGACGACGTCGAAAAGGGGCTGCAGCCGGTGAAGCAGATGCTGGCGCTTTACGTTGGCGGCATGGGCGCCAAAAAACGCAACTTCCACAAAGAACTGGTGGGGCGCATGGGTTTCGAGGCCGAGGCGGACAAGGTCCAGGACCTGTTTCTCGCCGGCAACAAAGCAGAGGCGGTCCAGGCGGTTCCGGATCAGCTGGCGGATGAGATCTCGCTGGTCGGGCCGGTGGATAGAATACGAGACCGCCTGCAGGCCTGGCAGGAAACCCCGCTGACTTCACTGCTGGTTTCCGCTCGAAGCGCCACGGAGCTGGAAATGCTGGCGGAGCTGGTGCTGGGATAGGGCAGTGGGCTCCTCGAGTGGGCCCTCGAGACGGCTGCCAGTCATGCCTTCGGCCCGGGAAACTTCACAGGCTCTGCTTGACCGTAACTGTGAGTTCCAGGTTTCGGGTCTCAGGCCCATCCCGCACCGGCAGCGCGAGATCGATGTGCAACAGACGATCGCGGCGCGTGCGCGTGGATTCCAGACGCAGGCCCACGCCGACGTTGGCCAGGGTGTCAAAGTAACTGGCGCTTCTGTCCGCCGGTACCCAGCCGGGGGCCTCGTTGCGGTACCAGGCCCGACCAACGTCTGCGAACACAGCGGCGCCCAGCCTGAACATGCGGAAAGGATAGATATCGGAGTAGTAGCGCTCTTCGATGGTCAGGAGATACCAGCTGTCACCGATCTGATAGCGCGTCGGATAGCCGCGCAATCCGGTATCGCCGCCGAGCACCAGTTGTTTGTCCAGCGGCGGGTTGTGCGTAACCGCCATCGCAGCTCGGGCCAGCAATCCAAATGCCTCGGCATGGCGGTACCTGTAGCTCAGCTCGACCTGCGCCAGAACATCCTCACTCCGATTCCGATCGAGATCGTAGCGTCCGGCAAGTGACAGGTCGTAGGTCAGCAGCTGGTTCGAGGCCAGCCAGAGGGAATCCTGATAGCTGAACCTCCCTATCAGCTTGTCCCCTTTCCCGCCGAACCGGTCCGCCGACCAGCCCAGCTGCACACCCATCACGCTGCCCAGCGCAACGTCCTCGGTCCGATAGACGCGATCCAGGTTCAAGCGTTTGTCATAGTTATCGCGAATCCGCTGATAGGAAAAGTATGGATACACCAGCTTGCGGTCTTCGGCGTCCCGCACGTCAACGCGAGCCAGCAGGGCTAACGGGTAGTCGAATTCATAACGCTCATAGCCAAGACCCAGTCGAAACCGATTAACGGTGCCATCGTGAATGCCGGGAGAAGCAGCCAGGGAGAAATCCCCCACGCGGCTGTCCACCTCATACTCCCAGAATTTGCTGCTCAGAAAGTAGAGGCCTTCCTGGCGTCGGTACCGATCGCCGGCCAGATTCATCGCCCGGCGCGTATCGAGGGCAAAAAAAGGACGCCGGATCGCGGCTGCATATCGCGACCCGTCGCTGGAATCTGCTGCCAGCAGGTTCAACGCCCAGCGCGTCTGGCGAAGATTGGGATCGGCGTAGGAAAAAGCGACCCCGTCACGATCCTCGTTGCTGAAGTAGGAGAAGTAAGAGGCGCGACCGCTGCCCATGATGTTGCTGTCGCCGATACCCAGCGCGTAGCTGTTCTCTCCACCGGCACGATCAAAAGACAGGCGGGGCTCCAGCGACCAGACGTCCCGGGTGACCACGTATATGTCGACCGTGTCACCACAACGCTGATAAGGGATCACCCGTGCGTCGTAGAGGTAAGGCTTGCTCCGAAGAATGCGCTCCGCCTCCCCGAGCGCTCGCGTGTCTACCGTCGAACCGCCGCGAAACGGCAGAATGGCCAGTATGACGTCCTCGCGGGTAAGCGGGTGGTAGCGATTCGCCACCCGGTGCAACCAGTTTTTCTCCTCTTCGAACACGCGCTGACGGACAACGCGAATTTCTCCAACGGTGAAGCGCATGCCCCTGGGCAGCGTCTCCCGGTCCACCGGATCGCTCTCGAACTGGAACAGCATCAGGTCATCAGCATCCAGCGGGCTGAGCATCTGACAGCTCGCGGTCGCTACCTCTG
The DNA here is from genome assembly GCA_947258825.1 of uncultured Pseudomonadales bacterium. Lineage (GTDB taxonomy): Bacteria > Pseudomonadota > Gammaproteobacteria > Pseudomonadales > Azotimanducaceae > UBA7803. The sequence goes on from CAMYJX010000019.1 coordinate 28,781, forward strand.
CCACCGCCAGCGGCGCAACCGAAATCAGCATGGGAATGACGATGACCAGCAGAACCAGGCTGAGGAAACCGGGCCCTTCCTGCGCGATCATGGCTTCAAGCAGAGAGTGAGCATGTGTTTGAAACCGACATCTGGCCGGGCCGCTAACACCCGGGAAAATCGAAAATCAGACCTTTTCTTTTCCGTCCATGGATTCTAGCACCGCAGGCAGAACCCGGGCGCAATCGTCTTCTATCTTGAGATCAATCCACTGGTCTGCCCGGGTCACCCCGCGATTGACCGCCGCCATGGGCAGGCCGAGCTCCTGCGCCCGACGACAGAAACGGAAGCTGGAAAAGACCATCAGAGACGACCCGACCACCAGCAGCGCATCCGCGGATTCCACCATGGCGTAGGCTTCGGCCACCCGTGTCCGGGGGACAGAGTCCCCATAGAAGACCACGTCGGGTTTGAGCACGCCGCCGCACCGACGGCAGTCGGGCACCCGGAAAGCAGAAAGATCCAGGTCATCGGCAATGTCCGCATCCCCATCCGGCGCTGCAGAGGCCATGACATCCTGCATGAAAGCGTTGCTGCGATGCAGCAGCTGCTGCATCGCTGAGCGCGGGTAGCGCACATCGCATTGCAGGCAGACGACTTCTGCCAGACGACCGTGCAGATCCAGCACCTGACGATGTCCGGCCGCCTGGTGCAGACCGTCCACGTTCTGCGTGATGAGACCGTTCAGCCAGCCCCTCGTCTCCATCGCGGCAAGCGCGGCGTGGGCCCCGTTAGGGCGTGCCCGGGACATCATGGGCCAGCCCAGCATGCTGCGTGCCCAGTAGCGCCGACGGGTTGCCTGATCTCTGACGAAGTCCTGCATCTGCACCGGCGGGTTCCGCTTCCAGCTGCCGTCGTCATCACGGTAGTCTCCGATGCCGGAGGCCGTGCTGCAGCCCGCGCCGGAGATCACCGCCACCCGGCGTCTATAAGCCAACCATTCGGCAAGCCTGTTGACGTCCTTGTCCATCAGCGCACCCGGTCCGCTGCCCGCAACGCAGCCCGGGCTATGAGCGGCATGTTGCTGTTGCCCATGGGGGTGCCGGCGCCGCTATTCAGCGTCAACGCCACCGCAAGTTCCCGGGTCGGATCACAGAAAGCGCCGCTGCCCCCGTAGCCATAGTGCCCGAAGGCGTAGGCGGCGCTGACCCCGACGGTAAAAGCCCGGTGGTAGCCCATACGCCAGTGCATCGGCAGAAACAGCACCCGATCTCGGCTGCGACTTTGCACCTGCGAGATCTCCCTGACCCGGTCTTCTGCAAGCAGACGCACGCCGTTGAGCTGCCCGCCACCCGCCAGCAGCGCATACATCCGCGCCAGCGAGCGTGCGGTAAACTGACCGTTGGCCGCAGGGATAACGGCCTGCACCGTTTCCGCCGCGTTCCAGTCGAACGGCTCGTTGAACGGATTCAAAGCGGAGTGAAATTCTTGCAACTGGACCCCGGCCCAGCCAAGCCCCGTTTCCACCCACTCGTAAAGCGTCTCCTGCCAGTCTCTCATCGGCCGACCCCGCACGGTAACCCCGTTGGTAAGCTCCGCGCGGCGATGCAGCTCGCCGTCGGGCAGGCCAATGAACATGCCATCGAGCTCTAGCGGGTCAACCAGCTCATCAAGCAGAACCTGTTGCAGTGGTTTGCCGGCAATCTCCTCGACCAGCCCACCTACCAGCCAGCCGTAGGTGAGGGCGTGATAGCCGTGGGCCTCGCCGGGGGCATGGGCCGGATCGGCGTCGGCGATGAGCTGCTTCATATGTGACCAGTCCAGCATCTCCCCGGGCCTGTCGATGAGGTCTGTGATCCGATACAGGCCCGCCTCATGACAGAGCGCCTGGCGCAGGGTGATGCGGCCCTTTCCCCGGCTGCCGAACTCGGGCCAGTGCCTGGCAATGGGATCGTCATAGGTCGCCTTGCCCTGATCGACAAGCAGGTGCAGAAGCGTCGAAACCACCCCTTTGGTTGTAGAAAACGACGGCGCCGTGGTATCGGCCCGCCAGGGATTCCCGGCAACATCTTTCACGCCGCCCCAGACATCCACCACCGGAATGCCCCGATGATAAACGCAGACGGCAGAACCGGCATGTCGATCCCTGGGGATCTGCGGGATCAGCGTCGCTGCCACGTCCGCAAAATCCGGATGAACGCTGCCTCCGAGCATGCTCTGTTCGTGCCTAGGGAAACGGTTGCGAATTCTAGAGGGGCGAGCCCCAGGGCGCCAGTTCTGGACCTGCGGCCGAATTTGTGCGAGCTTGCTCGCCGATGTTCAGCACCTCTTTGTCATGAGTATCGACTGGCGCGGGTACAGCGCGGAACCGTTCTGGGACGAGCTCATCAACTCAAAAGGCAGAGCCCGAACCGGCGCGGGCAACCTGTGCAGCGTTCTCAGCCGGCTTTCCGACCAGGAACTTCTCGAGCGCAAGACGGCTGCGGAGCTGGCCATCAGGTCGATGGGCATTACCTTCACCGTTTATACCGGCGAGGGCAGCGGCTCAATCGATCGCGAATGGCCATTCGACCTCATACCCAGGCTCATCATGAAGCGGGAATGGGATGGGGTAAGCGAAGGCCTCAAGCAGCGCGTCAAAGCGCTGAATCTGTTCATAGACGATATCTACCACGACCAGAAGATCCTCGAGGACGACGTTCTGCCCCGAGAGTACATCGAGAAGTCCAAGGACTTCCGCGCCCAATGCGTGGGCATCAGCCCACCTCACGGCGTGTGGTCGCACGTCTGCGGCAGCGATCTGGTGCGGGACGACACTGGCCAGATGTACGTCCTGGAAGACAACCTTCGGGTACCGTCCGGCGTCTCCTACATGCTGGAGAACCGGGAAGTCATGAAGCGGGTGTTCCCGGAGCTTTTCGAGGAGTACGTCATACACCCGGTGGACGACTATCCGGATCAGCTCTCCGAATGCCTGCGCGCTCTCTCCCACCTGAAAGCACCCAGGATCGCGGTGCTGACGCCGGGGATCCACAACAGCGCCTATTTCGAGCACGCTTACCTTGCCAACGCCATGTCGGCGCAGCTCGTCCAGGGATCCGACCTCATCGTCGGCCGCGACGACTGCGTCTATATGCGAACCATCGAGGGGCTGGTAAGGGTGGACGTCATCTACCGGCGCATCGACGATGTCTTTATGGACCCGGAGGTATTCAACGCGGATTCCAAGCTGGGCGTACCTGGTCTGATGAGGGCCTGGCGCGCAGGCAAGGTCGCCCTGGCGAATGCTCCGGGTTGTGGCGTCGCCGACGACAAGGTCATCTATACCTACGTGCCCGACATCATCCGCTACTACCTCAACGAAGAACCGCTGCTGCCAAACGTTCCGTCCTACCGTTGCGTGGAAAAAGAGCAGCGTGACTTCGTGCTGGCCAACCTGGAAAAGCTGGTGGTAAAGCCGGCCAACGAGTCGGGCGGCTACGGCATGCTCATCGGGCCCAAGGCCAGCAAGCGGGAGCGGGACAAGTTTGCCCGGCAGATTCTGGCCAACCCGCGAAATTACATGGCCCAGCCCATGCTGTTGCTCTCGACGGCGCCAACACTCGTGGATATGCACGCGGAACCTCGACACCTGGATCTGCGGCCCTTCATCCTTTCCGGGAGCAGCACCTTCGTGACCACGGGGGGGCTTACCCGGGTGGCGCTGCGCAAAGGCTCTACCGTGGTGAACTCGTCACAGGGCGGCGGCAGCAAGGATACCTGGGTGGTCGACCTGGAATGAACGGGCTCACGCTCTCCAGCACCGCGGAACGAATCTACTGGCTGGGCCGCTATCTGGAACGGTCGGAGACCATGGCGCGCCTCGTCATCGTTCACGCCAACCTGCTAATCGATATGCCGAAGCGCCTGCCTCTAGGCTGGCGGCCCCTGGTGGAGATTACCGGCCGCGCGGACGAGTTCGCCAAACTCTACGACGAGATGAACGAGAAGAACGTGTGCCGTTTTCTGATCAACGACGTTCGCAGTGCCGGATCGCTCTTGAACTCCCTGTCCTGGGTGCGGGAAAACGCCCGTATTGTGCGGGGTTTCATGCCCCTGCGCGCCTTCGAGTACTTCAACGAGATCTATCTGCTGAGCCGGGAAAAACTGACTGAGCCGCTGTCACGCTCGCGCCGTCTGCAGGGGCTGACCGAGATCGTCGAGCACGTTCAGCGCATCGACGGTTTCATGTCAGCCAACATGCTTCACGACGCCCATTGGAACTTCCTTCGGATCGGCCAGTTCATCGAGCGAGCCGACATGACCACACGCATCATCGACGTGGGTACCGGCACCTTCTGGGAGGACGCCACGGACCTCGAACCTTTCGCCGACGTGCAGTGGCGCAGCGTGCTGCGATCTCTGTTCGCGCTGCAGAGCTACAACACCACCGTCGGCGAGCCCATCAGCCAGGGGCCGGTGATCGATTTCCTCCTCAACGATTCCCGCTTGCCAAGGTCGGTGGACTACGGGCTGATGTCCGTTCGCAACAACCTACGCAGCCTGCCGCGCAACGAGCGGCCGCTGCGAGCCGTCAACCGCATACGCCGCAGCGTTGCCCACGCCGACGTCCGAACGCTGAGCGCGGCCGAGCTGAACGGATTCCTGGATGAATGTCAGATCCAGATCTCGCAGCTTCACAACGAGATCCACAGAACCTATTTCGATTTCAAACCCAGACGCCGATCGTCGAAACAGCGGCAGAAGCAGACCGGGGCAGAGACTTCGGGCGCCAGTAAATCCTGACACGCAAGGTGCACGGCATATCCGGCTGACTGGTTCGGCCATCTGTTCCGGCTGTTTATTCCGGCTGTTTATTCCGGCTGTTTATTCCGGCTGTTTATTCCGGCTGTTTATTCCGGCTGTTTATTCCGGCCAGGACGTCAGCGCGGGCGCAGATCGCAAGGCAACCAGCAGGTAGACGAGGCATGAGGCTGCGAGGGCCGGAAAAACCTCATGAAGGTAGCCGCTGCCGCCCCAGAGCATCCAGCCCAGAAGCACCGCAACCCCGACCGCCATGGAGGCCAGAACCGCTGCCGCGCTGCCACGGCGCCAGTGCAGCCCGAAGAGAATGGCCGGAAAGAAGCACACGGCATAGAGGCTTCCGGAGAAGATGGTGATCTCCACGATGCCACCCGGCGGCTCCAGCGCGATGAAGGCGGCAGTACCCGCCAGGCCGACGACGCCGACGCGAGTCCAGGTCAATGGATGAGCGGTGGGATGGAAGGTTTCCACCAGATCCTTGTAGAGGACCGAGGCCCCGACCAGGAGCACGCTGTCCATGGAAGACATGGCGGCGGCGACAATGGCGATGACGAGGCAATCCGCGACCCAGAGTGACCAGGGTCGGTATTACCATGTCCGTATCTGACACGGCGTCCAGCAGGAAGTGACTGTAAATGCCCACCGGGAACAGGCTCAACTGTATGAGGGCGATGCCGACGACGGCTACCCAGATACCCGTTCGAACGCTCCGCTCATCCTTCAAGGCGTAGAAGCGGGAGACCTGACGGGGATCCACCAGCAGCTTCAAGGACCCGGATAGCGCGATACCAACCAGCACCATGAAGGGGATGCCTCCGCTCCAGGTAAAGAGCGACGCGGTGTCGGGCATCACCGCCAGCTCCGGAAGGCGCCCGATGCCACCCGCCGCGTCGGTAACGAAGTAAAAAATGGTCACCGATCCCAGCACCATCAGGATGCCCTGGACCACATCCGTGCGGACGACGGAAACAAACCCGCCGATGGACGTGTACAGCATGACGATGACCAGAGTGAGCGCCACGGCACCTTCGTAGCCTATCCCGAGGAATACCTGAAACAGATTGCCTGCGCCTTTGAAAATCGCGATCAGATACAGAAGGCTCGCGAACAGGATCACCAGACCGGCCGCCAGCCGAAGGTAACCGCGGGCGGAGCCGAATCGCGATTCCAGATAATCCGGCAGGGTCAGGGCATCCCAGTGGCTGGTGAAGCGCCGCAGACGCGGCGCCACCGAAGACCACGACAGAAAGGTGAAAACGACGATGAACACGGGCATCGTCATCCAGGGCAGGCCGTACTCGTAGCCTTTTCCGGCATGACCGATGTAGCTGTTGGTACTGGCGAAGGTGGCGAAAAAAGAAACGCCGACCACGATCCCGCCCATGTTCCGACCGCCTACGTAGTAGTCGGCCATGCTCCGGCTCTGACGTTGACCAACCCGGGCGTTATAAAGCAGCACGCCGGTATACAGCACCATGAGCAATCCCGCCAGCCAGTGCTCGCTGAGAGCGGGGCCATCCATCAGCGACGGGTGCGATGGCGATGGTATTTGCGGACGACGAGAGTATCTGGGTATGCTGCCTGAGAATCGGGAATTTCGACCATGCGGTATTTCATCCAGCTCATCATTCCGGCGGTGATCTTCGTCGGCGTAGTGTACCTGCTGACACGCCAGCGGGGTCAGCGCCGGGCGGAAGACAGCGCTGAAGCATCGGGAGAATCCGACATCGGTGCCTTTCTGTTGATCCTGGCTCTGGGTGCCGCCGTCGCGATCGGCACGGCTTTCGCCCTGCAGTCTTTCTGGGAGTGAGCGCATGACCCGGCGGGCCAACGAGCAATCGGCAGACCTGGCCGCCCTGGATATCCGCCCGCATGCGAGAGGATTCGGCGCCGCCGTGCTCGGGGTGGATCTCAGTCGGCCCCTTAACGAGCGGCAGATCGTCGGTATCCGCCAGGCCTGGCTCACCCACCAGGTCATCTACTTTCCCGACCAGCCCATGAGCCACCCGCAGCTGGACACCTTCACCCGAAGTTTCGGCGACTGGGGTAATGATCCGTACGTCGCGCCTATTGCAGGCCACGAGCACATCCTGGAAATCCGCCGGGAGCCTCATGAAAAGGTTTCCCCCTTCGGTGGCGCATGGCACTCGGACTGGTCTTTTCAGCCCTGTCCACCGTCGGCGACGATTCTCCATGCCAAAGAGGTACCGCCCGTGGGCGGAGAGACCTGGTACGCCGACGGCTACGCCGCCTATGAAGCGCTGCCAGGTTCGGAGCAGCATCGGCTGGAAGCGCTTACCGTCATTCACAGCGCCCGTCGGCCTTACAGCCACGAAGGCTACCAGGCGGGCCGCGGGCCCGAGCGCAGCATGCGCATTCTGCCCAGCGACAAGGCCTATGAAACCCAGCTGCACCCGCTGATACGCACCCATCCGGAAACCGGCCGCAAGGCGCTCTGGGTCAACGCCGTGTATGCCATCGGCATTGTCGACCTGCCGGAAGAAGAGGCTCGCCAGCTCCTCAAGCGATTGTGCGATTACGCCACGGAAAGCCAATTCATCTATCGCCACAGATGGTCAGAAAACATGCTGACGATGTGGGACAACCGGTCAGTCCAGCATTGCGCCCGGGGCGGGTATAACGGCCACCGCCGCATCATGCACAGAACCACGGTAGCGGGGGACCCACCTCGCTGAGCTGACCCCTGCCATCGATAGCCAATACATATCGTTTCAATATTAATAATCAATTTTACGAATACCCCTCCTCCCCCTACGCTTCTTCCTGCAACATCAACGGAGAAGCAACGTGGACATCAACATCGGGATCTCTTCAGACCAGCGCGAGGAAATTGCCAACGGGTTGTCGCGCCTGCTGGCAGATACCTACACCCTGTACCTGAAAACGCACAACTATCACTGGAACGTAACCGGACCGCAGTTCGCAACGCTGCACACCTTGTTCGAAACCCACTACACGGAGCTGGCGCTGGCGGTGGACCAGATCGCGGAACGCATCCGCGCCCTGGGCCATCCAGCGCCCGGTTCCTACCGGGAGTTCTCCGAGCTGACCAGCATCCCGGAGGACGAACCGGCCCCTTCGGCAGCGCCGTCGGCCGAGGACATGATCCGTCGCCTGGTGGAGGGCCAGGAAGCAGTCGTGCGTACCTCACGCAGCGTATTTCCCAGCGTCGAATCCGCGAACGACGAGCCGTCCGCGGACCTGTTGACCCAGCGCATGCAGATTCACGAAAAGAACGCCTGGATGCTGCGCAGCCTCCTGGCCTGATGACCCGCGGAAGCGCGGATTGTTTCCACACCCGTTTAACTAGCAAACCATCAGAAAAGAGGACCAAAGATGTACAAGAATCGAAAAGGCCAGCGCGTACCTGACGTAACGTTCCGCACCCGCAACGACCACGATTGGGTAGATCTGAGCAGCAGAGATCTGTTCGCCGATAAGACCGTCGTGCTGT